>NZ_JBIFFM010000031.1:0-3479 GCF_043556995.1 Sulfitobacter sp. 1A15106 | reverse complement strand
GTAGTCTAGGAACTTATTAGGTTTGGCGATGACCTACTCTCCCACGTCTTAAGACGCAGTACCATCGGCGCTACGGCACTTAACGGCTGGGTTCGGGATGGGACCAGGTGTTTTGCTCGCGCTATGATCACCAAACCGAATAAATTCCTAGTCAGCGCTCTGCGCAGCAGAGCGGCGGCGGGAGGCGGGGTATCCGAAGGATGCCCGTTCCCGCTCCGTCTCTATTGGAGCGCAAAGCGTTGTTTGTCCAAGTCAGCACAACTGATTGTATGTGTATGCTTTTGATCAGTAAGCAGTCTTGCTTCTACTGGATCAAATCAAGCCTATCGAGCAATTAGTACCAGTCAACTGAACGTATTACTACGCTTACATCTCTGGCCTATCGACGTGGTGGTCTACCACGGCTCTCAGGGATACCTTGTTTTGAGGGGGGCTTCCCGCTTAGATGCCTTCAGCGGTTATCCTGTCCGATCATAGCTACCCAGCACTGCAATTGGCATTACAACTGGTCCACCAGTGGATCGTTCACCCCGGTCCTCTCGTACTAGGGGCAACTCCTCTCAAGTATCCTACACCCACGGAAGATAGGGACCGAACTGTCTCACGACGTTCTAAACCCAGCTCACGTACCTCTTTAAACGGCGAACAGCCGTACCCTTGGGACCTGCTCCAGCCCCAGGATGAGATGAGCCGACATCGAGGTGCCAAACACTGCCGTCGATATGGACTCTTGGGCAGTATCAGCCTGTTATCCCCGGCGTACCTTTTATCCGTTGAGCGATGGCCCTCCCACTTGGGACCACCGGATCACTATGGCCGTCTTTCGACTCTGCTCGACTTGTCAGTCTCGCAGTCAGGCTGGCTTCTGCCATTGCACTCAACGAGCGATTTCCGACCGCTCTGAGCCAACCTTCGCGCGCCTCCGTTACGATTTAGGAGGCGACCGCCCCAGTCAAACTACCCGCCACACAGGGTCCCGGAACCGGATAACGGTCCGCGGTTAGACATCAAGCAGAACAAGGGTGGTATCTCAAGGGAGGCTCCACCGAGACTGGCGTCTCGGTTTCAAAGCCCACCACCTATCCTGCACATGTTCGGCCTAATGCCAGTGTGAAGCTGTAGTAAAGGTGCACGGGGTCTTTCCGTCTAACCGCGGGTAACCGGCATCTTGACCGGTAATTCAATTTCGCTGAGTCTATGTTGGAGACAGCGGGGAAGTCGTTACGCCATTCGTGCAGGTCGGAACTTACCCGACAAGGAATTTCGCTACCTTAGGACCGTTATAGTTACGGCCGCCGTTTACCTGGGCTTCAATTCAGAGCTCTCACTCCTCCTTTTAACCTTCAGGCACCGGGCAGGCGTCAGACCCTATACGTCGTCTTGCGACTTCGCAGAGCCCTGTGTTTTTAATAAACAGTCGCCACCCCCTGGTTTGTGCCCCCAGCCCCTAGTTGCCTAGGAACCGGGCCTCCTTCTCGCGAACTTACGGAGGTATTTTGCCGAGTTCCTTCAACATAGTTCTCTCAAGCGCCTTGGTATTCTCTACCTGTCCACCTGTGTCGGTTTAGGGTACGATCTGATGATGGAGCTATTTCCAGGGACCGCTCAGCAGCCCATCCAATCCGATAAGGATGAACTACCCCTGCGATCCGTCACTTCCATCTGGCCCAGGAATATTAACCTGGTTCCCATCGACTACGCCTTTCGGCCTCGCCTTAGGGGTCGGCTTACCCTGCTCAGATTAGCTTTAAGCAGGAACCCTTGGACTTTCGGCGAGAGTGTCTCTCACACTCTTTGTCGCTACTCATGTCATCATTCTCACTAGTGATCTCTCCACCGGATCGCTCACGCGCCAGCTTCACAGAAAGCTCCGCGTGTCCAATACGTCCCGAGGGACGATAAGGACACATGGAACTATGTCACACTACGCTCTGCTACCATGCAATAAATGCATCCTCGGCTTCGGCTCATGGCTTGAGCCCCGTTACATCTTCGCCGCAAGACAACTTATTTAGACCAGTGAGCTGTTACGCTATCTTTAAAGGATGGCTGCTTCTAAGCCAACCTCCTGGTTGTTTTGGTCGTCTCACCTGCTTTCCCACTTAGCCATGAATTAGGGGCCTTAGCCGGAGGTCAGGGTTGTTTCCCTCTCCACGACGGACGTTAGCATTCGCCGTGTGTCTGCCATCCAGTACTCCTCGGTATTCGGAGTTTGGTTAGGATCAGTAAGCCTGTGGGGCCCCATTACCCATCCAGTGCTCTACCCCCGAGGGTATTCGGATGACGCTCTACCTAAATAGATTTCGCAGAGAACCAGCTATCTCCGAGTTTGATTGGCCTTTCACCCCTAGGCACAGCTCATCCCGATCTTTTTCAACAGATGTGGGTTCGGTCCTCCAATAAGTGTTACCTTATCTTCAACCTGGCCATGCCTAGATCACTCGGTTTCGGGTCTGATCCCACGAACTCGACGCCCTATTAAGACTCGCTTTCGCTGCGCCTACACCTAACGGCTTAAGCTTGCTCGTGAGACCAAGTCGATGACCCATTATACAAAAGGTACGCTGTCACATCGCAAGGATGCTCCAACTGATTGTAGGCGTTCGGTTTCAGGTACTGTTTCACTCCCCTCGTCGGGGTGCTTTTCACCTTTCCCTCACGGTACTGGTTCACTATCGGTCAGTAAGGAGTACTTAGCCTTCGAAGGTGGTCCTCCGATCTTCAGACAGAATTTCACGTGTTCCGCCCTACTTAATACGTCCAATCATGCTTCTTATACGGGACTATCACCCACTTTGGTTGCGCATTCCAACGCATTCTAACCACACTCATGGCTCGGCTGGTCCCCGTTCGCTCGCCGCTACTAGGGGAGTATCATATTGATTTCCTTTCCTCCGGGTACTTAGATGTTTCAGTTCCCCGGGTTTGCCTTTTTAACCCTATATATTCAGGTTAAAAATACCTGGTTTACCAAGTTATTAGCTGCACCGAAGTGCAGTAATAACAAAGTATCAGGTGGGTTGCCCCATTCAGAAATCCATGGATCAAAGCTTATTCTCAGCTCCCCATGGCTTATCGCAGAGTATCACGTCTTTCATCGCCTCTTACTGCCAAGGCATTCACCAAACGCCCTTTTCGCGCTTGATTTGATCCAGAAAAAGCAAGACTTAGCGCCTCGCGCGAAGATCAGAAGCTGGTAAGAAACTGACCCTCTTATTCTGCATCAAAAGCATACTTTACCCGCCCAGACTGTCGTCTGGACAATGAGCGATGCAGATAGCTGCCATCCGTGCAGGAGGCAGCGTCACCGCTCTGGTTAGTGTACTTGACTTGGACAACATATTCGTTTCAGCCGCGATATGCTTGAAAGACCGAGGAAACAGCCCGTCAAACACCGGCCCCGAAGGGCAGCAACTGAGATCATCACCTAACGCGGTGAGATCAAACATGTTGTTAGTATCTCTCTTTACGATGTCAAT
>NZ_JBIFFM010000004.1:0-374756 GCF_043556995.1 Sulfitobacter sp. 1A15106 | reverse complement strand
TGAGACAAAAGAAACTGAGATGCGCCCTAACTTCTTGGCGCGCCCCGCCTCTAATACCTCGAATTCTTATCCGCCTCTTGATCCGAACCACCGCGTCTTCGCTGCCGTCCGCCCCGTCTGGCGCCCCAGCGGTGCGTCTCAGCGCCGCCGGTAGAGGGGGTTCTAAGGTTACTGGGGCAAAGCCGCAAGCAGAAAGTTGAGAAAAGATGAGATTTCGGGGAACTTTTCGGCAAGGCGCTGAAATGGCGTGCTAAATTTCCACTCCTAGCGCGCCGAGGCTGGCCTCCCCTGGCCTATCTAAGCCGATACCCTCACTGCCGGCCCATGAATCGACCGCGATTCACGGGACCACAGGGCAAAATCGGCGACTCGCAGCACAGGCCCTACTCCTCCCCTGCATCCTCCTCCGCCCGACTGAGCGGAAGCGGCTCTTTGAAGGTGAGCGTGCGGTAGGGGAAAGGAATTTCCAGCCCTGCCTCGTCAAGCGCACGCTTCACCGCGGTCACCACCTCATCCCGAGAGCGGCGCTGCTCGACCGGGGCTGAGCCTGTCCACCAAGTCACCTCGAAGTTGATGGAGGACTCCCCGAACTCTTGGGCGAAGACCTGAATCGGATGCTCCCCCTGCTCTACCGTCTCGCAGCGCGCGACCGCTTCAAAGATCACCGCCCGCGCTTCACCCAGATCGACATCATAGGCCACCCCGCAGATCACGGTTTGCCGACGGTGCTTTTGATCCGTGCGCACATAGACGGGGTTCTTGAAGAGCATCGCATTGGGCACGATCACGAGCTGCCCGTCCGTCTGGCGGATATGGCTCTCTCTAATGGCGATATGGGTGACCTTGCCCTCGATTCCCTCGCATTCGATATGATCCCCCATGCGCATTTCCCGACGAAAGAGGATGATGATCCCGGCAAGGAAATTCTCAAAGACGTCCTTGAAAGCGAAGCCGATGGCGACCGACCCGATGCCGAGCCCCGCCAGAATGCTCGCAGGCGTGAGCCCGGGAAAGACGATCACGGCCGCGATCATGATGCCAAAGACCCAGATGAGGATAGATGTCAAAAGGGTAAAGAGGTCCTGAAGGCTCGGGCGCAGCTTGGTCCTGGACAGGGTTCTGCTGACCAGCGACCGGCCAAGCGCGGCCATGGCCCAGGTTAATATCAATACGAGGGTTGCGACAGCGATCTGCGGCAAAAGTGCGATTGTCTCTCGCGCCATCTCCATGATCTGGCGCCACATGATCCTGACTGGCTCCACCCTGCCCCTCCTCTGGCTGTTTGGTAGATTGCCGCAAAACCCATGCTGCGGCGAGTGTTAATTGCGCCCCGTTCAACGCGCCACCACTGGCCGTGTGAGGCTCGGGAGCTAGCTTAGGGCAAGGTTTAATCAGTTTGGAAAGGAGCCCGGCGCACCCGGCGTGACACTATGGACATCATTCGCATCATCATCGCTATCCTACTGCCCCCTCTTGGGGTGTTCTTGCAGGAAGGTCTGGGAAAGCACTTCTGGATTAACATTCTACTGACCTTGCTGGGTTACCTGCCCGGGATCGTCCATGCGCTCTATATCATCATCAAAAGGTGAGAGCGCGGGCAGCAGCCCGAATAGAAAAAGCGCGCCTCCGAGAAGAGGCGCGCTTTTGCAATCAATCAGATAGTTTGTCCTTGGCGTCACCGACACCCTTTTGCACTTTGCCTTCGGCCTGATCGGCCTGACCTTCGTGCTTCAGGTCTTCGTTGCCTGTGGCATCGCCGGCTTCTTCTTTCAGCTTGCCACCGATGTCTTTCGCCTTGCCTTTTGCTTGGTCGTCATTTGCCATGGTTGCTCTCCTCTATCTAGGTAGGGGAACAACGTTGGGCAGGAGGCGCGGGTTCCGTTGTGAGGGAAATCACGCGCGTTGGGCAGCGAGGCTTACGGTCTGTCTGTTTTAGTAAAAATGGTGCCCGGGGGCGGAATCGAACCACCGACACGAGGATTTTCAATCCACTGCTCTACCCCTGAGCTACCCGGGCACGGGTCACCTCTTTCAAGGTCGGGTGAGCGGGTTCTAGGACCTGTGGCGCGGGGTGTCCAGCCCCATTTTGCCCTGAAACCCACTTCTTTTCAAAAAACGCAAATTTTCCTGTGTTAATGGGGCTTTGCGGGGCGGTCTTGTGGCGCTTCGGCGGCGTCGATGGCGGCTTCCACGTCTTCGGGGTCGCGCGAGGGGACGGCGTAGCTGCCGTTGAACCAGCGGCCCAGATCGATGTCGGCGCAGCGGCGCGAGCAGAAGGGGCGATGCGCCTTGACGGTTTCGGCTTTGCAGATCGGGCAGCTCATTGGCCTGCCCCTGTCAGCACCTCCGCCAGCACCGGGCGGGCGCGTTTGCGTTGCAGCTCGTAATGGCCCAGAGGCGTCCAGCCGACCAGCGTCGTATCCACATCGTCGGCGCGGAAAGCGGCGCGCAGGGCGCTTTCAAACGTCCGGCGGTCCTTCTTGGGCATGGGCGCAAGGTCGAGCGTGATCTGCCCGCCCAACCCGCGCAGACGCAGGGCACGCGGCAGCGCTTTGGCACAGGCCATATTGGCCTTCACCCCGGCGGCGAGCGAGGCATCGTTGCCGGTGTTCACATCGACCGCAACCAGCGCACGTGTCGGCTCCACAAAGATCGACGCGCCGCCGCCGAGCGGCACCTGCGCCGAGGCCACGCGGTCGAGCTCTTCCAGAACGCCGTGGTCGTCAAAACCACCGACCTCGGTCACCACCTCGGCGGGCGCGGTCCAATCGCGCCAAGCGAGCAGATGCGGGCCATCGCCTTCGCTCAGCACCTCCATCTGTTGCGCGTCATCATTGGCCACGGTATCCGCCAAGCTGAGCATATTGGCGATATCCTCGGCGATATCCTCCGCATCGGCACCGGCGCAGGAGGACCGCAGGATCAAGCCCAGATCGGCCCCACCCGCCACCTCATGGGCGATTTCGAGCAGCCGGTCGCGCTCTTCCTCGTCCTTGATGCTGCGCGAGATGTTCAGCCCCGGCGCATCCGGCGTCACGATGGCATAGCGCGACTTAAAGAGCAGCTTATTGGTCACCGGGATCGCCTTGCCCGGCTCGGCATGGCCCGAGACCTGCACGAGAATCGTCTGACCCGGGGCCAGCCCCTTGATCTGACGCAGGAACGCCGGGCCATCGGGGGTCTTAAGGAACATGCCCCCCTGCCCCTTCACCGGACGATCCGCAATCGCGCGGTAAACGGTGCCGACGCGCGGCCCGTCACTGTCGATCAGAAAATCATCCAGCTTGCCGTCCACCATCAGGGCGGCGGCCTCGATATCACCGAGATGGTCGAGAATAATCATACGGCCCTTCATGGCGTCCTTCCGTCAAATGGGTAGCCTGCCGCTTGCAGCAGGTTCGCAGCCTCGGCCAATGGCAGGCCGACAATTGCAGTGAATGACCCGCTGATCCAAGGAATCAACGCGCCCGCGGGGCCCTGAATGCCATAGCCGCCCGCCTTGCCGCGCCAATCGCCGGTGGCGAGGTAGCGGCGAATCTCGGGCTCGGACAGGGATTTCATCTTCACGCTGCTTTGCACATCGCGCTGCCACAGCTTTTCGCCACGTTTGACGGCGACGGTGGTGACCACCTTATGCCGACGGCCCGACATCAGCCGCAAAAAGGCTTCGGCCTCGGCCTCATCCTCGGGCTTGCCGAGGATGCGCCGGCCAAGCGCCACGGTGGTATCGGCGCAAAGCACGATATCCTCCGCGCCCGCAGGCACCGCCGCCACTTTCTCGCGCGCCATTCGGGCGCAATAGGGGCGCGGCAGCTCGGCCTTATGGGGGGTCTCGTCGATGTCGGGGGCGCGAATGGCATCGGGGGTCACGCCGATCTGGGCCAAAAGCTCCAACCGGCGCGGCGATCCTGATCCAAGAATGAATTGCATCTTATGGGCCTCTTTGCCTGAGGCCGGCGGCCCGGTCGGGGCCGCGCACGGCCCCGCCTGCGCCGCGCAACGCGCGAACGCGGTGCCGCTTACTTGAAGCGATAGTTGATCCGACCCTTGGTCAAATCATAGGGTGTCATTTCCACCTGAACCTTGTCGCCAGCCAGAACACGGATGCGGTTTTTCCGCATCTTGCCTGCCGTATGCGCGATGATCTCATGGCCGTTTTCCAGCTCGACCCGAAACGTCGCGTTAGGCAGGAGTTCCTTCACGACACCGGGAAATTCGAGCGTATCTTCCTTGGCCATGGTCTCTCCTTGAGCACAAAACCCTCCAAAACGAGGGCGCAGGCTTAAATGGGCGCATTTTCGCGCTTTTTCAAGGGGGATTCAGCGCAAAGCGACGTTTATCGCCTTTCCGTCGCGGCCAATCTGGTCTTGCCAGTCCCTTCGGTTAAGCACGATGCCATCCGCGCGCACCTGGGCGACCTGCGCCAAGTCGGCGTCGGCCACGGTCCAGCCGGGCGCGTTAACCTCGCGCACAGCCAAAACCCCCGTAGGCGGGAAGCCGCGATCCGGGGGGCAGAAAATCCCGCCCGCGCCATAGGATTGGCCCAAAGCCTCGGACCAATCGGCCTTGCCCACGACCGAAGACATGGCAGTGATACACTGATTCTCCAGCGCCCGCGCCATGGAGCCGATGCGCACCCGCCAATAGCCCGCGAGCGTTTCGGTGACACTGGGCACGCAGATCACATCACATTCCGCCAGCGCACGGCCCAGCAGGGGAAACTCGCTGTCATAGCAGATGAGAATCCCGATCTTGCCAATGGCCGTGTCAAAGACCTGAAGCGCATTGCCCCCGATCACACCCCATTCCTCACGCTCGAAACGGGTCATGATCTGCTTGTCCTGCACGCCGATCTGCCCCGTGGGCGTGATCAGCCGGGCACGGTTCACCGGGCGGCTCTCAGTCGCTGCGGGGCCAGAGCCTGCCACGATATGCACGTTATGCTCGGCGGCGAGTTTCACATGCAGACGATCCGCCTCCTCAAGCTTGTCCGACACCGAAATGAGCGAACGTTCCAAATCGCCCGCCACCTCGGCCCCGTCGAGCGTCGCCAGTTCCATTGCTGCATATTCAGGAAAAACCAGCAGTTCCGCCCCCTGCACCGCCGCCTCGGCGACCCAATGGGCCAACTTGTCTTCGTATTGCGCCCATGATGTCAGAACATCGAGCGGATAGGCGGCTGTGGCGATCTTCATTTGAATGGCTCCTAGTTTCCGCGCAGTCTGCGCAGCTTTACCGCTGGCTTCAAGACAGGCGGCACCGCTTTCATGGAAACGCCCGAGAGGCTGCCGCTTGCTTGGGCAAAGGCTTGACCTGACCTTCCCATGGTTTCACAAGTTCCGAAAGAGATTGGACCATATGCTGAACAAGGGCATCACCCTGCGGGGCATCGAAGTGTTTGAAGCGTTGGCGCGAAGCGGATCGGTGGCGCAGGCGGCCGAGGCCACAGGGCTCAGCCAGCCCGCCGTCAGCCAGCAGATGCGCAACCTCGAAGCCGCCATCGGCGCGGAACTGGTCGATCACACCCGCCGCCCCATGCGACTGACCCCAGCCGGGCAGATGTTCCTGCGCCGGGCCGAACAGGCGCTCAGCGAATTGCGCCAAGCGCAGAGCGAAGTCACGGTGATGGATTTGGCCCATCTGGAGGCGCTGAACCTCGGCGTGATCGACGATTTCGATGATGACCTGACCCCGCGCCTTGCCACGATCCTTGGCGACAGCCTGACCGGATGCCGCTTTCGGATGATCACCGCAGGCAGCAATGAATTGGCTGGGGCGCTGCGCGACAAGAGCCTGCATATGGCACTCTCGGCGCAGATCGACGGGCCGATGGCGGGGGTTCTGGAATACCCGCTGGCCCGCGATCCGTTTATCCTCGTTACCCCCGCGGGCACGTCCGCCGATCCCGACGCCCTGCTGCGCGGCGCCACCGATCTGCCCTTCCTGCGCTATGCCGCCGATCAGTTGATCGCGCGGCAGATCGAGGCGCATCTTGCATCAGAGAGACACAACCTGCCCGCCCGTTTCGAGATTGGCAGCCATCTGGCCCTGATGGCCATGGTGGCCCGCGGCATCGGCTGGGCGATGACCACGCCCTTGGGATACATGCGCGCCGCCCGTTTTCACGACCGCCTCGCCGCGCACCCCCTGCCCGCGGCGGCACAGGCCCAACCGCCTGCGCGCACCATCTCTCTCTTCGCGGGCGCGGAATGGTCCGGCCCCGTGCCGCGCGACATTGCTCAGACCCTGCGGCAGTTGATGCAGACCCATATGATCGCCCCCGCCATCGCGCAATTGCCTTGGCTGGCCGACGGCTTTCACCTGCTTGAAGACATGGACCCTATCGGAGAATAATGCCCCATGACCAAGATCGTGATCCTCACCGGCGCGGGCATCTCTGCCGAAAGCGGGCTTGAGACCTTCCGCGCCTCAGATGGCCTCTGGGCGCAGCACCGGGTCGAAGACGTGGCGACGCCCGAAGGTTTCGCTCGCAACCCCAAACTGGTCGTCGACTTCTACAACGCGCGCCGCGCGCAGGCCGCCGAAGTGGCCCCCAACGCCGCGCACCGCGCCCTCGCCCGGCTGGAGGCCGAGTTGCACGGCGAGGTGGTGGTGATTACCCAAAACGTCGACGGTCTGCACGAACAGGGCGGCTCGCGGCAGGTCATGCATATGCATGGCGCGCTCAAAGGCGCGCTCTGCGCCGCTTGCGATCACCGCTGGCCCGCGCCCATGGTCATGGCACCGGGCGATCCCTGCCCCGCCTGCGGTGCCCCCGCCGCGCGACCCGACATCGTTTGGTTCGGTGAGATGCCCTATGAGATGGACGCGCTTTTCGATCATCTGGCCGAAGCGGATATCTTTGCCGCCATCGGCACCTCGGGCAATGTCTACCCCGCTGCCGGTTTCGTCGCCGAGGCACGCCGCGCCGGGGCGCATACGATAGAATTCAATCTCGAACGCTCCGCCGTGGGCAATCAGTTCGCCGAACATCGCATCGGGCCCGCCAGCCAGACAGTGCCGGAATGGGTGGCCGAAGTGCTTGAGGCGCGCCGCTAACCACCGGCGCGCCACGGGCCATCAGCGCGGTTCGCTGCGCAACCCTTTGTAGATCGTGTAACACATCACCAGCATCAGGATCGCAAAAGGCACCCCCGTCGCGGTGACCCCGGCCTGCAGCGCCGACAGCCCGCCGCCGATCAGCAGCACGATGGCGATCAACCCTTCGACGATGCACCAGAAGATGCGCTGCGGCACCGGGGCATCAATCTTGCCCCCCGCCGTGATCGTATCGACAACCAGCGACCCCGAATCCGAGGAGGTGACGAAAAACACCAGCGCCAGAAGGATCGCGATGGTCGAGGCGATCTTGGTAAAGGGAAGCTCATTCAGCATTCCGAAAAGCGAGAGTTCCGGCGAATAGCTGTCGATCACATTGGCTTTGACCAGCGATGTCTCAGGGCTAGCAAGGATCTGGTCGATCGCGATGCCGCCAAAGACGCCCATCCAGATGAAGATGATCAGCGACGGGATCAGCAACACGCAGATGATGAACTCCCGCACCGTGCGCCCGCGCGAGACCCGCGCGATGAACATGCCTACGAAAGGCGCCCAAGAGACCCACCACGCCCAATAGAACGCGGTCCAACCCTCACGGTAGGAATCATCCTCCCGGCCGAAGGGATTGGAGAGCGGGATGATCTCTTGCGTATAGGCCAACAGACCGGTCCAGAACCCGTCCAGCCCCACCAGCGTTGGGCCGACGAAAAGCACGAAGAGGAAGAACAGGACCGCCACGATCATGTTGACCTCAGACAGGATCTTCACCCCGCCGTCCAGCCCGCGCCAGACCGACACCAGCGCCACGGCGGTCACCAACAGGATGATGATCACCTGCACATTGGTCGAAATCTCAAGCCCGAAGGCGAAGTTGAACCCCGCATTGGCCTGCTGCGCGCCAAGGCCAAGCGATGTGGCAAGGCCAAAGAGCGTGGCGAAAACCGCCAGAATATCAATGATATGCCCCGGCCAGCCCCAGACCCGATCACCCAGCAGCGGGTAGAAGCACGACCGGATCGAAAAAGGCAGCCCCTTGTTATAGGTAAAGAGCGCCAAGGCCAGCGCCATGATCGCATAGACCGCCCAACCGTGCAGCCCCCAGTGATAAAAGGTCGCCGCAAGACCCATGGCAAGGGCGGCCTCCACATACTCGGGGATGATCGACCCATCCTCGGCAATGGGCAGGGGCACCCCCAGCGGGCCGGAGACGTTCATATGGTACACCGGCTCGAGCACGCCAAAGAACAACAGGCCAATCCCCATGCCCGCGGCAAAAAGCATGGCGAACCACGCCAGATAGGAATATTCCGGCACGGCCTCTTGCCCGCCGAGCCTGACCTTTGAAATCGGCATGAAAATCAGCGCGATGCAGAACAGAACGAAGATGTTCACGATGATCATGAACAGCCAATCCAGCTTGGTCGTGGCGAAATCGCGAACGGCTAGGAAGACCACCCCGGCCTGATCCGGGAAGAGCATGGTCAGCAGCACAAAAGCCACCGCCGTTAGGCCCGAGACCATGAAGACCGGGTTGTGAATGTCAAAACCCAACGGGCCGAGGGATCCGTCGATATTGTCTTGGCCGACCTCGAAATCAGTCTCAATCTCATTCGTATCGGGTGGCGTAGTGGAACTGGACGTGCCGGGTGTGGGGTCGGTCATGGAGTCTCCGATCTTGATGCACTGTCTGAACCCCGCTCGGCAGGTAGCATGGCCAGAACAACAATTGTCGGAAGATCAATTAGCGCGCCTGTCTAAGGTTTCCCGAATAAAAACATGCCCCTGCGCAAGAAAATTACCCCGAGCCGCCACGGCCCTAGCCCCTGATAGGCCGGAAACCCTAACAAATCCCTAAGACCAAAACGAAAAAGGCCCCGATCCTTTCGGATCGAGGCCCCAATCTCTATGCGGTAAGCCTTAGCTCAGCACATCGGCTGTCGCGCTGGATTTCGCGATGGCCTTTTTGATTTTCAACGCGTTGTCGGACAGTTCAACGTCCTTGGCTTTTGCCAGGAACTTGTCCAGACCACCACGGTGGTCAACGCTGCGCAGGGCTGCGGCAGAGATGCGCAGCTTGAAAGCGCGGCCCAGTGCTTCGGACTGCAACGACACGTCGTTGAGGTTCGGCAGGAACCGACGGCGTGTACGGTTGTTGGCGTGGCTTACGTTGTTGCCCGTCATCGGGCCTTTTCCGGTCAATTCGCAACGGCGCGACATGGGTTCATCCTTTTGCTGTTGTGTCTTTCCAGCGATCCGGAAACACACATAACGTGGGGGCCGCGCAGAGCCGACCCTGAATTGGTTCGCTGGCTTTAAGGGGAATCGCGGTAGCCGTCAACCCGGTGCGCGGGACTTGGCCATATTTCCTGCGCCCACCGCCGATCGCGTCAAGCATAGCTGCCCCGCCCTGCCCCCGCTACGCTGGTTTTTGCCATCGGGCCCAGAGTTTCCTTTGCATCCCCTCGGCGGATTTGCGATGCAGACGCATGACCATACAGATGCGCGCCCTCTTCGTTCACCTTTTCACTGCCACCGGAGCAGTGCTGGCCATGCTCGCCATGCTCGCCGCCGTGGAAGAGAAATGGGACCTCATGTTTCTATGGCTGGTGATCGCCTTTTTCGTCGATGGCATCGACGGGCCGCTGGCGCGCAAATATGACGTGAAGACCAACGCGCCCGAGTTCGATGGCGTCTTGATGGATCTGATCATCGACTATCTGACTTACGTCTTCATCCCGGCCTTCGCGCTCTTTACCTCGGGGCTGATGGATGGCTGGAGCGGTTGGGCGATGATCATCATCATCACCTTCGCCAGTGTCATGTATTTCTCTGACACGCGCATGAAAACAAAGGATAATTCCTTTAAAGGTTTCCCCGGCTGCTGGAACATGCTGGTGCTGGTGCTCTTTGCCTTGCAGCCCGAGTGGTGGATCAGCCTGATCGTGGTCACGATCCTTGCCGCAGCGATGTTTCTGCCGATCAAATTCGTCCACCCCGTCCGGACCGAGCGTTGGCGCCCCGTGACGCTGCCCATGGCGCTGGCCTGGACCTTCTTCGCGGGCTGGTCCGCTTGGGTGAACTTCCACCCCGAAAGCTGGGCGCATTGGGGTCTGGTGATCACCTCTGTCTACCTGATCTGCGCCGGTGCCGCGCAGCAATTGATCCCTTCGGGCGACGACTGAACCCGCCTTAGCTCCTTAAATCAACAGTCCCGCCGCGCCTTCATGGCGCAGCAGGGCGACCTTGGTCTCGACCCCGCCCGCGCCGCTGAAACCGGTAAGCCCCTTGGCGCCCATGACGCGGTGGCAGGGGATAAGGATCGGGATCGGATTGCCGCCACAGGCCCCACCCACGGCCTGCGCTGGCACGCCGAGGTCACGAGCGATCTCGCCGTAGGTGCGGGTGTGGCCGAAGGGAATGGCCGCGATGGCGGCGCAGACCGCGCGCTGGAAATCGCTGCCGGTGACGCGCAGCGGCAGGTCAAATTGCTGACGCTGGCCTGTCGCGTATTCGTTAATCTGCCTTAGAGCGGTGTCGAGCACCTCCGAGCGGTCTTGCCCCGCCGCCTGCCCCCAGCCGAGCGCCGTGATCGAACCGTCTTCTTCGGTGACGATCAGATCGCCGAAGGGCGTGGAGAGAGAGGCCTGTTTCATCGCCCTACTCTGCGCCAGAAATCACGCCGGCGAAAGAGCGCTGAGGGCATCGCGCTCCATGGGGGCGATACGCCCTATCTGGCGGGTGTGGACTTGCAAGAGGCGCTAAAGGTGCGAATTGCGCAAACGCTGCAAAATCGCCCTCCGGGGGGAGGGAGGGCGATGCCCGTGGTTCCCACGGGCGGGGCATAGGCGACCTGACAAAGAAAAACGGGCGCCGGTCAACCCGACGCCCGTTTGATCACTCACTGAAAACGCCTCAGGCTTCCGCCAATGCCTCGCGAACCGCTTCATCACAGCGCCCGCAGACGCCGGGATATTCATGCGTGCCGACATCCGGCAACACCTTCCAGCAGCGCTCGCATTTTGCGCCCTCGGCCTTTTCAAACACCACGGCCACGCCGTCGGTCTCCGGCATGCGGAAAGCCTCGGCAGGCGCTGGATCGCCGGTCACGGTGATGTCGGAGGTGATGCTGACATCCTCGAAGGACACGCTTTCTAGCGCCTCCCGCTGCGCCGCGTCGTCGACATGTACCACGGGGGCCGCCTCGAGCGAGGCGCCGATCACCTTCTCGGTCCGCTGCACTTCGAGCGCTGCGGTCACCACCCGGCGCGCGGCGCGGACCTTGGCCCATTTCGCCGCCAGTTCCGGGTTCAGCCATGCTTCGGGCGTCTCGGGCATATCGACCAGATGCACCGAGGAGTCGTCGCCCGGGAAGCGCTCCAGCCAGACTTCTTCCATGGTGAAGACCAGCACCGGGGCCAGCCATGTGGTCAGACGGTGGAAAAGGATATCCAGCACCGTCCGCGCGGCGCGGCGGCGCAGGGTGTCGCCATCGCAGTAAAGCGCGTCTTTGCGGATGTCGAAGTAGAAGGCCGAAAGATCGACTGTGGCAAAGGTGAAGACCGCTTGGAACACGCCTTGGAAGTCGAAACGCGCAAAACCGTCGCGCACCACCTTGTCGAGTTCCGCCACCCGGTGCAGCACCCACTGCTCAAGTTCCGGCATCTCAGCCGGGTCCACCCGGTCCGCCTCGGAAAAGTCACTCAGCGCGCCCAGCATGTAGCGCATGGTGTTGCGCAAGCGGCGATAGCTGTCGGCGACGCCCTTGAGGATCTCATCCCCGATGCGCTGGTCGGCGGTGTAATCGGTCTGCGCCACCCAGAGCCGCAGGATATCGGCGCCATATTGCTGCACGATCTTTTCGGGCACGATGGTGTTGCCGATGGACTTGGACATCTTCATGCCCTTGGCGTCCAGCGTGAAGCCATGGGTCACCACATTGCGATAGGGCGCGCGGCCCGTGGTGCCGACGGATTGCAAGAGCGAGGAATGGAACCAGCCGCGGTGCTGGTCGGTGCCCTCCATGTAGACATCGGCGATGCCGTCCTCGGTGCCGTCCTCGCGGTCGCGCAGGGTGAAGGCATGGGTCGAGCCGCTGTCGAACCAGACGTCGAGGATGTCGGTCACCTGATCGAACTCCGCCGGGTCGACGATGCCCGAAAGGAACCGCTCCTTCGCGCTTTCGGCATACCAAGCGTCTGCCCCCTCGGCCTCGAAAGCCTCGACGATGCGCTGGTTCACCGCGTCGTTGCGCAATAGGAAGTTCTCGTCCGTGGGCGCCACGCCCTTGCGCACGAAGCAGGTCAGCGGCACGCCCCAGGCGCGCTGACGGCTCAGCACCCAGTCGGGCCGCGCCTCCATCATCGAATGGAGACGGTTGCGCCCAGATTTCGGCACCCAGTTGACCTTGTCGATGCAAGTGAGCGCACGCTCGCGGATGGTTGTGCCGTTCTGGTCCAGACCGTCGCCGACCTCCTTGTCGATGGCGGCGAACCACTGCGGCGTGTTGCGGTAGATCACCGGCGCCTTGGAGCGCCAGCTATGGGGATAGCTGTGCTTGATCTTGCCGCGTGCCAGCAGGCCGCCGACTTCCACGAGCTTGTCGATGATGGCGCTGTTGGCGTTGCCCTCCTTGCCGTTCGGCTTGAGGATCGCCTTGCCACCGAAGAAGGGCAGATCGTCGCGGAAACGGCCGTCTTCCATGACGTTATAGGTGATGACCTGCGGCAGCATGCCGAGGTCGCGGTAAAGCTCGTATTCCTCCAGACCGTGAGACGGCGCGCAATGCACAAAGCCGGTGCCCTCGTCCGAGGTCACAAAATCCGCCGCACGGAAATCGCGCAGATCGTCCCATTCGCCGTTTGCCCCTTCGGCCCCGGCCAACGGGTGCAGGAGGGAGATTTTGGCCAGTTCGTCATTCTCGACACCGCGCACGCGCTGCCACATGCCGTCTTCCAATCGGGCACGGGCAAAGACATCCGCCGCCAGATCGTCGGCCAGCAGATAGCGATCCCCCACATTGGCCCAGCATTCGTCTGGCGTAGCGGTCACTTCGTAGAGACCGTAGGAGATGCCCTCGCCGTAAACCACTGCTTTGTTCGAAGGCATTGTCCAAGGCGTTGTGGTCCAAATGACGACGTGTGCGCCAATCAGATCCTTCGCCCGCTGGCTATCAGAATACTCCATTTGAATAGCCATTTCATATTTCATATCCCCCGGGTCGTAGCCAGGCACTTCGGAAAACCGATCCTGTTTTTTGACATCTGCGACTTTGAACTTCACCCAAACGGTGTGGCTTTCCTTGTCGTGATACTCGACCTCGGCCTCGGCCAGCGCGGTCTTCTCGACCGGCGACCACATCACGGGCTTGGAGCCCTGATAGAGCGTGCCGTTCATCAGGAACTTCATGAATTCCTCGGCGATCACCCGCTCGGCATGAAAGTCCATGGTCAGATAGGGATTTTCCCAGTTGCCGGTGATGCCGAGGCGCTTGAACTCCTCGCGCTGCACGTCGACCCATTTGGCGGCGAAGTCGCGGCATTCAGCGCGGAACTCGTTGATCGGCACCTGATCCTTGTCGCGGCCCTTCTTGCGGTACTGCTCTTCGATCTTCCACTCGATCGGCAGGCCGTGGCAGTCCCAACCGGGGATGTAGCGCGCGTCATAGCCCATCATCTGGTGGGAGCGGACGATCATGTCCTTGATCGTCTTGTTCAGCGCGTGGCCGATGTGCAGGTTGCCGTTGGCGTAGGGCGGGCCGTCATGCAGGGTGAAGGGCTCCCGCCCCTCCTTCTCGCGCAGGCGGTCATAGACGCCGATCTTTTCCCACCGCTCCAACCAGCCGGGCTCGCGCTTGGGCAATCCGGCGCGCATGGGGAAATCGGTCTTGGGCAGGTTCAGCGTAGCTTTGTAGTCGGGGGTCTCGGCGCACATGGGGGGCGTCCTTTAGGCATTTGGGGGGTTATTCAATCTCGGTCGGTGCGAATGGCTCAAGCACCTCGGCCCGGCGTCTCAATTGCTCAGAGCGCCGGGAATATAATTCGAATAATGATCGCGGTGAGGCGTGTCATGGGCCCGCTTATAAACAGCCCCCCCTGCCCCGACAAGCCCCGGAAGACGCGCGACAATCGGGCTGAAAACACCGCCAGAGTCGCCGCCCGCCGGACTTAACATTTTTTATGATCCCCGGCCTTCGCTTGAATTTTTCGGCGAAAACAGCATCATAAGGTATTCGACAAAGCTTTATTTCCGCGGGCTCCGTTTTGGGGAACCCGCGACAATTCTAATGGGCAGAAAGACCTGCGTGTGACCATCAAAGACACCTTTTATCACGATATGGCCGTAAAACCGTCAGGCATGGTCGACCATCTAAGCGGCGCGCAATGGGCCAAGCTTGCCCCGCTGATGACCCAGCACGAGCGTTTCACGCCCGGAACCGTGATCAGTCGCAGGGGGGATTTTCTGGATCACAGCCTGTTGCTGCTCGATGGGTTGATCGCCCGCAGCGTGCCGCGCGGACAGCGTGCCCGCAGCACCTTCGTCGCCCTCCAATTCCCCGGCGAGTTTGTCGATCTGCACGCCTTCCCGCTAAAGCAACTCGACCATGATGTGATATCGCTGACCGATACCCATGTCGCCATCATCTCGCATGAGCCGCTGCGCGAGTTGCTCAATGGCGATGTTGAGATGGCCCGGAAACTCTGGTTGATGACCTTGGTCGATGCCTCCATCCACCGCCATTGGGTGATGCGCAACAGCGCCATGCGCGCGCTGGCGCGGGTAGCGAATTTCCTGAGCGAATTCGATGCCCGCATGACCGCCGCCCATGGGATGGAGCGTCAGAGCCTGCCCTTCAGCCTGCGCCAGACCGATATCGCCGATGCCACCGGCCTCACCTCGGTCCATGTCAGCCGCACCCTGCGTGAGCTGCGCGAACATGGCTGCTGCGCTGTGACGGGCGGCAAACTTCTGATCCACGACCGCGCGGGGCTGCATAAGGTCGGCCAGTTCGAGCCTGCCTACCTCTATATGCCCCAAGCCGAAGCGGCGTTTTAGCCCGCCTCTGCCAGAGGCTGCGGCGCACCTTCCACCTGCAAAGCAATCGCCGGATAGGTTTTACGCGGCAGCGCGACATCCCTCTGCGCCCGGGCCGCGTGATAGAGCCGTTCGAACTTCGTCACCATCGCCTGCGCATCAAAGAGCCGTGCCACACGGGCGCGGGGCACCTCGGCGGGGATATCGCGCGCCTGTAGCAACGCCTGCGCCAAGGCAGCCGCGCTATCCTCCGCCGCGATGACACCCGCCTCGCCAAGCACCTCCTCAACTGCGCCATGCGGGGTCGCGGCAACAGGCAGGCCCGTCGCCATCGCTTCCACCGCAGCAAGGCCAAAGGGTTCCTCCCACTGTGGAGTGAAGAGCGCCACCGAGGCCCGCCCATAGGCCACCCCAAGCGCCGCCGTTTTCAGATGCCCAACATAGGCCACATCGCCATAAAGATGCGGTCTTACCATATCGTTAAAGTAATCCCGATGCTCGACCACGCCGTAGATGCGCAGGGGCACCCCTGCGATCTGCGCCGCCTCTGCCGCCAGATGGGTGCCCTTAGTCGGCGTGATCCGCCCAGCCCAGACGGCACTGCCATCCCCCGGCCCGCCTTGCGGCCATTCGTCAAGGTCGATCCCGTTGTGCACCACATGCGCCGTGTCGGGCGCGCCCTTGGGCCACCAGATGCCGCGTTGCCGGGCCGAGACGACGGAGGACAGATGCCAAGGCGCCGCCCCATCCATCAGCGCGCCGCGCAACACTTTGAAGGGCGGGATGTGCAGCGAGGTCACCATCGGCAGCCGCTCCGCCCGCGACAGGCGCGGCAGGAAGCGGTGCAGCGCGTTGTTGTGCACCACGTCAAAGCCACCGTCCAGCAAGAGCCGCGCAGCGCGGGCATAGCAGGCGTCGAGGTGGTCGTTCAGCGCGTCGGTCCCGTGAAAATCATGCCACGGAAAACGCGCGTCATAATGCGCGTCACAGATCGGCAGCAGCTTCACCCCCGGCGGCAGGCTCGCCGCGCTGTCCTCGCTGGCCAATAGGGTCACCTCATGCCCGCGTTCGGCCAAGATCCGGGCAAGACCGTGGGTAAAAGCCTCCATGCCGCCCTTGAAGGGGGCGGCGATGGGGTGGCGAATATGGCCGACGATGGCGATGCGCAGGGTCATTCCGCCGCGATCCGCTCTTCGCCGCGCAGATAACGCAACACCCGAGCGGTATTGGCGTAAGGCTGGTCCGACTGCTGCTCGCAGAGCGCGAAGTCATCCGCATCCGGCTCGCGCAACTGCACCAGCGCGTCGCCGTCGCTCCCCACCAGCCCCATCAGGCGAAAGGCGGTGAGCCAGTGGTTCATGGTGCGATGACCCCATTTGTCGGCGAAAATCTCGGTATTGCGCAGGATCGACGGGATGTGGTGGATCGGCGGCATGCAATGTGGGTGATGCTGGTGAAAGACCTTCGCGCCCTTCGCCCAGTGGATCGGCACGCCGCGCTCGTCCAACTCTCGGCCAAAGTCCGTATCCTCCCCCCCGTAGCCGGTGAAACGCTCGTCAAAGCCGCCGGAGCGGTCCCAATCTTCGCCGTGGATGGCAAAGTTGAGCGACCAGAAACAGCGGTAATCGTTGCAGCGTTTCAGCCCTTCGGCGGGCGGCCCCTGACGGTCGGAATGGCGCACGGCAACGGCCTCCAACTTCGGATAGCTCCAACCTTCGGTGGCCGTGCCTGCGGGGAGGTAGTTGACCTCGCCCATGATCAGCCCGTTGCCCGGCACCGCATAGCCCATATAGTCGGCGATCAGCTCCGGCGCCGGAATGCAATCCACGTCGAGGAAGACCAGACAGTCGCCTTTGGCCTCTGCCGCGACGGTATTGCGCGCGCGTGAGAGGGGCAGTTCACTGCCCGTCACTTGCACCTGCCGGATCGGGAAATCGGTCTGAGGCAGGTCGTCGTAAAGCGTGTCCTGCATGACCCCGATCACAAGCTCATCCGGCTGCCGGGTCTGACGGGTCAGGCCAAGGATCACATTGCGCAGATGCGCCGCCCGCCCCCGCGCGAGCGTCAGCGCGCTAACTGTGGTATTCTCAGGCTCGGATGGGGTGAACGACGTCATGTAAGTCTCCGGTATCTTTGGGTGTTTCTAATAGCAGCTGGTCGGTCAGGCCGATCAGCCAATTGGCCGTCTCTGTGGCGGCATCCTCATTGACCAAGGCACGTTGCAGGGCGGGGTCATGGGCATCGAAGGTGTCTTGAATCGCGCGGCGCCATGCCGCGACGGAAGACGGGAAATGCGGCAGGTGATGCGCTGCCCCCGCCCGCGCCAGCGCCTCGGCCTTTTCGACCTGTTCGTCAAAATAGCGCCACTCCGGCACGGCAAGCCACGGGGTCTCTGCCGCGAGGATCTGGTGGCAGGTGGTGTTCCCGGTCGAGGCCACGACCATATCCGCCGCCGCCAGATAATCCGCCGCGTTTTGGACCCAGCCGTGATGGCGCAGGTTGGCAGGCTCGGTCGCATGCCAATCGCGCGCCATGCGCCCGATGGTGATGAAAGCCGTCTCGGGCATTGCCCGCGCCGCGATGCCGAAGGGGGCGGAGGCGAAACCCGTGCCGCCCCCGCCCGACATGACCAGCACCATGCGCTGCTCTGGCCCGACGCCAAGCCTTTCGCGCAACATCGCGCGCCGCGCCGGATCGGGGCGTTTTACGTCGACGCCCAAGCCGCCGGCGAAATGCGTTTTTTCCATATGCCGCGCGGGCCAGTCCGGCTGCGCCAGTGCTTTCGCGGCGGGACAAAGCAAGCCGACCGCCCCGTCATAGGCCGCCTGATGCCCCGGATCGCCACGCTGCCCATGCTGCAACACTTTCACATGCGGCACCGAACAAATGCGGGCAAGCTGCGCCACCTCCGCCGAGACATCGCTGATCAGCAACGCCGGATTGGCGCTGGCGAACCAAGCGGCCAGTTGCGCCATGGCCTGCCGGATGCCGGGCCAGCCAAGCGGCGCGCAATGCACCGTATCCGGCGCGCTGGTGGTGTCGTTGATGTCCTCGGCCCCCGTTGCCTCGAAAAGCGATGGAAGGGTGATGACCTCCACCGCCCGGGGGAAGGCGGGGAAAATGTCCGGTTTCGCGCAGAAGACGGTCACCGGCTGGCTCTCAGGCAGCGCGTTGACAACCGCAGCACAGCGCTCCGCATGGCCGCGGCCCTGATGATGGACGAAGTAACCGATGGGCCGCGTCATTGCGCCACCATCTTCACCGGCGGCTCCATCGCGTTGAGGGCAAAGCCGAAGGTTTCCAACCCTTCCAAGACCCCAGCCGCATGGGCCGCGCGGGCGTGGTAGAGCCGTTTGCCGCTCAGACGTTCGCGCAGCCCGTCCATCGCATTGCCGACCAAGATGCCCCGGCCCGGGCCATCCTCCACCGCCTGCAACATATCGAAATCATTGCCGCTGTCCCCGGCCACCACAACCCGGTCCATCGGCATGCCCAACCGCCGCGCGGCGGCACAGACGGCAGGGCCCTTGCCCGCCGCCAAGGGTAGAACATCGATCAGCCGCCCATGCGAGGCCACGATCTGCGCCGCAGCACCGCGCCGGGCCAGATGCCGCTCCAACCGGCGCGCGGTGCGCATGTCGCCGAAACCGCTGAGCTTCCACCGCCGCTGCTCAACCGGCGCTTGCCAGTTAAAGCCAAAGTCCTTCAGCGCCCGCTCCACCCCGGCCCGGTCCCATCCGGCGTCAAGCTTTTGGGCAAAACGCTCATCCAGACACAGCCGCCCCTCGGCATCGGGCAGATAGACCTCGGTCCCAACAGAGGTGATAAAGACGCGCGGGCTGGGCAGTTTCCAATCGCGCAGGATACGGCGGGCCTCCGGCAGGCTGCGCCCCGTGGCCACGGCAAAAAGCGGTCGGTCGCGGGCGATCCATGCGTTGAACAGGGCAGCGGATGGCGCGCAGCCCGTCAGCGTGTTGTCGATATCGCTGGCCAGCAGGACAGGCGCAGGCATCGTCACCGGCCCGGCGTGGCGGATATCCTCGCAGATGTGCTGCACGTCCTCGGCCCATTTCGACCAGTCGTAGCGCCCGACATGGGCGCGCCCGGCCTCAGATGCCTCGGCCCAGAATGCGCGATCGTCCAACAGCTTCAACAGCGCCGCTTCAATCGCATCCATGTCACGCGGCGGCACGCAGAGACCATGGCCAAGGTCCGCCACGATATCGGCGGGCCCGCCTTCGCGCGTGGCCACCACCGGCAGGCCATGCGATGCCGCCTCCAACATGGTCAGGCCAAAGGGCTCATGCAGTGCGAGGTTAACAAAAACCCCACCGGTCTGCGCCGCGCGGTCATAGAGGGCCGCCACATCGCCCTGCGTATGGTTCGGCGGCAGCGCCACCTTGCCGCGCAGTTCCGGCACCTCCAACGTCTCCCGCAGGCGGGTCAGCTCCGCGCAGGCCTCTGCATTCGCCTGCAGCGCATCGCCATGCTGCCCAGCGAGGATCACAAGGTTCGCCCGCGCCTGCAAAGCGGGGCTTTGCGCATAAACCCGCGCCAAGGTCGCAAGGTTCTTGCGGGCCACGGGGCGCGCCACGGCGAGCAGCGTGGGGCGGTCGGGGTCGCTCAACTGATCGGCCAAGAGGGCACGGCCCGCCCCGGCCTCAGCCGGGCGGCGCAGCGATACGCCCGGAGAGACCCGGTGCACCCGCGCCTGCGCATCCGCCCCATAGGCCGCGACCTGCACCTCGGCCTCATCGCGCGAGGAAAGCACCACCGCATCGGCCTCCAACAGCGCGTGGCGCTCCGCCGACACCCGCGCGGCATCCACCTCTGCCCCCGATTTGCTCAAGGCCAGCGAATGGGGGGTATAGATCACCGGAATGCCAAACCGCGCCCGCGCCGCCAGCCCCAATTGCGCCGCGTCGGCGAAATGCGCGTGGATCACATCCGGCAGCCGTTTGGCCTGCGCCAGATCGTCGAGGAACGCCTCCACCAACGCGGGGATTTCCGCGGCGAGGTTTTCCTTGCTGAGATATCCCCGCTCCGCCGTCCAAAGCCGCCGGATCGACAGGCTGCGGCTGACCTGCTGCTCGGTCTGGGCGTGCACGGCACCAAGGCTCGGTTCATCGAAAGCACGGGTCACGATCTGCACCGCATCCACATCGCCCCGCGCCGCCTGCGCGCGGGCCGCCCCCAAGATATAGGCGATGTGACCGCCGGTATCTTCGGTCACGCCATAGTTGACAGACGGCGCCGTGAGGCAGCCCCCGAGGGCAATGTGACAAATGAACATGAATGGGTCTCCTTATGGAGGTGTGACCCCCCTCACAGCCCATCCGTTCCGATAACAAATGTTAATGCATACATCGCTGGACAGCGCGGTTGGACGTCCTAGCTTCCTGCCATTGAACCCCGCCTCTCTCTCCCCCAATCAGAGCCGCCCCAGATGCCCCCAGAAATTCCCCCGCGTTATCTGTTCATCGGCGGGCTGCACCGCTCTGGCACCTCGCTGGTCAACCGCTTGGCCAATGCCCTGCCCGGCGCGGGCGGCATCACCGGATCGGCGGCGCCCGAGAATGAGGGGGTCTACCTGCAAGGTGCCATCCCCCATACGGCGCAATCCGGGCGGCCCATGCATTTCGCGACCAACCCTGAGGAACATCTGACCGAGGCGCATCCGCTTAATAGTTTGGAGACGAAGACCCGGCTGGCGCAGGACTGGGCGCCGTGGTTCGCCCCGGACCTGCAATGGCGGGTTGAAAAATCACCGGTGAACCTGACCCGCATGCGGCTGATGCAGCAGCTCTTTCCCATGTCGCAATTCATCGTCGTCCTGCGCCACCCTGAGGCCGTCGCCGCCTCGGTCGCGTCATGGGTAGATGCGCCGGCGCAGGCGTTGATCGATCATTGGATCGCGGCGCAGGCGCAGATGCTGGATGACCTCCCCTATCTGCATGCGGTGATGGTTCTGCGCTACGAGGATATCGTCGCCGACGCCCCCCGCGCCCTGCGCCGCATCGCGCGTTTTGTCGATCTGCCTGAGGCGGCATTGCCCGAAGGCATCGCGGATGGAAACCAGACCTACGCCGGAGCTACGCAGATGACGAAGGCACAGGCGGCTGAGGCCGCGCGGTGGGGCTACGCCCCCGAGTTGCAGGCCTCGTCTTGGCCCAGCCTGATCCAGCACCCGTTGCGCGCGGTGCGCGAAGCGGTTGAGGCAGCGTGATCGGTCAGCCCTCGCCGAGCACCCCGGTCAGCGCGCATTTGATGATGCCCCGCACGCCGGGGCGTTTTTCGCGGGCAAAGGGCAGCGGGCGGCAGACCTCGATCGCGGCCACGCCAACGCGGGCGGTCAGCGCCCCGTTCACCAGGCCCTCGCCGAAACGGCGGCTCAGCTTGGCGACGATGGACCCGCCCAAGAGCGGCTCGATCAGATCATCCCCCACGGCCACGGCCCCCGTCGCCACCAAATGCGACAGCACCGCGCGGGTCAGCCGCCACGAGCCGAAAAAGCCCGAGCGCCCGCCGTAGATTTCGGCGATACGTCGGATCATGCGCAGGTTGCTGCTAAGGGCCGCGGCGACATCGGCCAGCGCCAGAGGCACCAGCGCGGTCACGGCGGCGACCTGCCGGGCGGCGGCCTCGACCTCGCGGGTGGCGGCACGGTCCAGCGGGGCCAGAACCTCGCTTTCGGCCAGCCCCAGCAGCGCTTCGGCGTCGAATTGATCGCCCCGCAGCTCCGTCAGCCGGTCGCGGCCCCAGCGGGTATCCTCACGGTGTTTGTAAAGCGCCTCAAGCCGGTCAGTGACGCTGCGCGCGGCGGTCAGATCCCCCTGCGCCAACGCCTCGCCCGCATCATGGCGCAGCCCGTCAAGCCGCGCCAGCCGCCCGAAAGCCGCCATTTCGCGCAGCGACAGCAGCAGCAGGACCAGCAAAAACGCCCCGATCAGCAGCGTCATCGCCCAGCCCAGCAGCGGGTAGCGCGCCATCAGGTCTGTGACAAAAGTCCAAGCCGCGATCGACACCAGCGCCGTGACCAATGCCCCCGCCAGCGCCCAGAACAGCCGCACCAAGCGCGACGGTTTGCGCGCCGCGAGCCGGGCGGCGATCTGCATCGCTTGGCCCTTGGGCGGTGGAGCCTCGAGGTCCAACTCGGGCACCGCCGGCGCATCGGCGACCGAGGGCTGCGGCTTGGCGTCTTCCTCAAGGTCGAACAGGATCGGTCCGCGGGCCATCAGGCGGCCTCCCTTTGCCAGTGCAATGTCAAATCGGGCAGCCCTTCGTCATTGGCGCTGCCATCGCTGCGCGCGGTCTCGGCAAACCCGTGTTGGCGGTAGAATGCGATGGCCCGCGCATTGGCCTGAAAGGTCCAGCAGGTCAGCGACCTATGCCGCGTCTTTAACGCGCCCAGAAGGGCCGAGCCGATGCCCTGCCCCCGCGCCGATTGCGCCACAAATAGTGCGTCCAATGCGCCGCCCTCGCAGGCCGCGAAACCAGCCACGCGGCCCTCCCGCTCGGCCACCGTGATCCAGCCCCGGGCGATCATCGCATCGGCATGGGCGATATCCTCGGCACCGGTATGAATGCGGGGCAACCACGCTGTGTTTCGGGCGAAATCGCTCATGATGCCGCCCACGGCGCCTGCGTCGAGGGGCTGCGCCGGGCGCAGGGTGGCGGGGCCTGTCACAACCGCACTCACAGCCGGTCCCCAATCAGGAATTCCGCCGCACGGTCGAGCCGGATATGCGGCGGCCCATCGCCGGGGCGCAGGTCCAACACCGCAGGGACAAAGCGCATGATCTGATAATCCGCCCCCAGCCATTCCTGCGCGCCCTGCCGTGCGGGGGTCAGCAGATGGGCCGGGTCTTCGGGCAGTTCACCGGGATAGAATGCCGCCTGCCGCCCGCGCGTCTCATCCTCGTTCAAAAGCGTGCCGCGCACCACGTCGAGCGGCTCTCCCCCATGGGTCATCACGTCTTCGGTCGTGGCGCGCAGGCTGGCGATGGCCATGGCCCGCGTGCCCGCCCCCGCATATTGCGCCCGATCCCGCGCCTCGCGGATCAGCGCCTGCATGATACCGCTCAGTCGGGGATGCTGGCTGTGGTGCAGATGGTCGGCCTTGGTCGCGGCAAAAAGAATTTTCTCGACCCGTTTGCCCCGCAGGAGCGTGCTCAGAAAGTTGTTCGTCCCCGGCCGGAACGCGCCCAGAATATCGGCCATGGCGCCGCGCAGGTCTTCGACCGCCTGCGGCCCTTGGTGGATGGCGCCAAGTGCGTCGACCAGCACCACCTGCCGGTCGATCCGCGAAAAGTGATCGCGGAAGAAGGGCTGCACCACCTGTTTCTTATAGGCCTCGAACCGCCGCGCCATTTCGCGGATCAGCGATTTGCGCGGCGCGCCTTCCGATCCCGGCAGTGGCGCGAAGGTCAGCACCGGTGAGCCCGCAAGGTCACCGGGCAGCAAAAAGCGCCCCGGCGTGCAGTCGGAATAGCCATTGGCGCGGGCGGTTTGCAGATAGTCGGCAAAGCTGTCGGCAAGCCTGCGGGCGGTGGTTTCCTCCAACTCGGCATGAGGATCGGTCTGCTCGGCCAGCGCGCGGTAGCCCGCCGCCTCTTCACGCGACGCGATGCGTTCAATGACTTGCACCGACCATTCGGCATAGGTGACATCCATCAGCGCCAGATCCAGCAGCCATTCGCCGGGGTAATCCACGATATCCAGATGCAGGGTGCGCGGCCCTTGAAAGCCCGCCAGCAACCCATTGGGCCGCACCTTGAGCGAAAGCCGCAGTTCCGAAATCGCGCGCGTGCTTTCGGGCCAATGGGGCGTCTTTCCGGTCAGCGCGGCGAGGTGGGTCTCATACTCGAACCGGGGCACGGTATCGTCAGGCTGGGGCTGCAGAAACGCCGCCTCAATCCGCCCCTCAGAGGCCGCGAGCAGCCCCGGCATCCGGCCTCGGTCCAGCAGGTTGGCCACCAGCGAGGTGATGAAAACCGTCTTGCCCGAACGCGCAAGCCCCGTGACCCCAAGCCGGATCACCGGCTCGAAAAAGGTCTCGCCCACCGTGTCGGTGACATTCTCAAACTGCCGCCAAATCCCGTCGGCAATGCCTGTGATACCCAAAGCTGCGCCCGTCCTTCTTTCTTTGGCCTCAACATAGGGCCGGCAGGCAGGGATTGCCAGAAGCGCCCGCCCGCGCTAAGGCCCCGGTCATGCCCAGATATGCCCTGAAAATCGAATACCACGGCGCGCCCTACAACGGGTGGCAGCGTCAGGTTGACCAGCCCACAGTGCAAGGCGCGATCGAAGCCGCTTTGGCCAAGCTGGAACCCGGTGACCACACCATCGCCGCCGCCGGGCGTACCGATACCGGGGTGCATGGGCTGGCGCAGGTCGCGCATTGCGACATGGCCCGCGATTGGTCGCCCTTCCGGCTGGGCGAGGCGCTGAACTATCACCTCAAGCCGCAGCCCATCGCGATCACCGATTGCGCGCTGGCGCCCGAGGATTTTCACGCCCGCTTTTCGGCGCTTGAGCGGCGCTACCACTTCCGCATCCTCAGCCGCCGCGCCCCGGCGGTGCATCAAGCGGGACTGGTCTGGCAGATCAAACATCGGCTGGATGTCGCGGCCATGCAGGCGGCGGCGGATCTTTTGGTGGGCAAGCATGATTTCACCACCTTCCGCTCGACCGTTTGTCAGGCGGAAAGCCCGGTGAAAACGCTCGACCGGTTACAGGTCTCGCAGGTCGAGACCATGACCGGGACGGAGTATCATTTCGACGTGCGCGCGCGGTCCTTTCTGCACAATCAGGTGCGCAGTTTCGTCGGTTCGCTGGAGCGTGTCGGCGCGGGGTCTTGGAGCGTGACGGATATGGGTGCAGCACTTGCGGCGAAGGATCGGGCTGCCTGCGGGCCAGTCTGCCCGCCGCAGGGGTTATATTTGGCGCATGTGAGCTATCCGGTGGACCCGTTCGCTAAGGCGTGACGAGGACAATCGCCTGCCCGCAGGGTGGCGATGCTTCAGTCGGTTCATGCCACTTTATCGTGCAGCCTAGGGGCGCGTTACCCAGAGGACACCGCCCCTGGCGAGTTCGCCTCCCCGACCGGGCGGGCAGGCGATGGTCCGGCGCCTTTGGCTTGTTTCCGGACCTATAAGCCCTCTTACGGCAGAGGCGTCCACGTCCCGTGGAATTTCCCCTCTTCACTGATCCGCTCAAACCCATGTGCGCCAAAGAAATCGCGCTGCGCTTGGATCATATTCGCCGTGCCCCGCGCCCGGCGCATGCTGTCATACCACGCCAGCGCCGCCGACAGCGCGGGCAGCGCGACACCGAGCAATGCGCCCGCCGCCACGACCCGGCGCAGCGCCGGAATGCTCTCTTCCAAACGTTTGCGCATCGCGGGGGCGAGGATCAGATGCCCACCGGGCAATTCGCCCCGGAAGGCAGCGGCAAACTCGTCCAGCAGCGCCGAACGGATGATGCAACCCGCGCGCCAAATCTCGGAGATACGCGCCATGTCGAGCGACCAGCCAAACTCCTCCGATGCCGCCGAAAGGATGCGAAAGCCCTGCGCGTGGCCGATGATCCGTCCCGCCAAAAGTGCCATCTCCAGATCCGCCACCTCGGGCAGCGGCGCGTCCTGCACGCCTTCGGGCAGCAGCGGCTCGGCCATTTCGCGCACAGCCTTCTCGCTCGACCAACCGCGCGCGCCGACGGCGGCTTCGATGGTATTGGCCGATTGCCCCATCTTGAGCGCTTCGATCAAGGTCCAGCGCCCGGTGCCCTTTTGCCCGGCCTGATCGCGGATCACATCGACCATCGGCGTGCCGGTCTGAGTGTCGACCGACAAAAGCGCGGCGGCCGAGACTTCGATCAGATAGGAGTTCAGCGGCCCCTTACGCCAGTCGGCAAAGAGGTTGCCAATCTCAACCGCGCCCTGCCCGCCCGCATCGCGCAGCAGGCCGTAGACTTCGGCGATCATCTGCATGTCGGCATATTCGATGCCGTTATGCACCGTTTTGACGAAATGCCCCGCCCCGTCGGGGCCGAGATGCGCCACGCATGGCGTGCCCTCAAATTGCGCGGCAATCTTCTCGGCCATCGGTTTGAACTGGGTCCAAGAATGCGCGCTGCCGCCGACCATCATCGACGGGCCATTGCGCGCCCCGGCCTCGCCACCCGACACGCCCATGCCGACGAAATGCAGCCCCGTGCCTTCGAGTTCGGCACTGCGGCGGCGGGTGTCGTGGAAATCGGCGTTGCCGCCGTCGATCAAAGTGTCGCCCTCATTCAGCAGCGGTTTGATCGCCTCAATCATCGCATCGACCGGCGCGCCGGAGGGGATCATGAAAAGAATGCTGCGCGGGCGGGCGATGGCGGCGACGAAATCCTCAAGCCGCTCGGTCCCGATCAGGCGCTCGGCCAGCGGTCCGGCCTCATCAAGGAACGGCGCGATCCAATCGGCCTCGCGGTTGCTCACCGCCACGGTAAATCCATTGTCGGCCAAGTTCAGCGCCAGTGCCGAGCCCATGGTCCCCAGACCGTATACCCCGATATCGGCGCCTGCGCCCTGTGCCGCGCCCCCGTCCGCCTGCGTGCCAGTTGCCATAACGATCATGCCTCATTTCTAGCCTGTCATACTGCCAAGCCCGCCTATCCGGCAGGCCGCAGTTTGATTTGCGTTCGGGAAGACTATATAATGTGCGGATAACAAGAAAAACACCCGACCGAGGCATAGTTCTGTAATGACACAAGTATTTAGACGCGCATGGGAGGATATGGTCCTTCCTATTTTCAAACGTCCCCGCCGTGTGCAGGTTGCCGCCCTGTGCTACCGCGACACCGAGGCGGGCAAAAAGGTCCTGCTGATCACCAGCCGCGACACGGGTCGCTGGATTTTGCCCAAGGGCTGGCCGATCGACGGGTTGGACGGTGCCGGGGCCGCCTTGCAGGAAGCATGGGAAGAGGCCGGGGTGACCAAAGCGGATATCGAATCCGATCCAATGGGTATTTTCGACTATGACAAGGGTCTCGGCGAAGGTTTGACCGTGCCCGTGACCACACAGGTCTACCTCACCCGCGTCCGCGATCTGAGCGAGGAATACCCCGAAGCGGGCATGCGCAAACGCGCGTGGTTTACCCCGCAAGAGGCATCGGAACTCGTGGATGAGCCTGATCTTAAAGCAATCTTATCCGCCTTCCATTAAGCCCCTCCGGCACCGGGCCGCTGTCCGGTGCCATATCCCCCCTGCCCCATTGCCGCCCCCTGCCCGTTTCGGGATGTTACAATTTTGTGACAGGGTGACTTGCGCCCTCGGTAGCCTTATGTCACCCCCCGCTGAACGTTAGGATCGGAGATCATACAGGAATGGCAACGGAACCGCAGGGCAGCCAGTGGAAGACACTGGACAAGGACCTCAACCGCATTTCGCAAGTCGAACTGGCCGCGACCTATGTCGCCCGCCCCCTTGTGGCGCCGGGCATCGCGCTGGCCTTTATCGTGGTGGCAGGTGCCGTTGCGGCGGTAATCTTCGGGCAACAGCCCTCCAGCTTTGTCGTGATCGCCGCGGCGGTCTTTGGCGCCTATATGGCGGTGAACATCGGCGCGAATGACGTGGCCAACAACATGGGCCCCGCCGTGGGGGCTAATGCGCTGACCATGGGCGGCGCCATCGTCATCGCGGCCTTGTGCGAATCCGCCGGGGCCTTGCTGGCGGGGGGCGATGTCGTCTCGACCATTTCCAAGGGCATCATCGACCCGGCGAGTGTCGCGGACACGCGCATCTTTATCTGGGCGATGATGGCGGCGCTGGTCTCCTCCGCGCTTTGGGTCAACCTTGCCACATGGGTCGGCGCGCCGGTCTCGACCACCCACTCGGTCGTGGGCGGGGTCATGGGCGCGGGCATCGCGGCTGCGGGCCTTGGCGCGGTGAACTGGAGTTCGATGAGCATGATCGCCGCAAGCTGGGTGATCTCGCCCGTTTTGGGCGGCGCCGTAGCGGCGATGTTCTTGGCCTTCATCAAGGCGCGCATCCTCTACCAAGACGACAAAATCGCCGCCTCGCGCACTTGGGTGCCGGTGCTGGTGGGGCTGATGGCCGGTGTCTTTGCCGCCTATCTGGCGCTCAAGGGGCTGAAAAAGATCATCAGCATCGATATGCCGGTCGCCCTAATCATCGGGCTTGTGACGGGGCTGGTCGTCTATGCCATCTCCGCCCCGCTGATCCGCCGCGCCTCGGAAGGGATGGAGAACCGCAACCGCTCGGTCAAAACGCTCTTTGGCCTGCCGCTGGTGCTCTCTGCGGCCCTGCTCAGCTTTGCCCATGGGGCCAATGACGTGGCAAATGCGGTCGGCCCGCTGGCGGCGATCGTCCATGCGACCGAGTTCGGCGGTTTCGAGGATAAGGTGAGCATTCCCACATGGGTGATGATCATCGGGGCCTTCGGCATCTCCTTTGGTCTGTTCCTGTTCGGGCCGAAACTGATCCGCATGGTCGGCAGCCAGATCACCAAGCTGAACCCGATGCGCGCCTATTGCGTAGCGCTTTCAGCGGCGATCACGGTGATCGTGGCGTCGTGGCTGGGCCTGCCCGTGTCTTCGACCCATATCGCCGTGGGCGGGGTCTTTGGCGTGGGCTTTTACCGCGAATGGCATATGGAGCGCCGGCTGCGCCGGATCGGGGCCAAGACCGGTGAGGTCAAGCGCATCGCCAAGGAAGAGCGCCGCCGCCGTAAACTGGTGCGCCGCTCGCATTTCATGACCATCGTCGCGGCTTGGGTGATCACCGTGCCTGCTGCGGCGCTGCTCTCTGGCATCGTCTTTTGGGTGCTCAACGCCTTCGTGAACTAAGGTCAGGCGCGGGGGCGCCTCACCCGTCTTGCCGGTCCTGCCCTGCCGCCATTTCGGCCCGCAGCGCGGCGACCGGCAAATGCGGCAGCCCTTCGCCTGCAAGCTCTGCCCAACCCATCACCCGCAGCACCATATCCGTCACCGGCGTCGCGCGGCCAAGCGCCCTCGCGCGGCGCTGCACCTCGCCTTGGAGCGCGTCGATCTCGGTCGGGCGGCGCGCGGCGAGGTCTTGCGCCATGGAGGTCCGCGCCTGCGGGTCGATCTGCAACATAGCGGCGGCGACGCGGGTAAAAATCGGCGTCGGCAGGCGCAAGAACGTCGGGACCAATCGAGCCGGGATCGGCGTGGTCATGGCGGGGCGGATCTTGTCGGCGCGCAGAACCGCCAGCGCCTCGGCCCATTGATCAGCCATCAGACGGCGCCATGCGCGATCCTGCAACTGGGCCTGCAACGGCAGGCCGCTCAGCGCATTCAGCGCGTTATTGAGGTTCATCAGAAACTTGCCCCATTGCAAGGCGGTGATATCGGCGTGCTCCACAACCTTCAGATCCGGCAGCGACAACCGCGCGGCCAGATCGGCGGGGCCACCCTCGATCACCAGATCGCCCGAACTTGCCCTGTGGTAGCAACCCTGCCCCATGGCCACGACATTGAACGGCACCAGCCCCGCGCGCAGGTCATGCTGCGGCAGGTGCTGCGCCAGAACCGCGCGATTGCCCATGCCGTTTTGCAGGCTGATGACCTGCACGCCGGGCGCGCTGTGGCGGGCGATCAGACGGGCCATGTCTTCGGTGTCGCGCGACTTGACCGTGACCAACACGATATCCGCATCGCGCAGACAGGTCTCATCGCCCGCAAGGCTCAGATCATCGGCCGACAGGTAGCGCGCCATGCCGCCGAAATCCGTCAGGGTCAGCCCATGGGTGCGGATTTCGGCTTGAATGCGGGGCCGCGCCAGCAGGGTCACAGCATGCCCCGCACTGGCCAGCAGCCCGCCGACAAAGCAGCCCACCGCCCCCGCGCCCGCAACAACGATGCGGGGGCCGTCGCTCATGCGCCCAGACACCAGCGCATGACGGCTTTCTGCGCGTGCAGACGGTTCTCGGCCTCGTCAAAGATCACCGAATGCGGCCCATCCATGACCGAGCTTGTCGCCTCGTCATCGCGGTGCGCGGGCAGGCAATGCATGAAAAGCGCGTCCGGCTTCGCCAGCGCCATCAGCGCATCGTTCACCTGATAGCCGCGCAGCTGATTGTGCCGCCGCTCCCGCGCCGATTGCGGATCATGCATGCTGACCCAAGTATCGGTGACCACCAGATCGGCACCCTCCACGGCCTTCTGGGGATCGCGCTCGGTCGTATAAAGCCCGTCGAGCGCGCGCTCGGGGTCGAGCGGCTCCGGCCCGGTGAAGACAAGGTCGAAGTCGAACTGCTTGGCCGCATGCGCGAAACTGGCGAAGACGTTGTTGCCGTCGCCCGACCAGACCACCTTGCGCCCTTTGATCGGGCCGCGGTGTTCCTCAAAGGTCTGGATGTCGGCCATGATCTGGCAGGGATGCGTGCGGTTGGTCAGACCGTTGATCACCGGCACGGTGGCATATTCCGCCATCTCCAGCAGGGTCTGCTCTTCGAAAGTGCGGATCATGATCATATCGACATAGCGCGACAGCACGCGGGCGGTGTCGGCGATGGTCTCACCATGGCCAAGCTGCATATCGGCGCCCGAAAGCACCATGGTCTGCCCGCCCATCTGCCGCACGCCCACGTCGAAGGAGACACGCGTCCGGGTCGAGGGCTTCTCGAAAATCAGCGCGACCATGTGATCTTTCAACGGCTGGTCATCATCCGGTGCGCCGCGCGGGCGGCCATTACGCGCGGCTTTCATGGCGGCGGCATTGTCGATGATCTGCCGCAGATCGGCGGGGTCGGTTTGGTGGATATCGAGGAAATGGTTCATCTGTCGTCTCTGTCTTGCGGGGTCCAAGGCCACGGCCTTGAAAGCCCGAGGAATGTTTTGGGGTGAATGGCGCTCAGGCCGGGGTCAGGTCACGCGCGATGGCGTCAAGGCGGGTCACCGCCTCGGCAATCTCATCGTCGGAAATGGTCAGCGGCGGCAGCAGGCGGATCACATTGTCGGCGGCGGGCACGGTGATCAGCTCATGGGCATAGCCCGAGGCGACCACATCGGCATTCGCCACTTTGCATTTCAGCCCCAGCATCAGCCCCGCGCCGCGCACCTCCTCAAAGACCTCCGGGTGCTCAGCAACCAGCCCTTCGAGACGCTGACGCAGCAGCCCCGCCTTGCGGCTCACCTCGGCCAGAAAGGCCGCGTCGGCCACCACATCCAGCACGGCGCAGCCCACGGCACAGCCCAGCGGGTTGCCGCCATACGTCGAGCCATGGGTGCCTGCGGTCATGCCCGAGGCCGCTTTCTCCGTGGCCAGAACCGCGCCCAGCGGGAAACCCCCGCCGATGCCCTTGGCGACCATCATGATGTCGGGGGTGATCCCGGCCCATTCATGGGCAAAGAGCCGCCCGGTCCGGCCCACGCCGCATTGCACCTCATCGCAAATCAGCAAGAGCCCATGGGCGTCGCAAAGCGCGCGCATCTGTTGCAACTCGGCATCCGGCAGGGCGCGGATACCGCCCTCGCCCTGTACCGGCTCGACCATGATGGCGGCGGTCTTGTCGGTGATGGCGGCCTCAAGCGCGGCGCTGTCGCCGAGGTCGAGATGCACGAAACCCGGCAGTTGCGGGCCGAAGCCTTTGGTCATCTTCTCAGACCCCGCCGCCGCGATCCCGGCAGAAGAGCGGCCGTGAAAGGCCCCGTTGAAGGCGATGATCTCGACCCGCTCGGGCTGGCCCGCCTCATAGAAATACTTGCGCGCCATCTTCACCGCCAGTTCGCAGGCCTCGGTCCCCGAATTGCAAAAGAAGGCGGTGTCGGCAAAGGTCTCGGCCACCAGCCGGTCGGCCAGCGCCTCTTGCTGCGGAATGTGGTAGAGGTTCGAGGTATGCCACAGCGCCTGCGCCTGATCGGTCAGCGCCTTCACCAGCGCCGGATGCGCATGGCCAAGCGCGTTCACCGCGATCCCCGCGCCCAGATCAAGAAAACGTCGCCCATCCGCCTCGATCAGCCAAGTGCCTTCGCCTTTGACGAAGGTCAAAGGAGCGCGATTATAGGTTGGCAGAACGGAAGGGATCATCTGTTTGTCCTTGAAAGAGGGCCGTGTCACGCCGGTAAAAGGGCATGGGGCTGGCGCAGGGTCAATGGGATTTGCTTGTTTTTGAAAGGATGCAGCACGCATGCCGCGAGATCAGGCCATCACGCCGCCCCAAAGGGGGGCACCATGTTATCGGACGAAGCGTCGTCGGATGGAATATGCGGCAGATTTGATCATGGCTCTTGCATAGCGGCCCTTCATCCCCCACGTAAAGCCCCAATCGCAGCGCCCCGTGCCCAGAGGGCATCGGCGCTTGCACCTGCGGCCCCAGAAGATAAAATGGGGGCCGATACACTGACAAAGCGGTCCGGGCTAGGGGGCCGCTTTTTAACTGGGGAACCCCGTATGTCCTGGACTGATGAGCGCGTAGAGACACTGAAAAAGATGTGGGGCGAAGGCCAGTCCGCCAGCCAGATCGCGAAGGAACTGGGTGGGGTGACGCGCAACGCCGTGATCGGCAAGGTGCACCGTCTGGGCCTGTCGAACCGCACCGCGGGCGCGCCTGCCGCCGCCGCAGCGACTGCCAAGCCGGAGCCCAAGGCCAAGCCCGCAGCCCCCAAGGCCGAGGCCAAGGCAAAGCCCGCCGCCAAAGCCGCGCCCGAGCCGGAGGCCGAAGCCGCCCCCGCGCCCGAAGCCGAAGAGCCCGCCGCAGCCCCGGCACCCAAGCCCAACCTGCCCGCACGCAAGCAGATCATCCCCGCAGGCCAACCCCTGCCGCCGCAGCCGTCGGCGAATGAGATCAGCCCCGAGGCGCTTGCCAAGGTCAGCGAAGTCGAGAAGAAGGCCAAGAAGATCGGCCTGATGGAACTTACCGAACGCACCTGCAAATGGCCCGTGGGCGACCCGGCGACCGATGATTTCTGGTTCTGCGGCCTGCCCGTGCAGCAGGGCAAACCCTATTGCGAGGCCCATGTCGGCGTCGCCTTCCAACCGATGAGCGCCCGGCGCGACCGCCGCCGCTGAGACGGTCAGGATAAAACAAAAAAAGGCGGGCGGGCTTGAGTGCCCTGCCCGCCTTTTTCTTGCCTGAGGCCTAGATCAGCGCAGCTTCGGCGGTTTCGCCGGATCGCTGCCCGGGGCCATCCGGGGCGTGTTCTGCAAAGGCTCCATCTGCGGCAGGTCAAAACGCAGGCCGACGCGGGCCAGCTTCTCGACCACCGCGTCATTGGGGCCGAAGAAGCCGACATCCATCGCTCCCGCCTCGATCCCTGAAAAGGTCAGCGCCTCAGACGCAGCGCGCACCAGCGCGTCTTGCGCGCGGGGGATCGCACCGACGAAGGCCAGCAGATGCCCGCGCCCGCCGCCGCTGTATTCGACACCGACAAGGAAGGCCCCCGCCGCCATGCCGGTGGCCGTCGCCAATTTCGCATCAATCGCGGCGATCAGCGTCTCGGGCAAGCCCTGCGGCGGGAACACGCGGTCGATGCCCGCCTCCACCTCGCCCGGCGCATGGGCCAGGGTGTTGCGCAGCCAGTCCATCGCCTCGGCAGGCAGCAGGATCTCGGACGGGGCCACGCCGATGTTGACCGCCATGCCCAGAGGCTGCCCCTCCAACATCGCGGCAATCGCACGGCCCGAGAGCGCCACATAAGAAGATGCCTCCCCCACATGGGCCGAGAGCCGCGCCGCGCGGTCGAAGACCATGACATAGCTATCGTCAAGCAGCACCGGGCTGATCTGATCGCCCTGCGGCTCATCCTCAAGCAGCATGAAAAGCTCGACATCCGCAATACGCTCGTAAAAACGCAGCCGCGCCGCGTCGTTGTCGGGGGCGGAGGTCATCGCGGCATGAGCTTGGTCGAGCGGGGTCGGCTCGGTCTTGGGGTCAGTTTGGCGGTCGGTCATTCATCACCTCGGACACGGCGGCGCGCAGACGGGGCAAGACCTCTTCCGCGAACCAGGGATTCTTGTTCAACCATCCGGTATTGCGCCACGACGGATGAGGCAAGGCAAAGACCCCCGGCGGATGATCCCGCCAGCCGGCCACGGCCTCGGTCACGTTGCGAAATCCGGGGAGGTGATATTTCATCGCATAGGCCCCGATCAGCACCGTCAGCCGCAGATCGGGCAGCATCTCCAGCACCGGTTTGCGCCAAGTCTGCGCACAGATACGCGGCGGTGGCAGGTCACTGCCCTTGGCGTCATAGCCCGGAAAGCAAAAGCCCATCGGCACGATGGCGACCCTGTCGCGATCATAGAATGTCGCCTCATCCAGCCCCAGCCAGTCGCGCAGGCGGGTGCCGGACATATCCCAGAACGGCTTGCCCGCCTCATGCACCCGTTTGCCGGGCGCTTGGCTGGCGATCAGCAGCCGCGCGCCGGGTTTGAACCAGACGATGGGCCGCGGGCGATGCTGGGTGGCGGTCACGGCGAAACGCCCGGCACAAAGGCGGCAGGCCGCCAGATCATCTCGGATATCCTTCATGAGCAGGAGATAAGCGGTAGGGCCAAAAGATAAAGGGCCGCGGGCGGTCACTTCAATAATTATCGAAATAAACCTTGCATCGCGCTGACGTTTCGATATTTCTAGAATCATGAAACAAGAATCCTCAACCCCCGCCCTCACCCTCGCCGCCAGCAGCTTTGCGGCGCTTGGATCGGAACAACGCCTCCTGGTGCTGCGCACGCTGGTGCGCGCCGGATCAGAGGGGCTGAACATCGGCACGCTGGGCGAACGCACCGGCGTGACCGGCTCGACCCTGACACATCACCTGAAACTCTTGGCCTCTGCCGGTCTGGTGAAACAGGAAAAACAAGGCCGCAGCACCATCTGCGCCGCCGTCGCCTATGAAGAGGTGCAAGCCTTGGCAAATTTCCTGCTGACCGAATGCTGCGCGGACGCAATCGACGGCTGCACGGAGCATAACCATGGCTGATACCACACAAACCCTCCCCGCGTTGCACCGTTTGGCATTTCTGAAAGGCGCTTGGGGCATCACGCTGGCGCTTTTGGCCCTGATCGCACTGCTGGATCCGCCACAGGTCATGCCAACAGTCATTTTCGCGTCCGAGGCGCTTTTGCACACCGCCCCCTTCATCGCCTTCGCGGTGCTGGCCGTAGCCTATCTCAAAGCCAGCGGGGCGGAGAGCCTGCTTGCCCGCGCATTCGAAGGCAACCCGGCGCGGATGGTGGTAATGGCAGCGGCGCTCGGCGGCTTGTCCCCCTTTTGCAGTTGCGAGGTGATCCCCTTCATCGCCGCGCTGCTGGCTGTCGGCGCCCCGCTCGGCGCGGTGATGGCCTTTTGGCTGGCCTCCCCGCTGATGGACCCGGCGATGTTCGCGATCACCTCAGGCACGCTCGGCTTCGACTTCGCCCTGGCGAAAACCATCGCGGCGCTTGGCGTCGGCATGTTTGGGGGTTTCACCGTCATGGCCCTGTCCCGCACGCCGATTTTCAACGACCCCCTCCGCCCCCAGCCCGCGAAAAGCAGCTGCTGTTCTTCGGCCAAACCCTTCTCCGGCGCGCCGGTCTGGAAGTTCTGGCAAGAGGCCGAGCGCCGCGCGAGCTTTGCCGACACGGCGCTGACCAATGCGCTGTTCCTCGTCAAATGGCTGACCCTCGCCTATGTGGTCGAAGCCCTCATGCTGACCTATGTGCCCGCGGAATGGATCGCCAATGTCTTGGGCGGCACCGGGATCATGCCGATCATTCTGGGCGCATTCGTGGGCGCACCGGCCTACCTGAATGGCTATGCCGCCGTGCCCCTGATCGACGCGCTGCTGGCGCAAGGGATGACCCAAGGCGCGGCCATGTCCTTTGTCGTGGCGGGCGGGGTAAGCTGCATTCCGGCGGCCATCGCGGTCTGGGCACTGGTCAAACCGCATGTCTTCGCCGCCTATATCGGCTTTGCCTTCGTCGGAGCGATCTTTGCGGGTGTGATCTGGCAGTTGGTGGCGTGACCGCGTCAAACTGACGACCCGAATGCGGGGGCGGTAGAAATGCCGCCCCCTTTTCCGTTTCAGATTGTCCTTGCGGTGAGGGCAGATGTCGCCCGCGCCGAGGGGCCGGGCAGCGAGGTGCTCGCGACTTACGCCGCTGCGCGCTCTCCGTCTGGCTTTTCGGAGGGTTCATCCCCAATCGGCCCCTCGCCATTCACCATGTCTTTGACAGCCATCCCATGGGGCAATTCCTTCCCCGTACCATTGCCCAAGGGCATATCGATATAGAAGGTCGTGCCGGGGCCGTCGTTCTTGAAATAGTCGATCTGCCCGCCCAAAGCTTCGATGATCCGTTTCGAGATGTTCATCCCCAGCCCGGTGCCGCCGACGGCCCGCTGGTCCGAGGAATCGATCTGCGAGAATTCGTCGAAGACCTTCTCGCGCTCGGATTCGGCAAGGCCGATCCCCTCGTCGATCACGCTGATCCGCACCTTGTCGCCAAGGTTGACCGAGGTGACCTTGACCGTCGACCCGGCGGGCGAGAATTTGGCCGCGTTCGACAGCAGGTTGGACATCACCTGTTGCAGGCGCTTTTCATCCGTGGCGATCCCCGCAGGCTCCGACGGTTTGGCATAGCGCAGCGTCACGCCAAGGTTGCCTGCAAAGGATTGGTTCAACTCAATCGCGTCTTCGATGATGGTCTGCACCTCAAGCGGTTCGATATCAAAGCTGACTTTCCCCGCCTCGAATTTTTGCAGGTCGAGAATCTCGTTAATGATAGAGGTCAGCCGCGCCGAGTTGCGCTGCGCGATCTTCAAGACCTTCTCCATCTGGGGGGTCATTTCGCCCAAAACCCCCGCGCAGGCCATATCCAGCGAGCCTTTGATCGAAGTCATCGGCGTGCGTAGCTCATGGCTGATGGTAGAGACGAACTCGGTCTTCACCTTGAACGCGATCTTGGTTTTCTCATGCTCGACCTTCAGCTCTTCAAGCTGGCGTAGATTGGTGCGGTACATCTTTAGGAAGATGCGAGAGCAATCGACGATGAAGTAGAGCACGAAGACCACGGTGAACAACTGGGTCCAAAGCTCGGATTCGATGCTCGCCCCCGTGCGCACGATGTCCCAGATCGGGATGAAAAGGAATGTCGCGCCATAGATCGCAAGCCGCAGCATCAGCACCGGCAGGATATGGTGGTTGTTCATCGAGGCGAAAAGCGCCGCGGCAAAAAGGAAGAACAGCGGCAGGAAATGCGTGGTCGCCCCCTGCTGAAGCGCGATCCCAAGGGCGAAATAGCTGATCACCCCGGCGCTCAGCACCGTGCCAATATAGATGCGGTTCATGAACAAACGCGCCAAACGCGGGCTGCGCCCCCGCCAGCGGGTGATGCGCAGGAACAGCAGATAGTCAAAAGTCTCGGAGATCGCGATCAGGATCACCGTCGAGATCGACAGCCAAAGATCGTAGTAGAAAGCGGACAGGCAAATGGCCGCCGCAAAGATCATTTGCCGCTGCCAGAACAGGTTAACGCCGACTTGGGAATAGTCCCGCATCTGCTGCACCTTTGTCGCGTCTGCCAGATGCGGCGTATGAATCGGGCCGTATGTTACTTTTTCCTGCGACATCGCTCTCGTTTTCTTCGGTCGGCTGCTCGAATGCCGGCATTCTGCCGACAAACGCTCTTAACATGTTGCATTTCGGCATCGAAGCACATGTTAGACGCGATCATCTTCCTTTCTACACCCGGAAATGGGACATAAGTATGGCCATTTCATGCAACTAGAGGTTAGCCTCTTGATAAGAGGTATTTTTACAGCGAATTTTCGAGGTCCAACATGAGTCTGCAAGGACGGAGCTTCAGTGGAAAATCTTGGCAGGATGTTCTTCCCGAACTGACGCCACAGGACGCTAAGGCGCTGGAAGTAAAGAACAACCGCTTCCCACGAAAACTGCTTAACAGCAAATCGACTGAGGTCGACCCCTATAGCCCCGAGGCCCTTGCCCGGGCCAACCCCTATATGCGTGCCACAACTTTGTCATTTTTGAACATGCATCAGCACGGGGAATTATTCGTTAACTTCCTCCGGGCGCGGCGCCGAATCTTTATCGACGATAAGCAGTGGGATCTCCCTCAGGTTGATGGGATGGAGTTTGACCAATACGACACGCCCCGCGCGCGCTGGATCGTTTTGCATGAATATGGGGAGGTCATGGGCGGGGTCCGCCTGATGCCCACCACCTCGACCTGCGCGCAATACAGCTACATGCTGCGCGATGCGCAACTGGGAATGCTGCCGGATATTCCGCAGGACGTGCTGTTCTTCAAAGCGCCCGTGCGCGACGACATCTGGGAAGCCACCCGCCTGTTCCTGACCAGCGCAGTCCCTGCCCAACGCCGCATTGCCGTACAACGTATGCTGATGAACCAGATGGCCGGTGCCGCCTATGCCATGGGCGCCAGCCATGTTCTGGGCATCGTGCCCGCCACCTTCAGCCGCTGGATGACCCGGCTTGGCCTGATGAGCGCCGTGCCGGTAGGTCCGGTGCAAAACATCGACGGTGACCGCACGCAGGCGGCCTTGATGAACGTCAGCTACATCGGCGAGATGGCCCCGACCGAGAGCACCCACACGTTGCACTGACCCCCGTGCAGGCGCGGGCCGATATGCCCTCCTCTTATGCCCCCTCCCCCGCAGGATACCCGTCCTGCGGGCAGCAGGTTTTACCGCCACCAGAAAGCCCCGCACGGCGCCCTGCCCCAGCGAACGCCCGCGTTTCGACATATTGTGGTCAAATTCCGTGAATAAACGGATAAGATACCTCTGATACCAGAGGCGCCGCGACGCCCGCTTAGCACCAACCGGAGCAGCGAATGCTGGAATTTGAAAATGTGTCCAAGTCCTTTTGGACGGGATCGCAGCACAAGGTCATTCTTGACCGGGTATCTTTTCGCGTGGAGCTTGGCAACTCCTTGGGCATTCTGGCCCCCAACGGCACCGGTAAAACGACCCTTATCAACATGATGGCCGGGCTGGAAAAACCCGACGAAGGAGAGATCAGGCGCGGCTGTAACATCTCGTTTCCTTTGGGTTTTATGGGCGGGGTGGTCAATAAAGTCTCAGCCATGGAGAACGCCCGCTATATCGCGCGGCTCTATGGGCTTGACCCTGATTACGTGGAAAGCTTTTGCCGCTGGCTCTGCGGTCTGGGGGAATATTTCGACCAGCCGCTCGGCACCTATTCCGCCGGGATGCGGGCGCGTTTCTCATTCGCGCTGATGTTGGCGCTGGATTTTGATATCTATCTGATTGACGAAGGCATGCCCGGCACGACAGACGTGGAATTCAACCGCAAGGCGGGCGATATTCTGAAAGAACGGCTGCGGACCACGACGATCATCATCGTCTCGCATCAGGCCCATACGCTTGAGAAATTTGCCCGCTCCGCCGCTGTCCTTTTGGACGGCAAGCTACATATGTTCGACACCTTGGAAGAAGCGAAACAGCTCTATGACTACGAAACCCAAGGCTAGAAAATTCCGCATCCGCAAAGCGCCGCCCCCCTCGGGCAGCAGCGCCGCGCCGAGCAGCGCCGAGAAGGCGCAGGCGGGCCAGAGCGATGCCGAAAAGGCCGCACGCAAGGCCAAGCTGCGCGCCGTCGCCGATGCGACCGAGGTGGAACCCTCGCACAGCAAGGAAGCCTTGGAACATGCCGCCCGCAGCGGCAAAGCGCCCCAACCCGAAAGCGCCCGCTCGGGCGAGGTGTCTTCCGCCAACGAAGTCTCAGCCGAGCAGGACATCGACGCGATCCGCCGCGAAGGGCTGACAGGCCGCCAATTGCGCATGGCGCGCCGGGTGGCGCAGAAACACGGGCTGGCGCCAACCTCGGATTTCGACGCGGTGCGCCTTTTGCGGGCCAAGGGGATCGACCCGTTTCAGCGGTCCAACATGCTGGAACTCGTGGTGCCGCAGGCGGGTGATCCGGCGGACAGCGGCCTGCCCGCCACCCGCGGCCAGCCCGGCGACCCGAAGGTGCAACTGCCCCAGACCACGCCCCGCGGCCCGCGCGGCCTGCCCTCGACCGATGTCAGCCCCGCCGAGCGCCGCCAGCGCGAGATCTCGGACATTCAGCGCGATATCACCCGCCGCCGCCGCCGCAAAGCGGCCATGCTGCTGGTCCGGCTGGCCTTTTTCGTCATGCTGCCCACCATCGCCGCGGGTTACTATTTCTACAAAATCGCCACACCGATGTATGCCACCGAAAGCCAGTTTCTGATCATTCAGAACGAAGGTGGCGGCGGCTCCAGCCCCTTTGGCGGGCTTCTGCCCACCCAATTCGCCAATAGCGCCGACAGCATCGCCACGCAGGCCTATCTGCAATCGAAAGACGCGATGCTGCGCCTTGACGGAGACGCAGGGTTTCGCGCCCATTTCGCCGACCCTGAGATCGACGCGATCCAACGGCTTTCGGAAAATCCCAGCAACGAAGAAGCCTATAAGACCTACAAGAAGAACGTCAAAATCGGCTACGACCCGACCGAAGGCGTGATCCGGATGGAGGTGATTGCCGCCGATCCCGAGGTCTCGGAAGAATTCTCGAAACGTCTGCTGACCTATGCAGAAGAGCGGGTGAATGACCTGAGCAAGCAAAAGCGCGAAGACGGGATGCGCGATGCGCTGGAGGGTTATGAAACCGCGCTGGAGAACCGCCGCGCGGCGCAGGAGGCGCTGATCAAACTGCAGGTCGACAACAACGTCGACCCCGAGGCGATGATCGCCTCGATCCGCACGCAGATCACCAATTACGAGACCCTTTTGATCGAAAAGGAACTCGAACTCGCCGCCCTGCTCGACAACCAGCGCCCGAACCAAGCCAAGGTCGATGGCGCGCGCGGGGATGTGCGACGGCTGCGCGAACAGCTCACCAAACTGCGCGAGCGGATGACCGCCGCCAACGAAGGCGAAAACTCGCTGGCGCAACAGGCGGTCGCAGCCCAGCTTGCGCAGGCCGATCTGGCCTCTGCCGACATGGTGCTGCAAAGCGCGCAAACCGCAATGGAACAGGCCCGAACCGAGGCCGGGCGGCAGGTCCGCTACCTCACCGTGGCGGTCAACCCCGTGGCCCCGGACGAGGCGACCTACCCCCGCAAGTTCGAAAACACGATATTGGCTTTCCTTATCTTTGCAGGCATCTACCTGATGTTGTCCCTGACAGCGTCCATTCTAAGAGAACAGGTAACTTCATGACCCAGCTGCGCATTGGCAATCTGACCGTCGGCAATGATCGTCCCCTCACCGTGATCGCTGGCCCCTGCCAGTTGGAGAGCGAAGACCACGCGCAGATGGTCGCTGGCATTCTGAAAGAGGCCTGTGACGCCGCAGGCGCGCAGTTCATCTTTAAGGGCAGCTACGACAAGGCCAACCGCACCTCCCTCTCGGGCAAACGCGGTTTGGGCATCGAAAAGGGGCTGCAAGTCCTGCAATCTGTGGCCCGCGCCAATGACGTGCCGGTGCTGACGGATGTACATAATGAGGCGCAATGCGCAAAGGCCGGTGACGTGGTCGACGTGCTGCAAATCCCCGCCTTCCTCTGCCGCCAAACCGACCTGCTGCTCGCCGCCGGGGAGACGGGAAAGGCGGTGAACGTGAAAAAGGGCCAGTTCCTCGCCCCTTGGGAGATGCAGAACATCGTCGACAAGATCGAAAGCACTGGGAACCAGAACATCCTGCTGACCGAACGCGGCACCACCTTTGGCTACAACACGCTGGTTGCCGACATGCGCAGCCTGCCGCAGATGGCCCAGACCGGCTACCCAGTTGTGATGGACGCGACTCACTCGGTCGCCCAGCCCGGCGGCAAGGGCGGTTCTTCGGGCGGCCAGCGTGAGTTTGCCCCCGTCATGGCCCGCGGTGCTGCCGCCATCGGCGTTGCGGCGATCTTCATGGAAACCCACGAAGACCCCGACCGCGCGCCTAGTGATGGGCCCAATATGATCTACCTCGACCAGATGCCCGGGCTGATCAACCTACTGATGCAATTCGACGCGCTGGCCAAAAGCCACCCGCTGACTTTCTAAATTTATCTTAAAAAGCGAGTATTTGACGTGAGTAAACCGGCCTCCACCGTGACCCCGAACACTTGGGAATTTCTGCGCGATGCGATGATCACCCCGACGGGCTTTCGCGAATATGACGCGCGTTGGAAATACCCCGACGACATCAACCTGCCCGGCATCACCGCCCTCGGCCTCGGCCTTGGCACACAGATGCATGCGCGCGGGATCGAGCCTGTCATCGCCGTGGGCAATGACTATCGCGACTATTCGCTCTCGATCAAAAATGCGCTGATGCTGGGGCTGATGCAGGCCGGGATCACGGTCAAGGATATCGGCCCGGCGCTTTCCCCAATGGCCTATTTCGCCCAGTTCCACCTCGATGCCCCTGCCGTTGCCATGGTCACGGCGAGCCACAACCCGAACGGCTGGACCGGCGTCAAAATGGGGTTTCAGCGCCCCCTTACCCACGGCCCGGACGAGATGGCCGAGCTGCGCGACATCGTCCTGAATGGCCGTGGTGAACGGCGTCCGGGCGGGGCTTACGAATTCGTCGACGGCGTGCGCGAAGCCTATCTGGATGACCTCGTCGGCGACTTCAAAATGACCCGCAAACTGAAGGTCGTCTGCGCCACCGGCAATGGCACCGCATCGGCCTTCGCGCCCGAATTGTTCCGCCGCTTGGGGGTCGAGGTCGTCGATAGCCACAACACGCTCGACTACACCTTCCCCCATTACAACCCAAACCCCGAAGCCATGGAAATGCTGCACGACATGGCCGACAGCGTCCGCGCCTCCGGCGCTGATCTGGCGCTCGGTTTCGACGGTGACGGGGACCGCTGCGGCGTGGTGGATGACGAGGGCGAAGAAATCTTCGCCGATAAGATGGGCGTCATCATGGCCCGCGATCTGGCCAAACTGCACCCAAACAGCACTTTCGTCGCAGATGTGAAATCCACCGGGCTCTTCGCCTCGGACCCTGAGCTGCAAAAACACGGGGCCAAGGCGGACTATTGGAAAACCGGCCACAGCCACATGAAACGCCGTGTCAAAGAACTGGGCGCGCTGGCGGGGTTCGAAAAGTCCGGCCACTATTTCTTGGCCGAGCCGATTGGCCGGGGCTATGACTGCGGCATGCGCGTCGCGGTGGAAATCTGCAAGCTGATGGACCGCAACCCAGACAAATCCATGTCGGACCTGCGCCGCGCCCTGCCCCAGACCTATTCGACGCCCACCATGTCGCCCTATGCCTCGGACACCGAGAAATACGACATCCTCGACCGGATCGTGGAGAAGCTCACCGCCAAGGCCGATGCCGGGGACAAGATCGGCGGCCGCGCGATTGCCGAGGTCATTACCGTCAACGGCGCACGCGTCATGCTCGACAACGGCGGCTGGGGCCTCGTGCGGGCCTCCTCCAACACGCCGAACCTGGTCGTGGTCTGCGAAAGCCCCGAATCTGACGCCGAAATGCGCGCGATCTTCGCCGATATCGATGCGGTGATCCGCACCGAGCCGGGCGTCGGCGATTACGATCAATCGATCTGATCGCCAGTTACGGCACCAGAACGACAAAGGCCCGGGGCATCGCCACCGGGCCTTTTTTTTGAACTAGAAGAGTTTACTTCAGCGCCGCTTCGCAGAAGGCGCGAATGCGCTCGGCATTCTTCACCCCCGGCGCGCTCTCGACCCCCGAAGAGACATCAACCTGTCGCGCCCCGGTGAGGGCAATCGCCTCCCCCACATTCTCGGCGTTCAGCCCCCCGGCGAGCATCCAAGGCTTGGGCCAGCGCCGCCCAGCGATCAGCCGCCAGTCAAAGGCTAAACCGTTGCCCCCCGGCAGCACCGCATCCTTGGGCGGCTTGGCATCAACCAAAAGCTGATCCGCGACTGTGACATAGTCGTTCAGCAGCGCCAAATCATCGCGATCCGCCACGCCCACGGCCTTCATCACCGGCAGCCCATAGCGCGCCTTGACCTCGGCCACCCGCGCAGGGCTTTCGCTGCCGTGCAGTTGTAGCATGTCCAAAAAGGGCACCGCAGCCAGCAACGCATCTAGCGCCGCATCGTCGGCATTGACGGTCAGCGCGACCTTGCAAATGCCGTCAGGCACTGCCTCGGTCATATGCGCCGCGGCCTCCAGCGACAGATGGCGGGGGGATTTTTCGAAAAAGACAAACCCCAAGGTGCGTGCGCCCGCTAAAAGGGCGGCGGGCACATCGGCAGGGTCGGTCAAACCGCAGATTTTTACGTTAACGTTCTCAGGCATGGGTGGGGTTTAGCCTGCTTCGTCGAGCAGCGCCAGCACCTCATCCTTGCCCTGATGCTTCTCTTCCTTGAGGCGGATCACCTCACGCTCCAACCGACGACGCTCACGCGCCTGCCGCGCCAGTTCGGCCCGGTGGCCATGTTCGCGGATCCATTCCCAAACGAAGCCCACCAAAAGCCCTACGATGATCCCGCCAAGGATCACGATAAAGAGCGGCAGTTCGATAGAGGGGTTCACGGCAAACCAACCTGAAATCTCGGTCGGAAGCACTTGAAGTGTCACGATATTCCGGTTCGCCAGAGCAACGGAAACCAGCGCAATCGCGAAAAGCGCGATGCAGGCATAACGAATGTAACGCATCAGCTTTTCCCGTTCAGCCGGTCACGCAAGAGCTTGCCCGTCTTGAAGAAGGGTACATGCTTTTCTTCGACATTCACCGTCTCACCGGTGCGCGGGTTGCGCCCCACACGGGCATCGCGTTTTTTAACGGAAAAAGCACCGAAGCCGCGCAATTCAACCCGGTCCCCACGCGCCATGGCGCCCGTGATCTCATCAAAGACCGTGTTTACGATCCGCTCAACATCACGTTGATAAAGATGCGGATTGTCGTCAGCGATCTTCTGGATCAGTTCCGACCGGATCATGGCACGTCCCCCGAGAATTTATTGATGTCTTATCCGACTATAGGAAATAACGCCCCACACGGGAAGGTGTTCCACCAACGCCGCGATAGATTTTTCGCAGCGAAACCTCTGTTATTTCGGCCCTTTTCCGCCGCCTGCCGCCGCTGAAGGCCACGGCGCGTAGGGATTGGGCATAAGGGTCAAAACCCGCTTCGCGATTCGACCCCGCCCCCTGAACAGCAAAAGGCCCCACATGTGGCCATGCGGGGCCTTCGCTAAGATCACATCTTCAACGTGGAATATGCTTACTCGTCGTCGCCTTTCAGCGCCGCACCAAGGATGTCGCCCAAGCTCGCGCCGGAGTCGGAGGAACCGTACTGCTGTACCGCCTCTTTCTCTTCCGCGATCTCGCGTGCCTTGATGGAAACGCCCAGACGGTGTGCTTTCGCATCAACGTTGGTGATGCGCACGTCGACCTTGTCACCGACCGAGAAACGCTCGGGGCGCTGTTCGGCACGGTCGCGGCTGAGGTCGGAACGACGGATGAAGCTCTTCATGCCTTCGTATTCGACTTCGATGCCGCCATCTTCGATAGAGGTCACGGTCACGGTCACGATCGAGCCGCGCTTCACGCCGCCCACGGCTTCGGCGAACTTGTCACCGCCGACGTTCTTGATCGAGAGCGAGATGCGCTCTTTCTCAACGTCCACTTCGGAGACAACGGCCTGAACCACGTCACCTTTGCGGTAGTCTTGGATCGCTTCTTCGCCGCGCTGGTCCCAGCTGAGGTCGGAGAGGTGAACCATGCCGTCGATGTCGCCGGGCAGGCCAACGAACAGACCGAATTCGGTGATGTTCTTGACTTCGCCTTCGACTTCAGTGCCCTCGGGGTGGGTCTCAGCAAAGACTTCCCATGGGTTGCGCATGGTCTGCTTGAGACCAAGGGAAACGCGACGCTTGGCGCTGTCGATTTCCAGAACCATGACTTCGACTTCTTGGCTTGTGGACACGATCTTGCCGGGGTGCACGTTCTTCTTGGTCCAGGACATCTCGGAGACGTGGACCAGACCTTCGACACCGGGCTCCAGCTCAACAAATGCGCCGTAGTCGGTGATGTTGGTCACGCGGCCGCTGTGCACGGAACCCAGCGGGTATTTCGCGCCAACCAAATCCCATGGATCTTCCTGCAGCTGCTTCATGCCGAGGCTAATGCGGTGGGTCTCTTTGTTGATCTTGATGACCTGAACCTTGATGGTCTCGCCAATCGACAGGATTTCGGACGGGTGGTTCACGCGGCGCCATGCCATGTCGGTGACGTGCAGCAGGCCGTCGACACCGCCAAGGTCAACAAACGCACCGTATTCGGTGATGTTCTTGACCACACCATCGACGGTCTGACCTTCGGTCAGGTTGCCAATGACTTCGGCACGCTGTTCGGCGCGGGACTCTTCGAGGATCGCACGGCGCGATACAACGATGTTGCCACGACGGCGGTCCATCTTGAGGATTTGGAACGGCTGCTTGAGACCCATGAGCGGGCCTGCGTCGCGTACGGGGCGCACGTCGACTTGGGAGCCGGGCAGGAATGCAACTGCGCCGCCGAGGTCGACGGTGAAGCCACCTTTGACACGGCCAAAGATCGCGCCTTCGACACGCTCTTCTGCGGCATAGGCTTTTTCCAGACGATCCCAGGCTTCCTCACGGCGGGCCATTTCGCGGCTGATGACGGCTTCGCCACGCGCGTTTTCGACTTGGCGAAGGAAAACTTCGACTTCGTCGCCAACTTCGATTTTGGGGGATTCGCCGGGATCAGCAAATTCTTTCAGCTCAACGCGGCCTTCCATTTTGTAGCCGACGTCGATGATGGCTTGGCCCGCTTCGACAGCGATCACCTTGCCTTTGACGACTGTGCCCTCTTGGGGCGTGTCCATTTCAAAGCTCTCGTTAAGAAGCGCTTCGAATTCGTCCATTGCTTTGGTCATGTAGCTTTTCGTATCCTTATCAAATGTTTCTGGCCGCGCGGTTGTCTCCGCCGGTCTGGAGTTGCAATTGGTCGTTGTGGTGGCACCGTGCCGATCTTGTCAGAGAAGCTCCGACATAAAAGCACAGCGGTTGACCCGCAGCCGAACGCAAACAAAAGAGGGCCGGTTAGTACCGACCCTGCCCGCTATATCGCGTCCGAAGCTGTAACCGCCCCTTAGACAAGGCGCGTATAGGCGAATTTTGGCGCTCCTGCAAGGGCTATGGCGTGCTGGCCGGGGGATATGCGGGGTTCTGCCGGGCGAGGGTTCCGTAGCGCGCCCGGGGATAGAGGGCACCACAATGCATCAGAGCCATCGCGGCGCTGCAACCTTTTCCTAGCGATCTGCACGGCCCCTGCCGCGGTAAGCCGCCGCTCGCCCGCCCCAGCCCGCGCCCAGCCCCGGCGCGGGTTTCGGCGGATCGGCAAGATCGCCTTCGGCAAGGTCACTGCCCTGATAGCTGGCAAGATCCTCAACGAACTCCCACAGACGCAAGAAAGTGTAGTCGACCTTTCCTAACGCCTCCGCCACGGCGGCGGGGTTCGACCGGTCCAAGGCGCATAGCGCGCGCATGCTTTCATTCACCATCGGCTTGATATCCTGCGCGCATTCCTCGGTGAACCGCCGTAGAACGCTTTGCAGCTCAGTCCGTTTTTGCTCCTGCGTGGCCACGCTCAGTTGCAGAGCGGTCTTGTGAAGCGCGTGAAAGGCAGAACGCCTGAGTGTGCTTTGCGAAAGCTCATCCTTGGCGATATAGTCACTACAACCGCCGCGCAGCGCTTCGATCGCGACGTCACTCTGCTCCGTCCCGGTGACCATCACCGTGGCCACACCGCCGTTGTGTGGATGGGCGCGGATCATCTGCAAGCCGCGCAGGCCATCCCCGTCGGGCAGGTTGTAGTCCAGCAAGATCAGGTCAAACGCCCCCTCATCCAACTGCTGGCCGAGGGCGGCGAGGCTCTCCGCCTCTGTCAAAGAGACAGGAAAGTCCAGCCCGCCGCAGAGCCGTTTGATCCGCATCCGGTCAAAGCGCTGGTCATCTACGATCAGGATGCGCGCCGCCGCCAAAGGCTCAGCTGCGCCATTCGCCCTATCGCCTGCACCGCTTCCGCGCCTTGCCACGCTCATCAGCCGTCCCCCTGCTTTGCCTCGGCATTTAGACCCACGGAGCCTAACAAATGGTTAACCCGCCCCTATTCGCCGCCAGCCTTGCAGAGGAATGTTGCGGTGGCGCGGCGGGGCCGCTACATGAGCCGCCATGAGTGATACAACACGCCCCCGCCGCAACTTCTATGGCCGCCTCAAAGGCAAAGCGCTGAAGAAGTCGCAAAAGACCTATATCGACGAAGACCTCGACGCATTGTCGCCGGGGGCCGTCGATTGGGAGAGCAATCCCGACCGAAGGCCCCTTGACCTTGATACGCTGTTTGGCGGGCGCAAGGTCTGGCTGGAAATCGGCTTTGGCGGCGGTGAGCATCTGGTGTATCAGGCCGGGCAGAACCCCGATGTAGGCATCATCGGCTGCGAGCCTTACATCAACGGCGTCGCCATGTTGCTGGGCAAAATCCGGCGCGCGGGCGTGGACAATCTTGCCATTCACCCCGGTGACGTGCGCGATATGTTCGACGTGTTGCCCGAAGCCTCCATCGACCGGGCGTTCCTGCTCTATCCCGATCCTTGGCCGAAAACCCGCCACCACCGCCGCCGTTTTGTCACGCCCGAGCATCTGGAGCCGCTGGCCCGCGTGTTGAAACCCGGCGCGATCTTCCGCGTGGCGACGGATATCGAGGACTACGTTCGCCAGACGCTCGAACAGGTGCCGCAGCATGGGTTTGATTGGCTGGCCGAAGGGCCTGACGATTGGCGCGCGCCTTGGGATGACTGGATTTCGACCCGCTATGAGCAAAAGGCGCTGCGCGAAGGGCGCACCCCGCATTACCTGACCTTCCGCAAACGCTAAGTATTTGCGCCTGATACCACCCCGTTTCCAATCCATCGCACGCGTGGCGATGGACGCTGCCGCCCGCCTGCGATAATAGGAACCTTGAGCAGATCAGAGGTACCTCATGTCCAGTCACGGCAGCCCCATTCCCATGTCATCGCGCGCCTGCGGGCCGCTTAGCGGCACCGCTGAAGTGCCCGGCGACAAGTCGATCTCGCACCGCAGCCTGATCCTTGGCGCTATGGCCGTGGGCGAGACCACGATCACCGGGCTTTTGGAAGGGCAAGACGTGCTCGACACCGCCAAAGCCATGCGCGCTTTCGGGGCCGAGGTGGTCGACCACGGCGGCGGCTCCTATTCAGTTCACGGCGTGGGCGTCGGCGGCTTTGCCGAGCCTGACAATGTGATCGACTGCGGCAATTCCGGCACTGGCGTGCGGCTGTTGATGGGGGCGATGGCGACCTCTCCGATCTCGGTCACCTTCACGGGCGATGCCAGCCTCAACAGCCGCCCGATGGCGCGGGTGACTGACCCGCTGGCGCTGTTCGGCACGCAAACCGTGGGCCGCGCCGGGGGCCGCCTGCCGATGACACTGGTCGGTGCCGCCGAGCCTGTGCCGGTGCGCTACACTGTGCCCGTGCCTTCGGCGCAGGTGAAATCCGCGGTGCTGCTGGCGGGGCTGAATGCGCCGGGCAAAACCGTGGTGATCGAGGCCGAGGCCACCCGCGACCATACCGAACGGATGCTGGCAGGATTTGGTGCCGAGATCACGGTCGAAGAGACTGACGAGGGCCGCGTCATCACCCTGACCGGCCAGCCAGAGTTGAAGCCGCAGCATATCGACGTGCCGCGCGACCCCTCCTCCGCCGCCTTTCCTGTCTGCGCGGCGCTGATCGTCCCCGGATCGGACGTGCTGGTGCCCGGCATCGGGTTGAACCCCACGCGAGCGGGGCTGTTCACCACCCTGCGCGAGATGGGCGCGGACCTGACCTATGAAAACGAACGCACCGAAGGCGGCGAGCCTGTGGCCGATCTACGCGCGAAATTCTCGCCCAACCTCAAGGGCATCGAAGTCCCCGCCGAACGCGCGGCGAGCATGATCGACGAATACCCAGTGCTCTCGGTCGTGGCAGCCTGTGCGACGGGCGAGACCGTGATGCGCGGCGTCAAGGAACTGCGCGTCAAGGAAAGCGACCGGATTGAGGCCATGGCCAGCGGGCTGCGCGCCAATGGGGTCGCGGTCGAAGACGGGCCGGATTGGTGGACCGTCAAAGGTCTGGGCCACGGCAATATCCCCGGCGGTGCAACCTGTCAGAGCCATCTCGACCACCGTATCGCCATGTCGTTCCTGATCCTTGGCATGGTCGCGCAACAGCCGGTACAGGTGGATGACGGCGGACCCATCGCCACCTCCTTCCCGATCTTCGAGCCGCTGATGGCCTCCTTGGGTGCGCAGGTCGAACGGTTGCCTGCGTGACAGGCGACCGGCTGATCTGGCTCAGCCTTTGCGCTGCACTGGCCTTTGCAGCCCTTGCGGGCTTTGCCGAGACACATCTGCGCGCGGCGGGCATCGGCGTCTTGGACGGGCGGCTTCTGGGCTATGATCTGCCCGGGGCGCGCGCCTATCTGTCAGCACTCAGCCCCGAGCAGACGGCGCTGTATCTGGGCCAGTTCCGGCTGGCCGACACCGCCTTTCCCGCCCTCTTGGCACTGGCCCTCCTGCTGTGGTTCCGGCGCTGGTCGGTGGGCGGGCTGCGCTTGGGGCTGACGCTGGCCGTGGCGCTGTATCTGGGGGCGGATTACACCGAAAACATGCTGATCGGGCGGCTGGTCGAATTGGGGCCGGACCGGATCACCGCGCAGGCCGTCGCTACGGCGAGCCTGTTCACAAAGGCGAAATGGGTGATACTGGCGGGCTGCTTCACGGCGGCCCTGCTGCTTGGCCTGCGGGCCCGGAACAAAAGGAATTTGCGATGACGGATAACAAAACCAACGGCATCACCGTTGCCATCGACGGCCCCGCCGCGGCGGGCAAAGGCACCGTGGCCAAGGCGGTGGCGGCGCATTTTGGTTTTGCGCATCTCGACACCGGGCTTTTGTACCGCGCGGTCGCGGCCAAGACCCTCACCGGGATGGACCCGGAAGAAGCGGCCCAGACCCTCGCCCCCGTCGATCTGGAAGACCCTACTCTGCGCAGCCCCGAGGTTGCCCAAGAGGCCAGCAAAGTGGCGGTGATCCCCGCGGTGCGTGCCGCCCTTGTGCGGTTCCAGCGCAGCTTTGCCACCCGCGCGGGCGGCGCGGTGCTCGACGGGCGCGACATCGGCACGGTGATCTGCCCCGACGCGCCGGTCAAACTCTTCATCACCGCCAGCCCCGAAGTGCGCGCACAGCGCCGTTTCGCCGAACTGTCGGGCAAAGGGATCGAGACCAGCTATGAAGATGTGTTGGAAGACGTGCGCCAGCGCGACCTGCGCGACATGAGCCGGGACCAAGCACCGCTGAAACCTGCCGAGGATGCCAAGCAGATCGACACGACGGAAATGGCGATCGAAGATGCGGTGGCCGCCGCCGTGGCTTTGGTCGAGGCGAAACGGGGCTGACCAAGGCTAACAGCGTCACCATTATTTGGTTGGACTTAGCGCTAGCTTTTGCATTCTGTGCTACAGTTAATTATCTGAGGGCCGCTAGATACAAGGTCCGTGACAACAATGTCCGCGGAAGCATGTGACCCATATTTGATGCACCGGTACAGGGGGCCCTTCTACCGGTACGATAACCTTCATAGAGACAGCATTTTAGGCTGGAAGAAGAAAATAACTTCGTCAAAAGCGTTTGATAGCGATCAGAATATTTAACTCTATCGGTAGGCGAGCAGGGCCGATTACATCGACAACAACGGTGAGCGAACATGTTTGATAATATGCGTAGAGAACTTCAAATCAGACGCATTTTGCGAAAGCTCTCTCGTCAAAGAGTTGCATTAACAGCTCAGTCCGGCAGCGTCTGGGTTATCGAAAAGGCGTTGGAAATTAACAACGATACGGAAGCGCACCTGAAAACATGTTACATGCGAGGCTGGGTTGAACCGATCGACCACGCTATACCAACAGGCAAGCTGACCCCCAAGGGCGAACTTCCGCAGGGTGATTTGTTTACAGGCACTTCATCGTTGTACCGCCTAACAGATAGCGGCTGGGCCGTTATCAACCGCTCACATCTATTTACCTTGCTTACTGTGTTTCTCGCGGTTCTAACCTTGATAGCCACAGTCGAATAATCCTTCGACGTAGTTGCAACGAATGCCCATTACGTCCGCCCGGTCAACCTCAAGGCTGCGAATAGTAATGCGTCCGCAAAAGGAACCGGCCACGGACTGCACCTCGCAGCCCGTGGCCTTGTGCGAAACCGCCCCCATATATCTCTACACAGCCGCTTTCAACTGATCGACCAGATCGCGGCGCTCCCAGCTGAAACCGCCATCCGCGTCGGGCGCGCGGCCAAAGTGGCCATAAGCCGCCGTGCGCTGATAGATCGGCTTGTTCAACTGCAAATGCTCACGGATGCCACGTGGGGTCAGGTCGATGATCTGGCGGATCGCTTTCTCGATAGCGGCGTCATGCACGTCACCGGTGCCATGGGTGTCGCAATAGATCGACAGCGGCTCGCTCACGCCAATCGCATAGCTCAGCTGGATGGTGCATTTGTTCGCCAGCCCCGCCGCCACGACGTTCTTGGCCAGATAGCGCGCCACATAGGCCGCCGAACGGTCGACCTTGGTCGGGTCTTTGCCCGAGAACGCACCGCCGCCATGCGGTGCGGCCCCGCCATAGGTGTCGACGATGATCTTGCGGCCCGTGAGGCCCGCGTCGCCATCCGGCCCGCCGATCACGAAGACGCCGGTGGGGTTCACATGCCAAACGGTATCGCCATCGATCCACCCCTCGGGCAGAACCTCTCGGATATAGGGCTCCACGATCTCGCGGATATCGGCGCTGGTCTGGCTTTCGCTCTCATGCTGGGTCGACAGCACGATGGAGCTTACGCCCACCGGTTTGCCGTTCTCGTAACGCACCGAAAGTTGGCTTTTCGCATCGGGCCGCAGGGTCGGCTCGGTCCTGTCTTTGCGCACCTCGGCCAGACGGCGCAGGATCGCATGGGCGTAATGGATCGGGGCGGGCATCAACTCGGGCGTCTCGTCGGTGGCGAAACCAAACATGATGCCCTGATCGCCTGCGCCCTCTTCCTTGCCATCGGCGGCATCGACGCCTTGGGCGATATGCGCCGACTGCGGGTGCAGCAGATTGGTGATCTCACATGTCGCGTGGTGGAACTCATCCTGCTCGTAACCGATGTCTTTGATGCAGGCGCGGGCAATATCCTCAACACCCGCCAGATATTCATCGAGCTTGGTCTTGTTCGCCAGCCCGACCTCGCCCCCGATCACGACGCGGTTGGTAGTGGCAAAGGTTTCGGCGGCGACCCGCGCTTCGGGTTCCTCGCTGATGAAAGCGTCGAGGATGGCATCGGAAATCCGGTCGCAGACCTTATCCGGGTGCCCCTCGGAAACGGATTCCGAAGTGAAAGTATAGTTCTGACGGGACATGTAGTGCTCCAATAAAAATTACGCACCACGTCAGGAAGCCGTTGTGGTGCTCTCCCAACGGCTTAGACAACCGCTGGTGGATGGTCAATCGGCATTCCCCGGGCTGCGACGGCGGGCCACGGCAAGCCCGCCAAGGCAGAGCGCCAGCAGCAGCGTCAAAGGCAAATCGCCGCTGCGGCTGTAGAGCGTGGGCGCCAGTGGCGCCGGCAGCGGCGCGTCGATGAAGCCCGCGGAATTGAGCGGCAGCGAAGCGATCACCCGCCCCTGCGGGTCGATCATCGCCGAGATGCCGGTATTGGCCGCCCGGGCCATGGGCAACCCCTGCTCAATCGCGCGCATCCGCGCTTGGGCCAGATGCTGGCGCGGGCCTGCGGCCTTGCCGAACCATGCGTCATTGGTGACCTGCATCAGGAAGGCGGGTCGCGCCGGGGCGGCGTTCACGTCATGGGCAAAGACGGCCTCGTAGCAAATCAACGGCAATGCGGCGCCGAGCGATCCCATATCCAACACCTGCGCCCCCGGGCCGCTGGAAAAGCCGTTCCCCTCCTGCGCGGCAAGGCCGTGGATGCCGAAACGCGCCATCAGATCCCCCAAAGGCATATATTCGCCAAAGGGCACGAGGTGATGTTTGTCATAAAGCTGATCGACCGCGCCGCCTTCGTCCAACAAAACAAGCGAGTTGTAATAGCGCATGTTCGACCGGCGCTGCACGCCCAGCACCACCGGCACGTCCGAGGCTGCGCCGATCTCATTCAAGGCGCTGCCCGCCATGTCCAACGACCAAGGGATCGCGGTCTCGGGCCAGATCACCAGATCGGGGGCGGCGCCTTCGTCTTCCGGCGCAGCGGCAGTGTAGTCGAGCTGGCGGGAGAAATAGAATTCAAAGGTATCAGGGTTCCACTTGTCGCGTTGCGCGGCATTGGGCTGCACCAAACGGACCACGTTCTCGGTCAGCACCGCGGGCGGCGCTTGCGGGGGCAGCAGCAACAGCAGCACCGTCGACAAGGCCAACGCTCCCTGCCCCAACCGCAGGCTCAAAGGGCCGCGCAGCAGCAAGATCGCGGCAATGGCGAATAGCCAGAGGTTCAGCGCATAGGGGCCGACCCAAGCGAGGCCCTGCCCCGCCATCACGCCGACCAGTCCTTGAGCGGGCATGGCCCATGGGAAGCCGGTGAAGATATAGGCACGCAGCAGTTCCACCGCCGCCCAAATCAGCGCCAGCGCCAGCCCACGCTTCGGCGCGATCCAACGGGCGAGGCCGAAGGCCAGCCCCCAGAACAGCGCCATGCCCGCGGCCAGAAGGATCAGCGCAAAAGGCGCCATCCACCCATGCCGCGCCACATCGACCATGAAGGGCGAGACGATCCATTGCAGCGCATGTAGGAAATAGCCAAAGCCAAAGCCCCAACCCAGCAGCGCCACCCGCGCCGGCCCGCCCGCCTGCGCGCGAAACAGCCAGAACGCGGCTACCAGCCCGGCAAAGAGCAAAATAGGCAGTTCATAAGGCGCTTGCCCGAAGGCTGCGATGGCCCCGGCGAGGGGGGCCAGCAGCAACCGGCCCCGCATCGCCAGCCGTTGCCTCATCCCCCGGCCCCTTGGGTGCGGACCCGCAACCGTTTGATGCGGCGCGGGTCGGCGTCGATCACCTCGAACTCTGGACCATCGGGGTGCAAGACCACCTCCCCCCGCGCAGGCACGCGGCCCGACAGCATGAAGACCAAGCCGCCAAGCGTGTCGATCTCTTCCTCGTCGACGGTCTCATGATCGGTCAGGGAATGGCCAATCTCAGCCTCGAAATCCCCCAGCGGGGTCTTGGCAAGCGCGAGATAAGTGCCGGGCTTTTCGACCGTCCAATAGGTGCCCTCATCGACGTCATGTTCGTCTTCGATCTCACCTATGACCTGTTCGATCAGGTCTTCGATGGTCACCAGCCCGTCGACACCGCCATATTCGTCGATCACCAAGGCCATATGCCGCCGCTCGGCCTGCATCTTGGTCAGCAGCACGCCGATGGTCATCGACGGCGGCACATAGACCAAGGGCCGCAGCAGGGTGCGCAGATCGAACTTGGTGTTTTTGCCATTGAAACCGTGGTTTAGCGCAAGGTCTTTGAGGTGGACCATACCAACGGGCGTGTCGAGCGTGCCATCATAGACCGGCAGGCGGGTCATCCCGCTTTCCTTGAAGACCGAGACCAGTTCATCCAGCGTGGCGCTGACCGGCACGGCGGTGATATCCGCCTTTGGGATCGCCACGTCATCGACCCGCATCCGGCGCAGGTTCATCATGCCATGGCCCGTGGGCCGCTCGGCCTCTGCCGAGGTCTCTGGCGTGTCATCCTCGCTGTCCGATGGGCTTAGCGCCTCGAACACCCGAGAAAAGAAATTGCCGGTGCGCATCGCGCCATCATCCGGCTGCTCATGTCTGTCTTCATCTATCAGCGCGCTCTGCGCCGCGTCAGATGATCCGTCTGTATCGCCCATTGGGTCCCGTCTGTGTTACAAAGCCCCTCAAGGCCCATTTTCCTTATATGGGTCATCATAACCCATTTTGCCAAGTATTTCGCGCTCCAACCCCTCCATCAACGTCGCGTCGGGGTCATTTTCATGGTCATAGCCCAGAAGATGCAACAGCCCGTGCACGATTAAATGGGTCACATGAGCATCTAATGGCTTCTCCGTCGCCTCGGCTTCGGCGGCGCAGGTCTCGAAAGCCAAGGCGATGTCGCCCAGTTCGAGCATCCCGTCAATGCCGGGGGCGACAGGCAGCGGATCGCCGCCCGGGGTGACCGCCCCGCGTTCCTCGGCAGGCCAGCTTAGCACATTGGTCGCCCGCGCCTTGCCGCGAAAGTCTTCGTTCAGCGCGGCGATGCGGCTGTCGTCGCAGGCCAGCAGGGTCATCTCAGCGGCTTCGGCATCAAGACCGAGGTGGCCCAGGGTAGCCCGCGCCGCGGCATGGGCGCGCGTTTCAAGGTCGACCGCCGCCCAACGGTCGTCTTCGATCACGATGTCGAAATCTTCCAGCATCACGTCAAGCGGCACCGCTATCGGCCTCATAAGCTTCGATAATCGCGGCGACCAGCGGATGGCGCACCACGTCTTTGGACGAGAAGTAGTTGAAGCTGATGCTGGGGATTTGCTTGAGCAAGCGCTCCGCATCCTGAAGCCCCGATTGCACCCCGCGCGGCAGGTCGATCTGGGTCCGGTCGCCGGTGATCACCATGCGCGAATTCTGCCCCAGGCGGGTCAGGAACATCTTCATCTGCATCGAAGTGGCGTTTTGCGCCTCGTCCAGCACCACGAAAGCGTTCGACAGCGTGCGGCCCCGCATGAAAGCCAACGGCGCGATCTCAATGCGCTTTTCCTCTAGCAGTTTGGCCAGTTGCTTGCTCGGCAAAAAGTCGTTCAGCGCGTCGTAGAGCGGCTGCATATAGGGGTCGACCTTGTCCTTCATGTCGCCGGGCAGGTAGCCCAGCTTCTCGCCCGCTTCGACCGCGGGGCGGCTGAGGATGATCCGGTCCACATGGCCACCGATGAACATCGACACGCCCACGGCGACAGCCAGATAGGTCTTGCCGGTGCCCGCAGGGCCGATGCCGAAGGCCAGTTCGTTGTCGAAGAGCGATTGCACATAGGCTTTCTGCGCATCGGTGCGCGGCTCAACCCGTTTCTTGCGGGTCTGGATTTCGATCGCATCCGAGATCGGCATTTCAAGCTGGTCACCCTGACGCACGCCGGTGCCCGCGCCGGAGTTGCCCATACGCAGCAGCCCGTCCACATCCGCAGGTTCAACCGCGCGGCCACTTTCCAGCCGGACATAGAGCGCATTGAGCAGGCTCTCAGCCTTCTCAACAGCCTCGGCTTCGCCCAGAATCTGCAGTTGGTTGCCACGCCTTATGATCTGCACCTCAAGCGATTTTTCGATGGCCGCAAGATGCGCGTCATAGGCGCCGCAGAGGTCGATCAAAAGGCGGTTGTCGGGAAATTCCACCACCCGTTCGGCCGCGGTTTCCGGTGTCATCAGATCAGTTGAAGGCAATGCGCGTATCCTTTGTGAAGCACTAAATGTTGAAATAGTCAGACCGGATCGATTTACCAACCCGTCGCGACAAAAAGGGCCGAAGCGCAACGCGCTCCGGCCCGGGGTCTGTGATATGGCCCGCCAAGGTCAGTTCGGGTCTTTGATGTTGGAGCCACCCTTGAAGTGGCCTGCGGTATGTGTCGGTGGCGCTACGCCCGAGCAGACCGGCTTGCCGAATTTATCGAGCCGTGCCGATAGATAGCCCTCGACCCCGTCGTCGATGATCCAATGATCGCAACCGTTCGGATCGACCCAGATGCCCGCCTGAAGGTTGCTCAGGTGCTTTTTGTCGATGCCCCGGTCAAAGGTCTTGTCCGAAGGGTAGCCCCGGCCCAGACCGCCTTCGTAATCGGTACAGGCCGAAAGGCCGACGGCACAGGCTGTGACCATGAGAAGTTTTGTCTTAATCACTTTTACGGTCCCTTCAGCGAATGCAGATGATTTCGACACGGCGGTTCTTGGCCATGTTCGCAGCGGAATTGTTCGGCACGGCGGGCATCCGTTCGCCATAGCCCCGCACATCGGCGATCTTGGCACCCACTTGATTGGCGATGCGCGCCACAGCATTGGCCCGGTTGTAGGACAGGCGCATGTTATAGGCGTCCGACGCGCGGCTGTCGGTATGGCCGGTGATGATATAGGATACCGCCCCGGTCGATTGGAAGAAGTTCGCCAGCCGCGCCCGGCCTTGCGGCGAGATGCTGTATTTGTCGGTGGCAAAGAACTGATCCGCCTCCATCACGCCGCAGACATCGCCGCGGCGGCACACCGGAATGCCCTGCCGGGTGACATGGGGGGTCATATAGCCCTCTGCCCCGTCATCCATAACCCAATGCTCACAGCCATCCGGGTCGACCCAGATGGTCGGCGTGTAAACGCCCTTGTCGCGGCCCTGTTGCGAGGGTGTCTGCGCATCGGCCGAGGTACTGGCCACGGTCAGCGCCGCTGCCATCGTCAGGCTGGCCATGGCGCGCAGTGCTTTGGAAATAGTGGGTCCCACAGCGTTTGTCCTATTCTAATTTCTGGTTCTTATCTTTGGCAAATGCGACCCCTCCCCGGACCCGCGCCTTTTGAGTACAGGGTCAGGTTAGGTAAAAACGGTCTCGCTGTGAAGCTGTGAAATCAACATTTTGTGGCCGAACCTTGGAGGCTTACAACGAATCCACCGCGGGGTAGCGGCAAAACGGCCTCGGAAAGCGGCCATTTCACCCTGCCCCGATCCGCCGAAAACAGGCCATTGACGACGGCTTGGCGACAATCCCATGCAAGCCATTGGGATTGTTCGCAAACAACAGCCCCTGCCATTGAATTTTCTTGAAAATCGCACCTTTAGACCTAAACCTCGTTCCATCGGATCGCGAGGGTGGGACTTCGCGCGGCTTTGCCGATCTTGATTGCTGCAATAAAAACTGGGGGACCAACTTATGATGAAAACGCTACTCGCCACCGCCGTCACCGGCCTGCTTGCCCTGCCCGCTTTCGCGGGGGGCGTGAAATACGCCTATCACAACCAAGGTGTGGCCCATCCCACGGGCAATGTGATCCACGTCAGCTGCTACCGCGGCCCGTGGAACGACGTGATCTGGGACCGGCCAAACTCGGTCTTCGTGGATAGCCTCGTGGCCGTGGGCTATGACTTTGCCACCGCCCATGCCGTGGCAGAACGGGTCTGCCGGGATCACACACTCGTCGGCAACCCCGAGGGGCTGAAAGCGACGATGAAGCGGATCTTTGCGGATGCCGCATCGCACCGCAAACACAACTACTGACAAGCCAAGGGTGCGCGGCGACGCGCACCCGTTGCAGACCCCCCTTAGGGCTGCGGATCAGACCAGAACGGCGGCCAGAGAGTTCGTCTTGGCCTCGGTCACCCGCACACGCTGGATATCACCGATCTGCGCCGTGCTATCCTCGATATGCACCGCATGCAGATACTCCGACTTGCCGAGCATCTGACCGGGTAGACGGCCCTTCTTCTCAACCAGAACCGAGACTTCGCGTCCCACCATCGACTGCTGGATTTCCTGCTGGTGCTGGGTGATCAGCCCTTGCAGACGCTGCAAACGGTCATCGGCCACGGCTGGATCGACCAGCGGGCGTTCGGCGGCGGGCGTGCCGGGGCGGGTGGAGTATTTGAACGAATAGGCATAGCCGTAGCGCACCTGCCGGACGAGCTCCATCGTGGCCTCGAAATCCGCTTCGGTCTCTTCCGGGAAGCCGACGATGAAATCACCCGACAGCACGATGTCGGGCCGTGCTTCGCGGATGCGCTCAAGCAGTTTGAGGTAGCTCTCGGCGGTGTGGCTTCGGTTCATCCGTTTCAGGATATGGTCGCTGCCCGATTGCACCGGCAGATGCAGATAGGGCATCAGTTCAGACACTTCGCCATGGGCCGCGATCAGATCGTCGCCCATGTCGTTGGGGTGGCTGGTGGTGTAGCGGATACGCTCCAGCCCGTCGATCTTGGCCAGCGCGCGGATCAACCCGGCCAGCGTCATGCCGCCGTGGTAGGCGTTGACGTTCTGACCCAGCAAGGTGACCTCGCGCACGCCGCGCTCGACGAGATCGCGGGCCTCGTCCAACACCTTCTCGGCGGGGCGGGAGACTTCGGCGCCGCGGGTATAGGGCACCACGCAAAAGGCGCAGAACTTGTCGCAGCCCTCTTGCACGGTCAGGAAAGCCGCGGGGGCGCGTTTCGCCTTGGGGCGGCCCTTGAGGTGGTCGAATTTGTCTTCTGCCGGGAAATCGGTGTCGAGCGCGCTTTGCCCGCCCTGTACCTTCGCTTCCATCTCCGGCAGACGGTGGTAGCTTTGCGGGCCGACCACCAGATCGACGGCAGGCTGGCGGCGCATGATCTCTTCGCCCTCGGCTTGGGCCACACAGCCCGCCACGCCGATCTTCAGATCGGGCCGCGCGTCTTTCAGCGGCTTCAGACGGCCCAGTTCGGAATAGACCTTCTCCGCCGCCTTCTCGCGAATGTGGCAGGTGTTGAGCAGGATCATATCCGCGTCATCGGCGCGGTCGGTGGTGACATAGCCCTGCCCGCCCAGGCTCTCGGCCATGCGTTCGCTGTCATAGACGTTCATCTGGCAACCATAGGTCTTGATGAACAGCTTTTTCGGTTGGGTCATGGCGGGCATCCAAGGGTTTTGACGGATTTCGGGCAGATGGCGTCGTCTAACAGCGGTGGCCGCGTCTTGCAATGCACCCGGAATTGGCCGACTTTACCGCCGGCAAATTCCAGCGGGGGCCTATGCGGTATCGCGATCTCGACCAGCTTATCAAAGAGGCCCGCACGGCGCTGAACGCAGGCCCTATCGCCATGATTTTGGTCGAGGATGAGGTTGAGGTCGACACCACCCTGCGCCACCACCAGCAGGCGGGGTTCGACAGCGTCGTGGCGCTGATGCCGCCCGGCTTTGACCTGCCCCGCGACCTAGAGGGAAGCGTGCTGCGGGTCGATTATGACACCACTGCCGAAGCCGCGTTGGAGCGGGCCGTGAACCGCATGATCGCGGCGGTGCCGGGGCAATGGCTTTATTACTGCTACAACGCCGAATACCTGTTCCACCCCTTCAGCGAGACACGTAACGTCAAGGAATTGCTGGCCTTTCACAGCGAAGAGCGGCGCGATTCCATGCTGGCCTATGTGGTGGACCTCTATGCGCTGGACCTCAAGCAATACCCCAATGCCGTTTCACTCGAGCAGGCGCATTTGGACCGCTCGGGCTATTACGCGCTGGCACGCAAGGATGCGGCCCGGCAGGGGCATCCCAAGGAACGGCAGCTTGATTTCTTTGGCGGGCTGCGCTGGCGGTTCGAGGAACATGTACCGCCGCAAAGCCGCAAGATCGACCGTATTCCGCTGTTTCGCGCCAAACCGGGGCTGAAGCTGCGCGGCGACCACACGTTCAACGACGAGGAATACAACACCTACGCCTGCGAATGGCATCACAACGTCACGGCGGCGATCTGCTCGTTCCGCACGGCCAAGGCGCTGAAGCGCAATCCCGGCAGCCGCTATGACATCCCCACATTCCAGTGGCACAACTCCGAGCCGTTCGAGTGGCATTCCCGGCAGTTGATGGATTTGGGTTTGATGGAGCCGGGGCAGTGGTTTTGAGCGCGGCCCCTCTGAACTGTCCCGCCCGTGGGAACCACGGGCATCGCCCTCCCTCCCCCCGGAGGGCGATCTTGCAAAGTTTCGGCATACGGCCCAGCCACGGTCCAGAATGACCGCCCCACACCACGCGACCGCTCCTCGCCCACCAGGGAGGGCGACACCCTCAGCACATGGCGGCTAACCTTTTCGATGCCCGGACAAGACGCCGCCGGTATCCGCGACCCTCACCGTTCAGCCCGCAACCGCCCAAAAAACGCGCCCACCTAAAACCTCCTTGCACTCACCCGCCATGCACCTATGACGGAAGACAGCCTGAACGGGAGGGTCCGATGGCCGTCAACTTGCTCGACACATTCATCAAACCGATGCACCGCGAGGGCATCAAATTCGTGGCGATCTTCGCCGCTGTCACGCTTGTGCTCTTCGCCATCGAAGAAGTCCTCGGCTGGATCGGCGTCGGCCTGACGATCTGGTGCTACTACTTCTTCCGCGACCCCGAGCGCGTGATCCCGGACCGGCCCGACCTGATCGTCAGCCCTGCCGACGGCATCGTCTCACTGATCGAGCCTGCGGTGCCGCCCGCCGAGCTGGGGATGCCGGATGTGCCGCTGACCCGCGTCAGCGTCTTCATGAGCGTCTTTAACTGCCACATCAACCGCGCCCCCGTCGCGGGCAAGGTGCAGGCCGTGGCCTACCGACCGGGCAAGTTCTTCAACGCCTCGCTCGACAAGGCCAGCGCCGACAATGAGCGCAACAGCCTGTGCATCCGCATGGACGACGGGCGGGACATTGCCGTGGTGCAGATCGCGGGCCTCGTGGCGCGGCGCATCGTCTGTTTCGTGAAATCCGGCGACGGGCTTGAGACCGGCGAACGCTTCGGCTTGATCCGCTTTGGCTCCCGGCTAGATGTTTACCTGCCCGAAGGCGTCGACCCGATGGTGCGTATCGGGCAGACCATGGTCGCCGGGGAAACCGTGCTGGCCGAGTTGAAACAGCCGGTCATAGAGACCGCCCCGCTTTAGGAAAGACCCCATGCGCCCCCCTTCTGAAAAGACCGGCGCAGACCTTGCGCTGATCCAGCTTCTGCCCAATGCGCTGACGATCACCGCGATTTGCGCAGGGCTTTCGGCGATCCGCTTTGGGGTGCAGGGCAACTATGTGCTGGCAGTGCAACTGATCCTTCTGGCCTGCGTGCTGGATGGGTTGGACGGGCGGCTTGCGCGGCTTTTGCGGTCTTCCAGCCCGATGGGGGCGGAATTGGACTCGCTGGCCGATTTCCTGAACTTCGGCGTGGCCCCGCCGCTGATCCTCTATTTCTGGGCGCTGCAAGACATGCGCAGCGCGGCGTGGATTTCCGTGCTCGTCTACGCGGTCTGCTGCGTGGTGCGGCTGGCGCGGTTTAACGTCAACGACAAGGCCGAAGCGGCCAAGGCCAAGAACGGCGACGCGGTGGGCGAATCCGGTTCCTTCTTCACCGGCATCCCCTCGCCCGCAGGCGCGCTGCTGGTGCTCTTGCCGATGACCCTGTCCTTTGCCTTTCACAACCGGCCCATTCTGCCGGATTGGATGATCTGCCTGCATATGGTGCTGATTGGATTTCTGATGATCAGCCGCATCCCCACATGGTCTTTCAAAACCACCAAAGTCTCCCGACGCCATGTGAAATACCTGCTGGTGGGCGTGGCAATTTTCGCCGCCGCCTTGGCCACCTACGCTTGGACCACGCTCGTCGTGCTCTGCTTGGCCTATATCGGCATGGTGATCTGGGGGCTTTTGAGAGCACGGAAAACGAGTTTAACCAAAAGGAATTGAAATGGACATCAAGGCGGTCGAGACATCCTATGCCCGTTGGGCACCGATCTACGACAAGACCTTCGGCGCGCTGACCAGTGGCGGTCGCCGCCATGTCGTGGCCCATATCAACAAGGGCAGCGGCTCTGTCCTCGAAGTGGGTGTCGGCACCGGCCTGTCCTTGCCCCACTACGCGCCGCACCTCTCCGTCACGGGCATCGATTTCAGCGACGAGATGCTTGCCAAGGCCCGCCAGCGCGTCACCCGTGAAGGGCTGCAACATGTAGCTGACCTGCGCCAGATGGACGCGCGCGACCTCGACTTCCCCGATGCCAGTTTCGACACGGTTGCTGCGATGCATGTGCTGTCCGTGGTGCCCGAACCCGAGCGCGTGATGGAGGAAATCGCCCGCGTGCTCAAACCCGGTGGTCAGGTGGTCATCGCCAACCATTTCATGCGCACCACGGGGGTGCTGGGCTTTCTTGAGAAAGTCTCGGCCCCCTTTGCCAATACGCTCGGCTGGCATTCTGATTTCGAGATGGAAACCGTGTTGCAACAAGATGCGCTGGAGGTCGAAGACGAACGCGCCCTGCCGCCCATGGGCATGATGACCTTTCTGGTACTGCGAAAACGCGGCTGATCACGCAGGCGGCGGGGGTTGCCCCGCCGGTTCAGGTCTTCCGGCGCAGCCGGATCACCACATCGACCGAGGCAATCTCGGCCCCCTCGGGCGCGTCAGGAAGCTGTGCGATCACCAACTCTTCCGAGGGCGCATCGGTCAGCTTGCTGTCGTCTTCCCAAAAGAAATGCGGGTGGTCGTGAGTGTTGGTATCGAAATAGCTTTTCGAGCCATCGACGGTCACTTCCTGCAACAGCCCCGCATCGCAAAATGCACGCAGGGTGTTATAGACCGTGGCCAGCGACACGGCTTCGCCCTGCCCCTTCGCGGCCTCGAACAGGCTTTCGGCGGTGACGTGGCGGTCTTGCCCATCGCCCACCAAAAGGCTCGCCAGCGTAACACGTTGGCGCGTGGGGCGCAGCCCGGCCTGAGCCAACCAGCGCGTTCCGACCTCTTGTACCTCTGCGGACATCAGTTCCCTGCCTTTCAGGGTCATATAAAGGAGGAAATCCCCGGTTTTCAATTGAAAACCATGCACCAATCGTCGCAGCGTCCCTGCCGCGGCCCTTGCGGCACGCGGCGGCGGGGTGCTAAACGGGGCCGGATGTTATAACAGAGCAGCAGGAGAGCCGCAGGATGGCCGACTACCCCACGAGTTTCGACAAGGAAGATCTGCTGAAATGCGCCCGCGGTGAGCTTTTCGGCCCCGGCAACGCACAGCTTCCCGCCCCGCCGATGCTCATGATGGACCGGATCACCGATGTCTCGGCCGATGGCGGCGCTCATGGCAAGGGCCATATCACCGCCGAGTTCGATATCACCCCCGACCTGTGGTTCTTTGAATGCCACTTCCCCGGCAACCCAATCATGCCCGGCTGTCTTGGCCTTGACGGTCTGTGGCAGCTCACGGGCTTCAACCTCGGCTGGCGCGGCTGGCAGGGGCGCGGCTATGCGCTTGGGGTAGGCGAGGTGAAGCTCACCGGGATGGTGCGCCCGGACCGCAAGATGCTGACTTATAAGATTGATTTCACTAAGGCGATCCAAACCCGCCGCCTGACCATGGGCGTGGCCGACGGCATCGTCGAAGCCGATGGCGAGGTGATCTATCAAGTAAAAGACATGAAAGTCGCCCTTAGCGAGAGTTGAAGCGCTGCGACTTTACGGATATGAAAAGGGGGCCGCGCGGCCCCCTTTTGCATTGTCGCTCAAAGCGTCTGCATTTCCTGCACCTTACCGTCATAGCGCCCGGTAACCGCGGCCTCGGCCAGCACGGCTGCCACATCGGCACGATGCGCCTCGCCCTTTTGATCGACCCCCTCGCCCAGATTGACCGCATTGGTCTTGGGGTCATCGGTCAGCGCCACGGGCCGCAGGATCGAATGGGTCAAGCCAGAGGCCTGTAGATGTTCATCCGCCGCCTGTTTCGCCTTGAGGTAATGTGTCATCTCATGATCCTCAGGCGGGTTATCGGCGCCCACCGAACTCAGCATCACGAAGCGGTCGACCTTAGCCTCGCGGGCCAGATCGACCAGACGCTGCGCGCCTTCGCGGTCAACCTTTTCGGTCATCTCCGGCCCGGTGCTGCCGCCTGATCCGGCGGCAAAAACAACGGCGTCTACACCGTCGCATACACCCGTTTGCAGGTTGGTCAGATTGCCTTTCCGCTCTTCGGTGCCCTCGGGCAGAACAGAGGTATCGGAGCCGTCGCGCACCAGTGCGATGGGCTCGGCCCCGCGGTCTTTCAATTCACTGACGAGCAGACGCCCGGTTTTGCCGGTCGCACCGGCGACAAGTATTTTCATGGTCATATGGAACCTCTCGGAATTTAGTTTGATACGGGCGAGCGGCGCCTCGCGCCGCCCGCCTTTTCCGGTTACGACGGCAGGAAAATCGACTTGGCGTTGACGAACTCTTTCATGCCAAAGCCGCCGTGTTCGCGCCCGTAGCCGGAATTCTTTACCCCGCCGAAGGGCATATTCGGATCGGCGGCGCCAAAGTTGTTGATCCGCACCATGCCGGTGTCGAACTCATCCCGCGCAAGGCGCAGGGCGTGCTCTTCATCCGTGCAGAAGATGCCGCCGCCCAGACCATAGCGACTGTCATTGGCAATGCGCATCGCGTCTTCGTCATCCTTCGCCCGGATGACCGAGGCGACGGGGCCGAAGATCTCATCGTCATAGGCTGGCATGCCCGGCTTGACCTCGGCCAGAACGGTCGCGGGATAATAGGCACCCGTGCGGTCGGGCACTTCGCCACCGCAAAGCACCTTGGCGCCCTTCTCAACACTCTCTTTCACCTGATCGCGGACGGATTCGAACTGCTCTTGGCTCGACAGCGGCCCGAGCTTGGTGTCTTCGTCCATCGGATCGCCCATCGGGATCGCTTTCATCGCATCGACATAGGCGCTCACGAAAGCGTCGTAATTCTTCTCGGTCACGATGAAACGCTTGGCCGACACGCAGGTCTGGCCGTTGTTATAAAGTCGCCCCATGGTCGAGAATTTCACCGCCGTTTCGATATCGGCGTCGTCGAGCACAAGATAGGCGTCGTTCGAGCCCAGTTCGAGGACGGATTTCTTGAGATGTTTCGCGGCCTCGGCACCGATATGGCTGCCCGCGCTGTCAGAGCCGGTCATGGTCACGCCGCGCACCAACTTATGGCCGATCAGCTCGTCGGAGGTATCGTGGTCGATGATGATAACGTTGAACAGGTCTTTGGGCAGGCCCGCTTCTTCGCAAAGCTCTTTCAAACGCAGCCCGCTGCCGGTGCAGATTTCCGCGTGTTTCAGGACGCAGCCGTTGCCGGTCATCAGGTTCGCGGCCAGCACGCGCACGGGTTGGTAGAGGGGGAAGTTCCACGGCTGGATCTGATAGATCACGCCGATGGGCTGATAGGTCACCACACCGCGCTTCTTGCCGCCCGCGTGTTTACGCTCTTCATCCTTCAGCATGTCGGGGCCGTTCTCAGCGGTATATTCGAAGATCTGGGCGCAGAGTTCGACCTCGGTCAGCCCGTCTTTGTAGAGCTTGCCGACCTCGCGGGTCATCAGTTCCGACAGGCTTTCCTTATTTTCGCGCAGCTTCTCGGCGATCTTTTTCAGATAGGGCGCGCGTTCGGCATGGGTCAGCTTGCGCCATTCCTTAAACGCCTCATGCGTGGCCTCGACCGCTTGGGTCGCTTCGGTTTCGGACATCACGTCATAGGTGTCGAGCACCTCTTCGGTGGCGGGATTTACCGTATTGATCTTGGGCATTCTAATCTCCTTTTGTCTCGTGAAGCCAACACCGCCTGCCACCGCCCCGTTCCATCACAGAACCTTGACCGCGACCTTCGCGCGCAGAGGATCGGCAAACCGCTTGCGCCGTATGGGCGTGCTGGCATACACCGGGGCTGCCAAAACAAAGGAGTGCTGCGCATGCGCCGCGTCGTCGTCACAGGGTTGGGGATTGTCTCATCCATCGGAAACAACGCCGAAGAAGTGCTCGAAGCACTGAAAAACGGCACCTCCGGGATCGAAGCCAGCCCGGAGATGGCCGAACACGGGTTCCGCAGCCGCGTGGCAGGGACGCTGAAGATCAATCTGGCCGATCACATCGACAAGCGCACCTTGCGTTTCATGGGGCCAGGCGCGGGCTATGCCTATGTCGCCATGGATCAGGCGATCAAGGATGCGGGCCTCGACGAGGCGCAGATCAGCAACCCGCGCACCGGTCTGGTGGCAGGCTCCGGCGGGCCGTCGACCTCGGCCATGTTCGCCGCACATAACATCGTGAAGGACACCGGGGCGACCAAGCGCATCGGGCCCTTTGCCGTGCCCAAGTGCATGTCTTCGACCGTCAGCGCGAACCTCTCGACCGCGTTCAAGATCAAGGGCATCAACTATTCCATCACCTCGGCCTGTTCTACCTCCCTGCATTGCATCGGCAACGCGGCCGAGCAGATCACGCTGGGCAAGCAAGACGTGATGTTCGCCGGCGGCGGCGAGGAGTTGGATTGGACGCTCAGCTGCCTCTTCGACGCGATGGGGGCGATGTCCTCCAAATACAACGATGCGCCCGAGACGGCGAGCCGCGCCTTCGACGCGGATCGCGACGGCTTCGTGATCTCCGGCGGCGGCGGGATGCTGGTGCTGGAAGACCTCGACCACGCGCTGGCGCGCGGCGCGAAAATCTATGCCGAGGTGACCGGCTATGCCGCCACCAGCGACGGCCATGACATGGTCGCTCCTTCCGGCGAAGGCGGCGAGCGTGCCATGCGTCTGGCTTTGGAAACCCTCCCCGAGGGCCGCAAGGTGGGCTACATCAACGCCCATGGCACCTCGACCCCGGTGGGTGACGTGGGCGAGATCGAGGCCGTGCGCCGCGTCTTCGGCCAGGGCAACACCCCGCCCGTCAGTTCCACCAAGTCGATGACCGGCCATGCGCAGGGCGCTGCCGGCGCGCTGGAGGCGATCTTCTCGCTGCTGATGCTGGATAATGATTTCATCGCACGGTCGATCAATGTGCAAAACCTCGACCCGGCGCTCGATCCCTCCGAGATTGCGCTGGAGCGGGTCGACAATGCGGGCCTCGACTCGGTGATGACGAACTCCTTCGGGTTCGGCGGCACCAACGGGTCGATGATCCTGTCGAAATACCAAGGCTGAGGGCGCGGGATGTCTGGATTGCTTGCAGGAAAACGCGGCCTCGTCATGGGTGTGGCCAATGAACGCTCCATCGCCTGGGGCATCGCCAAGGCGATGGCCGAGGCCGGGGCGGAACTGGCCTTCACCTACCAGGGCGAAGCCTTTGGCAAGCGGCTGGAGCCGCTGGCGCAGAGCGTTGGCTCGAACTTCATGGTCGATGTCGATGTGACCGACGACGCCTCGCTCGACCGCGCTTTCGAGGAGCTGGGCGCGCGTTGGCCGACGATCGACTTCGTCGTGCATGCCATTGCTTTCTCGGACAAGTCCGAACTGACGGGGCGGTTTTTGAACACCAGCCGGGCGAACTTCAAGAACTCCATGGATATCTCGGCCTATTCCTTCATCGACGTGGCGCGCCGCGCGCATCCGCTGATGAAGGACAACGGCGGCACGCTGATGACGCTGACCTACATGGGGTCGAACCGGGTCACGCCGAATTACAACGTGATGGGTGTGGCCAAGGCGGCGCTGGAAAGCGCGACGCGCTATCTGGCGAATGATCTGGGGCCGGAAGGCATCCGGGTGAACGCGATTTCGCCGGGGCCGATGAAGACGCTGGCGGGGGCCGCGATTGGTGGCGCGCGCAAGACCTATAAGCATACGGATCAGAATGCGCCGCTGCGGTCCAATGCGACGCTGGAGGCTGTGGGCGGCACGGCGGTCTATCTGGCATCCGACGCAGGCGCCTGCACGACCGGCGAAATCATCCGCGTGGATGGCGGTTTCCACGTGCTGGGAATGCCGCAGGCGGAGCATCTTTAAGACGGGCTTCGACTGGCCCCGGCCCGGAATCAAGCCGCAGGCGCCGGGCCATCGCCTGCCCGTCCCGGCGGGGAGGCGATTTGGTGAGGCTAGGCGCGCCTTTGCGAGGGCGCGCTCACTTTGCACAATAAAGTGGGACGCATCACCGTCAGGATCGCCACCCCACGGGCAGGCGCTCGCCCTCGATCTCTACCGCAACGCCTCTGTCTGCCAGAGCCACACTTTCATCCCGCCATGCGCAATCGCCGGCCCCTGCCCTTTCCACGGCAGCCCGGTCGCCTTGGCAAGCGGCGGCTCCGAGGTCACCAGCCCCACCCGCCAGCCACGGAACCGCGCCTTCAGCGTCTCGCCCAGCGTCCCATAGAGCGGATAGAGCAGCTTCTTGTTGCCGATCCGCCCTCCGTAGGGCGGGTTCACGATCACCAGCCCGGGCGGGCCTTCGGGCGGCTGCACCTCCCCTGCCCCATGGCAGGCGAAGTGGCACCACGCCCCCACCCCGGCCCGGTCGGCATTGGCCGTGCTCATGCGGATCGCGCCCGCGTCCCGGTCGGAGCCGTGGAACCGCAGGGCAGGCTCGGCCTCCGCCCCGGCAGAGCGCATCTCTTCCCACGCCCCGGCATCGAAACTCGCCAGATCCTCGAAGGCAAACCGGCGCGAGCGCCCGGGCTTCAGCCCCGCCGCGATCTCGGCCGCCTCAATCAGGAACGTGCCCGAGCCGCACATTGGGTCGACCACCGGCTCGCCGGGCGCATAGCCGCATGAGCGCAGCATCAGTGCCGCCATGTTCTCGCGCATTGGCGCCTTGCCCACGGCCTCCTTGTGGCCGCGCTTGTGCAGCGCCTCGCCAGAGGTATCGAGGCTGAAGGTCACCTGATTGTCGTGAATACGCACTTTCAGCACCAGCGCCGCCTCGGCGTCCACCATGATCCCGTGGCTCTCGCGCAGCGCCGTCTCGACCCGTTGGGCTGCCGCCCCGGCGTGATAGATCTTCGAAGCCTTGCTCGTCACCTGCACCTTCACCGGCACATCGGCCCGCAGCACCTCGCCGAAGGGGAACTTCCGGCAGCGTTTGTCCAACTGCGCCAGATGGAAGGCCATGAAACCGCCGATCCGCGCCAGCACCCGTGCGGCACCGCGCAACTCCAGATTGGCGCGCCAGACCTCGGGCCAGCCGCCCTGAACGGTCACGCCACCGGGCTGGGCCTGAGCGCCTGCAAAACCTTTTTCCTGCGCTTCGGCGCAGAGTAAATCCTCAAGCCCGGGCGGGCAGACAAGGAAAATCTCGAATGTATCTGGGGTATCCATGGCCCCTGCATAAGCGCCAATGCGCCGGCGTGCGAGGGGAAAAGACGCCGGAGACGTCTTTGGGGCGTGCCGGGGGGAAGTCCCCCCGGCCATCAATATCAGGCCGCCGGAGCGATCTTGACCAGTTCGATGTCGAACTGCAGGTCCTTGCCCGCCAGCGGGTGGTTGGCGTCGAGCGTGACGGTGGTCTCGTCAACCTCGACCACGGTCACCGGCAGCGCCTGACCTTCGGGGGTCTGCATCTGCAGCTGCGTGCCGGGATCGAGCGGGATGTCCGCGGGGATGCCTTCGCGCGGCACGGCTTGACGCATCTCGGGGTTCACGGGGCCGTAAGCTTCGTCGCTGGGCACTTGAACAACCTTCTTGTCGCCCTCGGTCATGCCGGGCAGCGCGCTGTCGAGACCGGGGATGATCTGGCCCGAACCCACGACGAACTCCAGCGGGTCACGGCCCTGCGAGCTGTCGAATGTGGTGCCGTCTTTCAACGTGCCGGTATAGTGAATCTGTACTGTGTCGCCGGATTTGACCTCAGCCATCGGGTGTCTCCAATCTGTAGGGAAAAAAAGGGAAGGAGGCCGCGTATCTGCGCGGGTGCTCCAAATTCCGCGACAGCATGAAGATTGTGACCCCGAGAGTAAACCCCCCCTTCGGGTCGATCGCGGAATTCGCCCCTTTTCGCCGCCGCGCCTGCGTGCCACTCTGCCGCGACACGGAAAGGGAGAGCCTGTCAGATGCCCATCACCACCTGCGTTTTCGACGCCTATGGAACCCTCTTTGACGTGGCCGCCGCCGCCCGTGAGGCCGCAGCCGAACCCGCTTTTGCCGCCATCGCCGAGACTTGGCCGGAGCTGGCAGAACACTGGCGTCTCAAGCAGTTGCAGTATTCATGGCTGCGGGCCGTGACCGGGACGCATGACGATTTCTGGCAGGTCACCCAAGACGGGCTGGATTGGACGCTGGAGAAGATGAACCTCGCCGATGACCCCGCCCTGCGCGCGCGCCTGCTGGCGCTTTACTGGGAGCTTCGCGCCTATGACGAGGTGCCCGCCATGCTGCGCGCGCTGAAAGACGGGGGTCTGAACACCGCGATCCTCTCCAACGGCGCCCCGGCAATGCTGGACGGGGCGGTGCAATCGGCGGGAATCGATGATCTTTTGGATGTCTCGCTTTCGGTCGAAAGCGTCGGCGTCTTCAAACCGCATGCGTCGGTCTATGACCTTGTCGGGGCACACTTCGGCTGTGCCAAGGACGAGGTGCTGTTCGTGTCCTCCAATGGCTGGGATGCGGCGGCGGCGACGGGCTATGGGTTCACCACCGCATGGGTAAACCGGGGCGGCGATCCGGTGGACCGGCTGCCGTGGCAACCCGCACATCAGTTGCGCGAGCTGAGCGGCATCCCCGCATTGACGGGGCTCTGATGCCGCGTTTCACCACCTCCGACGGGCTGTCGCTGCATTACACGGATGAGGGCAGTGGCTTGCCGATCCTCTGCCTTGCCGGTCTCACCCGCACCGGCGCGGATTTCGACTACCTCGCCCCGCATTTGGCCGATCACCGGCTGATCCGCATGGACTACCGCGGGCGGGGCCGCTCGGATTTCGACGCGAATTGGCGGAACTACACGCTCTCGGTGGAATGCCGCGACGTGTTGGAATTGCTGGCGCATCTGGGGCTGGAACAGGTCGCCCTCATCGGCACCTCGCGCGGCGGGCTGAATGCCATGGCGCTGGCGATGATCGCCCACGATCACCTACTGGGCGTGGCGCTGAATGACGTGGGCCCCGAGCTTGACCCCAAGGGCGTTGAATTCATCATGGGCTATCTCGGTCGCAACCCCGCCGCCAAAACCTATGAAGAAGCCGCCGCCGCCATGGCCCGCGCCTTCCCCGAGTTTCACGGCGTGCCCGAAAGCCACTGGCTTGAGGAGGTCAAGCGTCACTACAGGGCGACCGACGATGGGCTGAAAATCACCTATGATCCGCATCTGCGCGATGCCGTGGCCGCCGCAGGCCAGCAGGCTGTTGACCTTTGGCCGTTCTTCGATGCGCTGCAAGGGTTGCCACTGGTCACGATCCGCGGGGCCAATTCCACCTTGTTCAGCCGCGAGACGCTGATGCAGATGCAGGCCCGCCGCCCCGATATGATCGTGGCCGAAGTGCCGGACCGCGGCCATGTGCCCTTTCTCGACGAACCCCAAGCGCTCGCCGCGCTGCACGAATGGATAGGACAAATCAAATGAACATCGACATGATCCGCGCCGCCGCCGACCGCGCCAAGGGCCATGTGCGGCGCACGCCGCTCTTGAACTCCCCCTTTCTGGACGAGATCGCGGGCCGCCGGGTCTGGGTCAAACCCGAGTGTTTGCAGCATACTGGCAGCTTCAAGTTCCGCGGCGCGTGGTCGGCGCTTTCGGCCCTGCCGAGCGCGCAGCGCGCCAAGGGCGTCATCGCCTATTCCAGCGGCAATCATGCCCAAGGCGTGGCACTGGCAGCCAAGATGCACGGCGCGCCTGCCGTGATCGTCATGCCCGAGGACAGCCCGCGCCTGAAGATCGCCAACACCCGCGCCTATGGCGCCGAGGTGGTGCTCTATGACCGCGCGAATGAGAGCCGCGAGGAGATCGGTGCGGCCTTGGCCGAGGAACGCGGCCTTACGCTGATCAAACCCTATGACGAGCCGCAGGTCATCGCGGGGCAAGGCACCACGGGGCTGGAAATCGCCCAGCAGGCCGCCGAGGCCGGGATCGAAGAGGCCCAGGTGATCGTCTGCTGCGGCGGCGGTGGCCTGACCTCCGGCATCGCGCTGGCGCTGGAGGCCGAGGCGCCGGGGTTCCGCGTGCGCCCGGCGGAACCGGAAGGCTTCGACGATGCCGCCCGCTCGTTGATTTCCGGCCAGATCGAACGGAATGCGAAGGCGCTCGGCTCGATCTGCGACGCCATCGTCACGCCTGCGCCGGGGGAGCTGACCTTTCCGATCATGCAGCGGTTGGTGGGCCCGGGGCTGGTGGTGAGCGACGATGAGGCGTTGCAGGCTATGGGTCATGCCTTCAACCGGTTGAAACTCGTGGCCGAGCCGGGCGGTGCCGTGGCGCTTGCGGCAGCGCTGTTCCGGGGCGGGGAGATCGAGGGCGACGATGTGATCGTCACCATCTCTGGGGGGAACGTTGACGCGGATATGTTTGCCCGCGCGCTGAAGACGCTGGGGTAGCGATTAGGGCAGCGCCGGCCCGCGGGGTGGTGCTGAAAGCGCCGCCCCAGGGGGGCGGGTCGGCGCTGCCCGCTGCGCCACCGGGCGGTACCTATTCGAACTGTCCCGTCTTTGACCTCCCGCGTTCGCACGATATGCTGCCCCTCAACGCCGCCCAAAGGAGACCCCCATGCAGATTTTCGACAACGGCGAGGTGCAACTGCACTACCGCGTCGACGGCCCCGAGGACGGCGCGCCCGTAGTCTTCGCCAACTCGCTCGGCACCGACATGCGCCTGTGGGACCCGATCCTGCCGCTGCTCGCGCCCGGTCTGCGCATCATCCGCTTCGACAAACGCGGCCATGGCCTGTCGTCCTGCCCGCCCGCGCCCTATTCCATGGGCTCGCTTATCACAGATACCGAACGCCTGCTCGACCACCTTCAGGTGCGCAGCTGCGTCTTCGTCGGCCTCTCGATCGGCGGGATGATCGCGCAGGGGCTGGCAGTCAAACGGCTCGACATGATCCGCGCGCTGGTGCTGAGCAACACCGCCACCAAGATCGGCAACCGCGACATCTGGGATGCGCGGATCGCGGAGGTCGAAAAGGGCGGCATCGAAAGCCTCGCCGATGCGGTGATGGAGCGTTGGTTCTCGACCAGGTTCCGCGCCACGCCGGAACTGGCGCTCTGGCGCAACATGCTGACGCGGCAGCCCGACGCGGGCTATGCGGGCTGTTCGGCGGCGATTTCGCACAGTGATTTCATGACGCCAACCTCCGGTCTACGCCTGCCCGCGCTTGGCATCGCAGGTTCGGAAGATGGCTCAACCCCGCCAGATCTGGTGCGCGAATTGATGGACCTGATCCCGGCCTCGAAATTCAAATTGATCCGCCGCGCGGGCCATCTGCCCTGTGTCGAGCAGCCGCAGGAATACGCAGAAACGTTGAACGATTTTCTCGCCAGTGTCGGGCATATCCCGAAGGCGCAGGGCTGATCGTGGCGGCAGGTGTCTCCGGCAGCGGGCAGGCCATGCGCGTGCGCCTCGTGCCGTATTCGCGCCCTATCGCGACGTCCGCCCTTGCCTTTGGCCCCTGCGCGGACCACATCTGACCGAATGCCGCTGCCACTGATCTTTATCCTTGTGACGGTGATGATCGATGCCATGGGCGTCGGCCTGATCTTGCCCGTCATGCCCGACCTGATCCGCGAAGTTCGCGGCGGCGGGCTGAGCGATGCAGCCCTTTGGGGCGGCGTGTTGGCCACGGGCTTTGCGGCGATGCAATTCCTCTTCGGCCCGGTTCTGGGGGGGCTCTCCGACCGTTTTGGCCGCCGCCCGGTCCTGCTGCTGGCACTGATCGTGATGACGGTGGACTATGGCGTGATGGCACTCGCGGGCAGCATTTGGCTGCTGCTGATCGGGCGGCTCGTGGGCGGCATCACGGCGGCGACCCATGCCACGGCCTCGGCCTATATGGCCGATATCTCTCCGGCGCAGGACCGCGCGGCGCGTTTCGGGCTGATCGGCGCGGCCTTTGGCGCGGGCTTTGTTCTGGGGCCGCTGATGGGCGGCGTCTTGGGCGAATATGGCACCCGCGCGCCCTTTTGGGCGGCAGCGGTACTGGCGGCGGGCAATGCGGTGCTTGGCTGGGCCGTGCTGCGCGAAACCCTGCCCCCGACGCAGCGCCGTGCTTTCGACTGGCGGCGGGCCAATCCGCTGGGCGCGCTGCGCGCCCTTGGCCGACTGCCCGAGGTCGGCAGGCTGCTCGCGGTCTATTTCATCTACCATGTGGGCTTTGCCGCCTATCCGGCGGTCTGGGCCTATTTCGGGGTCGAGCGTTTTGGCTGGTCGCCGACGATGATCGGCCTGTCTCTGGGCCTTTTCGGCGTGCTGATGGCGCTTGTCCAAGGCGCCTTGATCGGCCCCGTGATCCGCCGCTTGGGCGCGCGCGCCACGGTGATTTTGGGCCATGTCTTTGCCCTTGCCGCCTTTGCCGCGCTGACCGTGCTGACCTCGGGCACTTGGGCGCTGATCATGACCCCGCTCGCCGCGCTGGCCGGGGTGATTCCGCCCGCGCTTCAAGGCATCATGTCGGCCCGCGTCAGCGCCGATGCCCAAGGGGAACTGCACGGCGCGCTCAGTTCCTCCACCGCGCTGGCGATGATCCTCTCACCGCTGACGATGACCGCAGTCTTCGCCTATTTCACCGCGCCGGAAGCTGCGCTCTACCTGCCCGGCGCGCCCTTCCTGCTGGCGCTTTTGCTGACCCTTGGCGGCTTGGTGCTCTTTGCCAGCCGCCCTACCCCCACGTCACAAGGTGAAACTTCGCCGCAGTAGGCCCATTCCCCGTCTTGCGCCACCGGCCCATCCGCGTCAGGCTGGCGAAAATTGAAAGAAAGGGACAGGCCATTGCAAACCATCAAAGCCGCCGTCTGCCATGCCTTTGACACACCGCTGAGCGTCGAAGACATTCGCATCAAGGCACCGCAATCGGGCGAGGTTGAAGTGACCTTGGATGCCGTGGCGATCTGCCATTCCGACATTCTGTTTGCCGAAGGCGGCTGGGGTGGCACCCTGCCCGCCGTCTATGGGCACGAGGCCGCAGGCCGGGTCAGCGCGGTGGGGCCGAATGTGCAGGGTCTGGCCGAAGGCGACAGCGTGGTGGTCACCCTGATCCGCGCCTGTGGCAGCTGCCCCAATTGCGCCTCGGGCCAGCCGACGATCTGCGAAACCCCGCAAGCGCCCGAAGGGCCGCTGCAAACGGCGGAGGGCACACCGCTCGTTCAGGCCATGAAAACCGGCGGTTTCGCCGAGAAGGTCGTCGTAGACCGGTCGCAGGTGGTGAAAATCTCGCATGACATCCCCAAAGACGCCGCCTGCCTGATCGCCTGCGGCGTAATCACCGGCGTCGGCGCCGTGGTCAATGCGGCGGGCCTGCGGGCGGGACAAGACGTGGTGGTGATCGGCGCGGGCGGGGTCGGCCTCAACGCCATCCAGGGCGCGCGCATCGCGGGCGCGCGGCGGATCGTGGCGGTCGACATGACCGAAGACAAACTCGCCATCGCCCGCGAATTCGGCGCGACCGACACTGTGCTCGCGACCGAGGCGAAACCGTGGCGCGCGGCCTTCAAGGCCATGGGGCGCGGGGCGGATGCCGTGATCGTCACCGTGGGCGCGATCCCTGCCTATGAAACCGCGCCGCGCTACCTTGCCGCCGGAGGCCGGGTGATCATGGTCGGCATGCCCCACAGCGGGGCCGAGGCCAGCTATGAACCGGTGGTCCTCGCCGCCCTGGGGCAAGGCATGGTCGGCTCCAAAATGGGCGATGTGGTGATCCAGCGCGACATTCCGTGGATGGTCGACCTCTATCTTCAGGGCCGTCTGCAACTCGACAGCCTGATCTCTGGCCGCTGGCGGCTGGATCAGATCAACGAGGCGATTGCCGACACCAAGACCGGGGCCGCGCGGCGCAATGTGATCGTCTTCGACCGGTCCTAAATCGGCTTCGAGGCGGGCGGACGCTACGGCAGATCTCCGATCAGCATGGCGCGAAAATCATTCACATTGGTCCCGGTGGGGCCGGTGTGAAACAGCGCATCTATCGTCTCGAAGGCCCCGAAAGCATCGTTGCGCTGCAAAGCGCCGCGCGGGTCCACCCCCGCCGCGCGCATCGCAGCCGCTGTGCCTGCCTCCACGAAAGCGCCCGCGTTATCCTCTGACCCGTCGATACCATCGGTATCCGCGGCCAAGGCCGTGATCCCCTCCTGCCCTTCGAGCGCCAGCGCGAGGGACAGCGCAAACTCACTATTCCGCCCGCCGCGCCCTTTGTGGCGCAGGGTCACCGTCGTCTCCCCGCCAGAAAGCAGCACCAGCGGCGCGGGAAGGGGAAAACCGCTTTCCTGCGCCTGCCGCGCGAGGGCCGCATGGACCAGCGCCACCTCCCGCGCCTCGCCCTCAATCGCGTCCGACAGTATCCACGCGTTCACCCCCCGCGCCTGCGCGGCCTTGGCCGCGGCGGCAAGCGACAGACCGGCAGAGGCGATGACATGGGTCTGCGTCGTGCTTGGCGCGTCCTGCAACGGTTGCGCGGCGGCCTTTTCCAGAAACGCCATGCAGCGCCCCGGCAGTTCCAACCCCCGCGCGGCCACCTCTTCCAACACCGCCGCCGCAGTACGCCGCCCCGCCACCGTGGGGCCAGAGGCCACGGCCCCCGGATCATCCCCCGGCACGTCCGAGACAACAAGGCTCACCACCTGCGCCGGATAGGCCAGTTCCGCCAGACGCCCGCCGTTGACCGTGCTGAACTGTTTGCGGATGTCGTTCATGACCGAAATCGGCGCGCCCGAGGCCAGGAGCGCCGCGTTCAAGGCCTGCAAATCCTCCAGCGTCAGCCCCTCTGGCGGGGCGGGCAAAAGCGATGAGCCGCCGCCGCAGATCAGCGCGATCACCTGATCCTCCGGCCCCAAACCTTGCACCGCATCCTGCAAGGCGCGGGCAGCCTCGATCCCGGCCTGATCGGGCACCGGATGGGCGGCCTCCATCACCTTGATCCGCTGACAAGGCGCGCCATAGCCGTAGCGGGTGACCACGACACCATCATAGGAATGCGGCCAGATGGCCTCGAACGCCTGCGCCAATTGCGCCGCCCCCTTGCCCGCACCGATCACCACCGTGCGCCCTTTGGGCGGCGGCGGCAGCCGGTCTTTCAGGATCAAATGCGGATCGGCGGCGGCGACGGCGGTGTCGAACAATTCGGCCAAGAACTGGCGTTTCGGGTCATTGAGGTTGGACATAGGGCACTCCGACTGCTGCGGCGATCATGGCGGCCCGTTGCCTGCTGTCAATCCGGCAGGGGGCGTTCATGCTGAACAAACAGGCAGTTGCGCGCGCCCATGAGGCCGAAGTCGCGGTCACTGCACAGGCCCAAGGGCATCGCCGCGCGCCATTTGCTGTGCCGCCCCCCTGCGTTGAAGGCGGCGAGGAAGCTGTCATCCAGCATCCACGGGTTCTGCTGCGCCACGCCCCCCGTGACGAAGACCCCGCCCCGCGCGCCCATGACCAAGCCCAGATCCCCCGCGACCCCGCCAAGATACCGCACCATCAAGGCAACCGCACGACAGGCGCTCGCGTCCTCCCCGGCCTTGGCCGCCGCGAAAATCGCTGCCGCCCCCTCCAATTGCGCCGCGTCGCCCCGGGCGGAGGCGATGGCGCGATACCAATAGGGCATGCCGGTGCCAGACAGGATCGCCTCGGCCTCGACCGCCAGCGCCGCGCCCATCTGCACCTCGGGCCAAAGCGCGATCAGGGCTTCGAAATAGGCCACTTCCTCGGCGCTATGGGGGGTGAGCCGCAGGTGCCCCCCCTCGCCCGGCACCGCCGTGGGCCGCGCGCCCTGCCAGACCAGAGCCCCAACGCCAAGGCCCGTCCCCGGCCCAATGATCACCCGCGCCCCTGGTTGCGGGTCGGGCCCGCCCTGAAGATAGGTCACTTTCTCAGTATCCAGCGTGGCCAAGGACCAAGCCGCCGCCTCGAAATCATTAAGCAGCAGCACCTTGGCGGGGTCCAAACCGCAGGCCCGTGCCAGATCATCCCGCGAGATGCTGCGCGCCGCGTTGGTCATCCGCACCTGCCCGTCGACAACCACCCCGGCCACCGCCATGGCGACCCCTTCGGGCGGGCTGCCCATCTCGGCACAAAGCGTCGCGCAGGCATCGGGCAAAGTGGTCAGCCCGTCGGTGGGCTGGGTGCGGCGTTCTACCACCGCCCCCGCGGGGTCTACCGCTGCGAGGCGCAGATTGGTGCCGCCGATGTCCCCTACCAAATACCACATGTGCCTGCCTTGCTGCCCTTGATACCGGTGCAAGATGGCCCGCCCGCGCGGCCAAGGTCAAACAACAAAACCCGAAAGCCGAGGCTTCCGGGTTTCGTGTTTGGGTGCTGTCCGTTTGGATTAATCAGGGGCGATCGGCACGGATGCTTCATCGTCGCCTTCGATGACGTTTTCATCGTCGACGATCACTTCTTCTTCCGTCTCGGGCGCGGTGGCGACTTCCTCGCCCGTCCAATAGACGATGATCCCGACGCCAAAGATCACCACAAGCGCCATGCCGATCAGGGGCCATTTGTGACGGCTTTCCTGTTTTTTGAGGTTCGTGTCTGGTGGACTCATGATCCGCTCCCTTTCGCTGTCTTCGGGCTGTGCCGCGCAGCACTTCGCGCGGTCCTCGTTACCGGGCCAACCCGGCAGGCCGTGCCAAAGTTCCCGGAAAGGGAAGGTTTCACAAAAGCGCCATCACCTCTGACATGGCGCGGCGGTAACCCGCCACGATCCGATCCCGCTGCCGGTGCCGCCCGCCCGTCACCACATGGCGGCCCGCTGACCACAGATCGGTCACCACCCGGTCCTTGGCGGCAAAGGCCAGACCGTCGAGCAATTGGTCAGGCCGCAACGCGCAGAGCGCCGGGTCTTGGCTGTCGATCGCCACAAGATCGGCCCATTCGCCGACTGCGATCTCGCCCCGGCCCCGGCCAAGCGCTTGGGCCCCGCCACGCGCCGCGCCCGTGTAAAGCGTCGCCCCGACCGAGCCTTCGCCCGCCACCATCACATTGCGTGCCAAATCCTGCAGACGCTGGGAATATTCCAGCGTGCGCAATTCCTCAGTCAGCGAAATCAACACATTGGAATCCGATCCGATGCCAAACCGCCCCCCGGCGGCAAGGTAGCCCGGCCCGTTGAACGGCCCATCGCCCAAATTGGCCTCCGTCACCGGGCAAAGCCCTGCCACAGCGCCGCTGCGGGCCATGGCAGCGGTCTCACCTTCCGTCATATGGGTGGCGTGGATCAGGCACCAGTTCTCGGCCACCTCGGCATTGGCCAGCAACCAGTCGACCGGACGCGCGCCAAGCCAAGCGGAGACATCCGCGACTTCTTTGGGCTGTTCGGCGATGTGGATATGGACCGGCACATCGGGATGGGCGGCCAGCACCTCGGCCAATTCCGCCGGGGCGGTGGCGCGCAGCGAATGGGGCGCGATGCCGACGCGGCAATCGGGGGGGAGGTCCCGCACCGCCCGCTGCGCCTGCTCAACCAGCGCGCCGAAGCGCGCCACCCCATTGCCAAAACGCGCCTGCCCTGCCTGCAAGGGCTGCTGCCCCGCCCCGCCATAGGTATAGAGCACCGGCAGATGGGTCAGCCCGATCCCCGTTTGCGTCGCCGCCGCCGCGATCCGGGCCGATAGCTCCCCCAGTTCGTCATAGGGCGTGCCGTCGGGTTGGTGGTGGAGGTAGTGAAACTCTCCCACGCTGGCGAAACCGGCCTCTTGCATCTCTAGAAAGACGAAGGCCGCGATGGCTTCGATATGCGCGGGCGTCAGATGGGCGGTGAAGCGATACATCAAATCGCGCCATGTCCAGAAACTGTTCTTCCCGGCCAAGCGCGTCTCGGTCATCCCGGCCATGGCGCGTTGGAAGCTGTGGCTGTGCAGATTGGCCAGCGCGGGCAGCAGGGTGTCGACACGGGTGTCATCGGCCTGCGGTGCCTGCCCGGTCTCAACCTGCGTCACCCGCCCATCGGCAACCGTGATCCGAACCTCTCGCGCCCATCCCTGCGGCAGTTTTGCATGTGTAGCGAAAATCATTTGACGGCCCTCTGCATTTTTATGTATAGACATATAGCAAATAAAACCGATGTAGAAAAGCGAAACCTTAGGAGGAGGCGATAGGATGACAGCGCAGGATCTGGTCTTGGTCGACCTCACGGCGGCGACGATGGATGGCCCACAGCCCTATGGTTTGATCAAAGATGCGGCGATCGCGATTGCCGAGGGCCAGATCGCATGGGTCGGCCCGCGCGATGATCTGCCGCAAGGCTACCGCGGCCTGCCCGCCGAATCGCTGGGTCAGCGGCTTGTCACCCCCGGGCTGATCGATTGCCACACCCATATCGTGCACGGCGGCAACCGCGCGCGAGAGTTCGAGATGCGGCTGGAGGGGGCCAGCTATGAGGAAATCGCCCGCGCCGGGGGCGGCATCGTCTCAACCGTCACCGCCACCCGCGCCGCCGATGAGGCAGAATTGCTGGCCGATGCCCTGCGCCGCGTCGACGTGCTGATCGCCGAAGGGGTCACGGCCATCGAAGTCAAATCCGGCTATGGTCTGGATATCGAGACCGAGCTGCGCATGCTCCGCACCGCCCGTGCCATTGGAGAGCAGCGCCCGATCCGTGTCTCCACCACCTTCCTGGGCGCCCATGCGGTGCCTGCCGAATACGCAGGCCGCGCGGATGCCTATATCGACTATGTTTGCCTCCCCGCCCTGCGCGCCGCCCATGCCGAAGGGCTGGTCGATGCGGTCGACGGGTTCTGCGAGGGCATCGCCTTTCAGCCCGCCCAGATCGCCCGGGTCTTTGACTTGGCGCGGAAATTGGGCCTGCCGGTGAAACTCCATGCCGAGCAATTGTCGAACTTGGGCGGTGCGCGGCTCGCGGCCTCCTATGGCGCGCTCTCGGCGGATCATATCGAATACCTTGATGAGAGCGGCGTGAGCGCGATGGCCGAGGCGGGCAGCGTCGCCGTCCTGCTGCCCGGTGCCTTCTATACCTTGCGCGAGACCCAGTCGCCGCCCATCGACCTCATGCGCCGCCATGGCGTGCCGATGGCGCTGGCGACGGATATCAACCCCGGCTCTTCGCCGCTGAACTCGCTGCTGCTGACGCTCAACATGGGCTGCACCCTGTTCCGCCTGACGCCGGAAGAGGCGCTGCGCGGCGCCACGCTGCACGCCGCCCGCGCGCTCGGGCTGGCGGATTGCGGCATGATCCGCCCCGGCCTGCGCGCCGACTTCGCCGTTTGGGACATCACACACCCGGCCGAGCTTGCCTACCGCATCGGCTTCAACCCGCTTCATTCCCGCATTTTCGGAGGCCAATCGTGACCACCCTGACCCTCACCCCCGGCGCGGCCACTTTGGATGATCTGGCCCGCATCTACCGCGAAGAGGCATCGGTGCGGCTCGCCCCCGCCTGCCGCCCCGCGATTGAAGAGGCCCATGCCCGCATCGCCCGGGCCGTGGCGGGCGAGGATGCCGTTTACGGCGTGAACACCGGTTTCGGAAAGCTCGCTTCGGTCAAGATCGCGGCGGAGGATACGGCGGCGCTGCAACGCAACCTGATCCTGTCGCACTGCTGCGGTGTTGGCCCCGCGATCCCGCGCGGCCATGCGCGGCTGCTGATGGCGCTGAAACTGCTGAGCCTCGGGCGCGGTGCCTCGGGCGTGCGGCTGGCGGTCGTGGACCTGATCGAAGCCATGCTGGAGCGGGGCGTGACCCCGGTGATCCCGGCGCAAGGCTCTGTTGGCGCCTCGGGCGATCTGGCCCCCTTGGCGCATATGGCCGCCGTGATGATGGGCCATGGCGAGGCGGAGTTCGAGGGCCGCGTCATGACGGGCGGCGCGGCGCTGGCCGCCGCGGAACTGACCCCGTTGGAGTTCGGCCCCAAGGAAGGGCTGGCGCTGATCAACGGCACGCAATTCTCCACCGCTTTCGCGCTGGCGGGGCTCTTCGACGCATGGCAGGCCGCGAACTCGGCGCTGGTGATCTCGGCCCTGTCGACGGATGCAATCATGGGCTCCACCGCGCCGCTACAGCCCGAGATCCACGCCCTGCGCGGTCATCGCGGCCAGATCGAGGCGGGCGAGACCATGCGCGCCCTGCTTGCAGGTTCGGAGATCCGCGAAAGCCATGTGGCGAATGATGCCCGTGTCCAAGACCCCTATTGCATCCGCTGCCAGCCGCAGGTGACGGGGGCCGCGATGGACGTGCTGCGCATGGCCGCCGCCACGCTGGAGGTCGAAGCCAATGCCGCCACCGACAACCCGCTGGTGCTGACGGGGGCGGACCTCATCGTCTCGGGCGGGAATTTCCATGCCGAACCGGTGGGTTTCGCCGCCGATATGATCGCGCTGGCCGTGGCCGAGATCGGCGCCATCGCGCAGCGCCGGGTGGCGCTGATCGTGGACCCGGTGCTCAGCTTCAACCTGCCGCCCTTCCTGACGCCGACCCCCGGCCTCAACAGCGGCTATATGATCGCCGAAGTCACCACCGCCGCGCTGATGAGCGAGAACAAACACCTCGCCACCCCCTGCGTCACCGACAGCACGCCGACCTCGGCCAACCAAGAAGATCACGTCAGCATGGCCGCCCATGGCGCGCGACGGCTGGGGCAGATGGTCGAGAACCTGAACCGTATCCTTGGGGTGGAACTGCTCTGCGCCGCGCAGGGCATCGACTTTCGCGCGCCGCTGGCCACCAGCGAAACCTTGCAGCGGGTGGTCGCGCGGGTCCGCGAAGAGGTCGCGACGCTGGAGGAGGACCGCTACCTCGCCCCCGATCTGGAGCGCGCGGCACGGATGGTAGCGCGCGGTGAGATCACCCGCGCCGCCGCCTGCGAGATGCCGGGCCTTTCCACATGACCCCCGCTGAGATCACCCCCGTCGAGATCACCCGCGGCGACAGCCCCATCGTGCTCGGCCTACCCCACACCGGCACTGACCTGCCCGAGGGCATCCGGCGTGATCTGAACCCGCGCGGGCGGGAATTGGCGGATACCGATTGGCATATCGACCGGCTCTACGACGGGTTGCTGCCCGGCGCGACCACGGTGCGCGCGACCTTCCACCGCTATGTCATCGACGCCAACCGCGACCCTTCGGGCGCATCGCTCTACCCCGGGCAGAACACCACCGGGCTGGTGCCGTTGACGGGTTTCGACGGGCAAGACATCTGGACCACCCCGCCCGACGCAGCCGAGGTTGAGGCCCGCCGCGTGGCATACCACGCGCCCTATCACGCAGCGCTTGAGGCTGAACTGGCCCGCGTTCGCGACCTGCATGGGGTCGCGATCCTCTATGACTGCCACTCGATCCGCTCGCTGATCCCCTTCCTCTTTTACGGCCCGCTGCCCGATTTCAACATCGGCACGAACCTCGGCTCCACCTGCGCGCCTGCGATCGAAGCGGCTGTTGAAAAGATCTGCGCCGCAGCACCCGGCTACACGTCCGTCAGCAACGGGCGCTTCAAGGGAGGCTGGACCACGCGCCACTATGGCCGCCCCGCCGAAGGGCTCCACGCGATTCAGATGGAACTGGCGCAAAGCAGCTACCTCGGCGCCGAGGCGCCGCCTTGGCCCTATGACCCCGGCAAGGCCGCGCGGCTGCGCGTGCATTTGACCGATATCCTGACAACTCTGGCCGCACTGGCCCCTACCCTGAAAGGCACAGCATGAGCGATCCGCGCAAGAACACCCGTGACGTCTATCCCGCCACCGGCACCGAGCTTTCGGCGAAAAGCTGGCTGACCGAAGCGCCCCTGCGGATGCTGATGAACAACCTGCACCCCGACGTGGCCGAGAACCCGCATGAGCTGGTCGTCTACGGGGGCATCGGGCGCGCGGCGCGGACGTGGAAAGACTACGACCAGATCGTCGCCTCCCTGCGCGCCTTGGAAGAAGACCAGACGCTGCTGGTACAATCAGGCAAGCCCGTGGGCGTCTTTCAGACCCATAAAGACGCGCCCCGCGTGTTGATCGCCAATTCCAACCTCGTGCCGCATTGGGCGAATTGGGACCATTTCAACGAACTCGATAAGAAGGGTCTGGCGATGTACGGCCAGATGACCGCCGGATCGTGGATCTACATCGGCAGCCAAGGCATCGTGCAGGGCACCTATGAGACCTTTGTCGAGGCGGGCCGCCAGCATTATGACGGTGACCTCAAAGGCAAATGGATCCTGACCGGGGGCCTTGGCGGCATGGGCGGGGCGCAGCCCTTGGCAGCAGTCATGGCCGGAGCCTGCTGTCTGGCGGTGGAGTGCAATCCCGACAGCATCGATTTCCGCCTGCGCACCCGCTATGTCGATGAAAAGACCGACAGCCTTGATGAGGCGCTGGCGATGATCGACCGCTGGACTGCCGCGGGCGAGGCGAAGTCCGTGGCGCTTCTGGGCAATGCGGCAGATGTCTTTCCCGAACTGGTGAAACGCGGGGTCCGCCCCGATATCGTGACCGACCAGACGTCGGCCCATGACCCGGTGAACGGCTACCTGCCGCAGGGCTGGACGATGGGCGAATGGCGCGAGAAACGTGAGAGCGATCCCAAAGCCGTCGAAAAAGCCGCCCGCGCCTCGATGAAGGTGCAGGTGCAGGCGATGGTCGATTTCCACGCCGCGGGCATCCCCACGGTCGACTATGGCAACAACATCCGCCAGATGGCGCAGGAGGAAGGCTTGGAGAACGCCTTTGACTTCCCCGGCTTTGTCCCCGCCTACATTCGACCGCTGTTCTGCCGGGGCGTGGGGCCGTTCCGCTGGGCGGCGCTTTCGGGCGATCCTGAGGATATTTATAAGACCGATGCCAAGGTAAAAGAAATCCTCTCGGAAGACACGCATCTGCACAACTGGCTCGATATGGCCCGCGAGCGCATTTCCTTCCAAGGGCTGCCCGCACGGATCTGCTGGGTGGGTCTGGGCGTGCGCCACAAGCTGGGGCTGGCCTTTAACGAAATGGTCCGCAGTGGCGAGCTCAGCGCGCCGGTGGTGATTGGCCGCGACCACCTCGACAGCGGCTCGGTCGCCTCGCCCAACCGCGAGACCGAGGCGATGAAAGACGGCTCTGACGCCGTGTCGGATTGGCCGTTGCTGAACGCGCTTTTGAACACCGCCTCAGGGGCGACTTGGGTGTCGCTACACCACGGCGGCGGGGTTGGCATGGGCTTCTCACAGCACTCTGGCATGGTGATCTGCTGTGACGGGTCCGAAGACGCCGACCGCCGGATCGAGCGGGTGCTCTGGAACGACCCGGCGACGGGCGTGATGCGCCATGCGGATGCAGGCTATGACGAAGCGCGCGATTGCGCCCGCGAACACGGGCTGAACCTGCCGGGCATCCTTTAAGCGCTGAGCGCTGCCGCCCACCCGCGGCGGCGGCAGCTTAATAGCGCGTGGTCAGGCGGTGGCCGGGGCGATAGGACAGCCGCACATAGGTCACCGCCTGCCCCTCCCACCACGTCGACCGCTCGACGGTAAAGACCGGATCGCCCAAGCCGCAGGCGAGGTATTCGCTCAGCCGCTGATCGGCCAGACCGGCGGAAAGGCTGATCTCCACATCCGAAAAGGGAATGGCCGAGATCAGCCATTCGTTCGGCCCAACCTCGGTGAAACTCTCCTCCCGCGCCTGCGGGAGGGTGGTGAGGTTGATCCAACGGTCTTCAAATTGATAGGGGTCGCCATCGGCGTAATGCATGCAGACCAGATGCAACGCCTCGCACCCCGCGCCCATTTTTAGCCGGGCGCGCAGCCAGTCGGGCGCAGGCTCAATCGCGTGACTGACCCGCGAATACCGGTAGTCGGCGCCCTTCTCTTCGATCTCGGCCCGGACCAGCGGAATGTCGAAACGCGCCTGCCGCAGCGGAGCCATGCGCACCCGCGTGCCCGCCTTGCGCCGCCTTTCGATGAACCCCTCTTCGGCCAATTCGCGCATGGCGCGGTTGACCGTCGCCCGGGCGCAGCCATAGGTCTCGGCCAGATCGACCTCATTGGGCACAAGGCTGCCCAACGGCCACTCGCCCTTGGTGATCTTTGACAGGATGTCGGTTTTCACATCCCGGTAGGTGACTTTCATAGGGCGGCCTGCTGCGATCATGACTGTTTTACCAAGCATTACACTAGATCAATCCCCAGCCCAAGCGCCCCCCGCGCGCCCCGCCCGGAGGGATACCGCCGGAGCCGGGCGCGGGTCTTGCCTCTGCCCGCGTTTGCTGGAAAATTACGTCCCACCTGCCCCCTCAGCCAGAAAGGCCGCCCATGCGCGTTCAGCCCCCGAAAATCCGCACTGCCGCTTTGATCTTTGGCCTTGGCCTGCTCGCCGCCTGCGGTGGCAAACAGACCGAAGTCGTCGCGGTCCCGGCGGATGAGGTGGAGTGTATGGCCCGCGCGATGTATTTCGAATCCAACCGTTCCAGCCGCGACGGGATGGTGGCCGTGGGGACGGTGGTGCTGAACCGCGTCCACTCCGACGCCTTCCCTGACACGGTCTGCGGTGTGGTCGGCCAGCCCAATCAATTCGCCCCCGGCGTGATGACGAAACCGATGACCGACCGCGGCGCCCCGCTGGCCCGCGCCACGGCACTGGCGGTGCTTCAGGGGGAGCGGCACCCGAAAGTCACCCGCGCCAGATTCTTTCACGCGGCGTGGTACAATGCGAACTACAACAACATGCATTATGTGGTGACCGCGGGCGGCAACGCCTTTTACGAAAAGCGCCGCGCCCATCTTGTGACCGCGCCCAACCCGCTGCCGCCGCTCGAAGGGATCACCCCGCACTAAGGGTCACAGAACTCCGCGGGCGATCAGGATCAGAACAAGGTAACGCCCGCCCTTGGCAAGGGTGACGATCAGCAAAAACCGCCAAAGCTGTTCGCGCAACATGCCCGCGGCCAAGGTCAGCGGATCGCCGATGATCGGCACCCAACTGGCCAGCAGGCTCCAATAGCCCCAACGCCGATACCAGCCAGAGGCGCGGGCCATCTGCTTGGCCGAGAAGGGAAACCAGCGGTGATCGGCGAAATGGCTGAGGTAGCGGCCCAGCCACCAGTTCAGCAGCGATCCCAGCACATTCCCCAGCGTCGCCACCAGCCACAGAAGCGCCGTGGCATGAGCGCCCGACCACATCAGCCCCAATAGCACCGCTTCGGATTGCGCGGGGATCAGGGTGGCCGCCAGCAGCGCCGCGAAGAACAGGCTCAGCAGGGCCAGCATGTCAGCGGCAAGAGTGGGCAAAGACGGCAGGGCATGGCGCGTCAGTAAAGACGCCGCGCCCACAGGGCAAGCCGCGCTTTGGGAAAGCGCGCAGGCTTATTTGGTCAGGATCAACTTGCCCGCCCGCGTGATGCGCAGCGTATAGGTCTGGCCGTCTAAGACGATATTCGCGGTCGAGCCATTGGGCACCAAGGCGCGGGCATCATGCACGGCCTCTTGGGCCGGTTGGGCGGCGGGCGATGGATCGGGCAGTTTTTGCATCAGGCTCATGCCATCTCTCCCATTTGGCGGGCGCGTTGCAGATCGATGAGATGCTCCAGCCCAAAACCGTCGCAGGCTGCGGCATCGTTGCTGCCAAGCGCGATGTCGCGCCAGCTGTTGTTGGATGGGGTCTGTAGCCGGGCATGGCTCATTGGCTCGGGCGTGGTCACGGGTGTCCTCACGGGGCGGGCTCCTTTCCATTGACATCCGGGCTTCCGACGCGCGGTGGCTTGGACGGTTTCGGCGTAAAGTCATTCATACCCCGGCGAAACGCCCGGGTTCCTTTAACGGCTACTTAATCTGATTATTTTAGTCAAGTATAGAAACCCCGGCCCTTCCGCGTTATTCTGCATCGATCTTCTGAATGGCGCTAAAGCCTTCGAACTGCGGTGAACCCTCATGCAGCTTGCGGGTCTGTCCCGCCCGCGCATGGGCGGCGCGAAAGGCATCGCTGGTCGTCCAAGCCCGAAAATGCGCCTCGCTCTCCCAAACGGTGTGAGAGGCATAGAGGATCGTCCCCTCCGCCTCCGGCCCTTTGAGCATGTGGAAGGACACGAACCCCTCGCTCTCCTTCAGGTGGCTTTCGCGGTTCAGCCAAAGCGCTTCGAAAGCGGCGGCATTCTCGGGCAAGACGGTGAAACGGTTCATGGCAAGATACATGGGCCTCTCCTTTAGTTCTCGATCAGGGCGTTGCAGGGGTCGTCGCGCTCGGCGGGCGGGATGAGACGGGTCTCATCGAAAGGCACCGCGGTCTCGGCCTCTACAAAGCCGATGGCGTGGGTCGTGACTTCGGGCGCGGCTTGGGCGATGAGGGCGGGAATGCCCCAGTCGGTGCGGGCGTGGCCATTGCCGGTGATCACCGCCACGGGCGGGCCGTGGGCTTCGAGCGCGGCGAGCGCGGCGCGGGCGAAGGTGGCGTCGCGGTAGCGCTGCACGGCGACCATCCCGCCCATCATCTCGCGCGGCATGGCTTCGCAATGGGCGGCGAATTGCAACTCTTCCCGCGCGGCCTGCTGATCCTCCGGCAAGGGCTGGTCAAGGCCGAAGCGCGCTGCCTCAGGCCCGAAGAGCGCGGCTGCGCCTTCTTGGTACACGCGCCGCACCGCCGCGCGCGGTGCGGCGGCACCGATAATGCGGGCGTCTCCCAAAGCGTCGAAAATGGGGGCATAGATATCGAATTGCTGCCACCCGCTCGCCGCCCAAGCCTGCGCAATCTGGCTGCGATCGGCGTCGGCCTTTGCCGACTCTTCGGCGGTGAGCATTTCGAACACCACAGCCGTAGGACGCAGCGCCTTTAGGGCAGCGGCCTGTTCGAGATGGGCATGGGGATTATCGTGCACCTCGCCCAAGATCACGATCTCGGCGGGGGTGTCAGCCTGCGCGGGCAATGCCAGCGAAAGCAGCAGCGCGGCGCAAAGGCGCTTCGCGCTCACGATTTGCGCTCATCCGTGTCGGTTTTGATTTCGGGGTCGTTGTAATCGTTGGGGTCAAAGTCTTCGGGGTCGAACGGGTCTTCGTCTTCGGCGATGCCGCTGACATGGGTGGTGCCGCTTTCCTCGTCAAAGACCAACCCGTAGTTCGCCTTGCCCTCGCTTTTGTAGCGCCGAAACTCGTGGATCCCTGCGTAGACGAAAACCAGCGTGATCGGCAGCAGAATCAGAAATGCGATAACTTGGGCGTCCATGAACGCGCTCCTTTGAATGCTTGTCGGGGGCCTGTCTCACCATAGGGGGCGCGGGTGGAGGACACTGCGCGCGCGGTGATCCGGCCAAAGATCTTAACGGTCGCTGCGCCAATTGCGCGGCCTGACCAGATGCGGCCCTATCTGAACCGCCTTGTGAGAGAAAGCATTAATCCGCCCAGTTTGTTCCGCAAGCTCTATTTCGCAGGCCCTTATTTTATTGCGTTCCACCGGCTCTTCGGCACTCGCAGCCCCGCTCTTTTGACCCGTGCGCAGCGGCGGCGGCATCGCACAAGCGCCTATGAAACCAGCACAAACGCGCGGACTTAGGCAGCCGTTCCGCAAAAAGGGACGCGTTACAAAAGCTTCGTCAAACTTAAACATTCGTGACATTCACCGCTGCGATAGGTCGCCCCGCAAACCCCGGGGGACTTATGCTCGTCATTTCTGAACTGACCAAAACATTCGGCGCGAACACAGCGGTGGCCCGCGCCAACCTAGAGGTCGACAAGCCGCAGATGATCGGAATCATCGGCCGCTCCGGCGCGGGGAAATCCACACTCCTGCGGATGCTCAACCGGCTGACCGATGCCTCCTCGGGGCAGATCCTGTTTCAGGGGCGCGACGTGACCGCCCTGCGCGGCGCGGACCGGCGTGGCTGGCAGGCGGAATGCGCGATGATCTTTCAGCAGTTCAATCTCGTCCCGCGGATGGATGTGGTATCGAACGTGCTGCACGGCACGCTCAACCGTCGCTCGACGCTCAGCAGCATCTTCAACCTCTACCCCGATGCCGACATCACCCGCGCCATCGAAATCCTCGACCGGCTGGGCATCGCACAGCACGCGCCCAAACGGGCCGAGGCGCTTTCCGGCGGGCAGCAACAGCGCGTCGCCATCGCCCGCGCCCTGATGCAGGACCCGCAGATCATTCTGGCGGATGAACCCATCGCCAGCCTCGACCCGATGAACGCGCAGGTGGTGATGCAATCGCTGCGCCGCATTCACGAGGAAGACGGCCGCATGGTCATCGCCAACCTTCACACGCTGGATACCGCGCGCCGCTACTGCGACCGCGTGGTGGGGATGCGCGACGGCAAGATCGTCTTTGACGGCACGCCCGAGCAGCTGACCACCGGCATGGCCCGCGAAATCTACGGTGCGGACAGCAGCTTTTCCGAAGCCGCCACCTCAACCGAGATCGAAACGCTGGACAAAGTGCCAGCCTGACACGACCCGCCCCAAAGGGCATTTTTTGCAAACGGAGACGACACAATGAAAAAGCTCATCGCCGCCGCCTTGGCAACCACGGCCCTCACCGGCACCGCCATGGCCCAAAGTGCCGAGATCGACGAATTCCGCATCGGCATCCTCGGCGGGGAAAACGCGCAGGACCGGATGAACTCCTACGAATGTCTGCGCGGCTACACCGAAGAGCGCCTTGGCGTTCCGGCCAAACTCTTTGCCCCGGCCGACTATAACGGCGTGATCCAAGGTCTGCTGGGCGGCACGCTCGACATGGCATGGCTGGGCGCTTCGGCCTATGCCGCCGTGCATCTGCAAGACCCCGAAGCGGTCGAGCCGGTGCTGGTCAAGATCAACCTCGACGGCTCCTACGGCTATCACTCCATCGGCTTTGCGCGCAAAGATGCGGGCATCGAGAGCCTCGAAGACATGCAGGGCAAGGTCTTTGGCTTTGGCGATCCGAACTCCACCTCGGGCTACCTGATCCCCTCCATCGAAATCCCCCAGACCACTGGTGCCACGATGGAATCCGGCGATTACTTCGGCGAAGTGAAATTCACCGGCGGCCATGAGCAGACCATCGTCGCGGTCAACAACGGTGACGTCGACGGCGGCGTGACATGGGCCGACGGTCAGGGCAACTGGGAAGACGGCTACAACTCCGGCGCGCTGCGCAAAGCTGTGGACGCGGGCCTCGTCGACATGAACGATCTGGTGGAAATCTGGCGCTCCAAGCCGATCCCCGAAGGCCCGGTCGTGCTGCGCAAGGCCCTGCCTGAAGAGGTCAAGGCGACGATGACCCAACTGGTGGATGAACTGCACGAGAAAGACGCCGATTGCGCCTACGGCGTGGCCGCGGGCGAGAGCCTTGGTTTCGATCCGATCGCGCATGACGCCTATGTTTCCATCGTCGAAGCGCGCAAGGCGAAATCCAACTGATCGCAGCGATTACAAGACATCTGGCAGGTCCCGACAACGATTGTCGGGGCCTGTCGTCATAGGGGGGACGACAGATGCACCAGACCACCACCGCACCGCAGATCACGGCGGATTACCTTGCCCACACCCGACAAAAGCGGGTGATGAACATGATCCTGCTGGTCGTCTTCGTGGCCCTGCTGATCGGCGGTTTCGGCACCGCCAATGCCCGCAACGCAGGCGGGTTCTGGAACGGGCTGCCCAATGTCTTTGACTTCCCCGCCGATGTACTGGGCGAGGCTTGGGAGCGCATCCATCTGCTGCCCGGCTATTTCGCGAAATACCTCCCCTCTCTCATCGAGACGGTGAACATCGCCGGGGCCGCCACGCTGATCGGCGCGCTGCTGGCTTTCTTCGCTGCCCTTCTGGCCACCCGCGGCCTTGCCCCGGCCCCGTGGCTCGTAGCACCGCTGCGCCGCCTCCTCGACGTGCTGCGCGCGGTGCCTGAAATTGTCGTCGCGCTGGTGCTGATCTTCCTTCTGGGCGGCGGCCCGGTGCCCGCGATGATCGCCATCGCGCTGCATACCGTGGGCGCGCTCGGCAAGCTTTTTTCCGAGGTGAATGAGAACGCCTCTCTTAAACCTGTCGACGGCCTTGCCTCCGTCGGGGCGGGCTGGCTGCAACGCATGGTGCTGGGCGTCGTGCCGCAGGTCGCGCCCAACTACCTCTCCTACGCGCTGCTGCGGTTCGAGATCAACATCCGCGCCTCGGCCATCCTCGGCTTCGTCGGCGCAGGCGGCATCGGCTATGACCTGCGCAACACGATGTCTTGGGGCCAAGGCAAATTCGACGAGGCGGCGGCGATCTTTCTGCTGCTCTTCGGCACCATCATCATCGTTGACCAAGTCTCAAGCCATTTCCGCGATCGGCTGACCCATGGCCGCGCCTATAAGGACAAGGGAGCCATCCTGTGACCGACCTTACCGCTTCCACCCTCCCCGCTCAGCAGGTCGCCAGCCGTAGCTTCCGGCGCAAACGCATGGCGAGCCTTGCCGCCCCGGTGTTGATCCTTGTCTACCTCACCTACGTCTTCTTCGCCTTCGACGTGGCGGGGCTGGGCGACCGCATCAACGTGTCGAACATGAAGACGCTGGTCGCCGACAGCTACAGCTACAAAACCCATGTCGCCCGCGACAACCGCAACGGCGAGATGGAGATCGCCATCGAAGGCGAGCGCAAGGGCCGCTATGCCCCCGGCACCGCCCCCGATTGGGTCACCTTGGGCGAGACTTCTATCGTCGAGTTGGGCAACGGCCATACCGTCGAACTGGGACCGGAAGTGCGCTATGACGTCCCGGGCTACGGACTGATCACCGCCACACCGGGGCGCAGCGGCGTCAATGCCACCCTGCCCGACGGCCCCCTGCCCGAGTGGATCAACGCCTCGAAAAACCGCCTTGCCGTGACCACGGACGCAGGCCGCCTCACGATCACCCGAAACCGGGCCGAGGTCTTCCGCTATTTCAACGGGTGGGAGCTGTTCTTCTTCACGCTCGACAGCCCCTACTACGGCATGTCCCCGCTCGAACTGTTGCGCAGCGGTGAATACGGCGCGATCTGGCAGGACTTCTGGACCAACAAGATGTGGCGTCACGGCGATGTGGCTTGGGCGCTGGTCGAGACCGTTCTCATGGCCTTCCTCGGCACTTTTGGCGCGGCGATGATCGCCCTGCCGCTGGGGTTTCTTGCGGCCAAGAACTTCTCTCCGCTCGGCGCGCTGCGCTTTGCCGCGCGGCGGCTCTTTGACTTCCTGCGCGGGGTCGACGGGCTGATCTGGACCATCGTATTGTCCCGCGCTTTTGGCCCCGGCCCGCTGACCGGATCGCTGGCGATCTTGCTGACAGACACCGGCACCTTCGGCAAGATTTTCTCCGAGGCGCTGGAGAATGTGGATGACAAACAGATCGAAGGCATCGCCTCCACCGGGGCCGCCCCCGTGCAACGCTACCGCTTTGGCGTCATCCCGCAGATCACCCCGGTTCTGCTGAGCCAAGTGCTCTACTATCTGGAAGCCAACACCCGGTCCGCCACCATCATCGGCGCGATCACCGGCGGCGGCATTGGCCTGCTGCTGACCCAAGCGATCATCACCCAAAAGGATTGGGAGGAGGTGAGCTATTACATCGTGCTGATCATTCTGATGGTCGTGGCGATGGACAGCTTCTCGGGCTGGCTGCGCCGCAAACTGATCGCGGGCAATGAGGCGGGCCACTGATGGCGCGTCTCAAAGCGGATGCGCCCTTCCTTCACCCGGACTGCGAAGTGACTGACACGCAGTTCGGGCGCTATGTCGAGATCGGGCGCGCCACGCGCCTCGCCCATTCCGAGATCGGGGATTACTCCTACTGCGACCGCTGGTGCGACATCGCCAACACGCAAGTCGGCAAGTTCAGCAATATCGCCGCCAGTGTGCGCATCGGGGCCACCGATCACCCGATGGAAAAGGCCAGCCTGCACCACTTCCACTACCGCGCCGGGGACTACTTCGACGGGGCCGAGAATGACGCTGACTGGTTTGCCCTGCGCCGCAGCCGCCGCACGGTGATTGGCCATGACACATGGCTGGGCCACGGCGCGCAGGTCCGGCCCGAGGTGACCATCGGCCACGGCGCGGTGGTGGCAGGCGGGGCCATCGTCACCCGCGATGTCGCCCCCTATATGATCGTCGCTGGCATCCCCGCCAAACCGCTGCGCCGCCGCTTTTCCGAAAGCATCGCAGCGCGGATGGAGGAATTGGCGTGGTGGGATTGGCCGCATGATCGCTTGCACGCGTCATTGAAAGACTTCCAAACCCTCCCCGCCGAAGTGTTTTTGGAGAAATACGGCTAGTCGCCGGGGTTGAGCGTCAGCGTCACCCGGTCCCCGGCGAACCATGTCACCCCATATTCCACCGGCACGCACTCCGGGTCCACGTTGATCCCCGCCGAGCGCAGGATCGGCGCGCCTTCGGACAATCGCAAATGCAGCGCCTGCGTGGCATTGGCCAGTTTCGCCGTCAGCCGGGTCGAGGCGCGGGTGTAGTCCGCCACCCCGCCCTGCGCCAAAGCCGTGGTGACCGAGCGGCTGGCCTCAAGCGCCGCCAACAGGTCAGGAAACCGCGCGGCGGGAAAGATGCTGCGGAAGATCGCGATGGGCTGCTCATCGGCCAGTGACAGCCCCTCATAGACATGCACCATTGCATCCCCACCCAGCCCCAACTGCTCGGCCTCATGGGCCGAAGCCGCCCGTGTCTCCAACGTCAAAACCTCCTTCGCCGGCACCCGCCCCGCCGCCGCGAGGTTCTTGTGAAAGCGCACCCGTTTGCCGATGGGATAATCCGTGGGCCGCTGCGCCACGAAGACCCCCGCCCCCCGGCGGCTATAGGTCAGCCCGCTCTCGTTCATGTCGCTGATCGCGCGGCGCACCGTGTGGCGATTGACCCCAAAGCGCGCCGCCAACTGCGCCTCGGTCGGGAGCCGGTCACCGGGGGCGTATTTCCCCGCGGCGATGTCATGGGTCAGGGCGGCGGTGATGGTTTTCCAGATCGCAGTACGGGCCATGTCGCAGAAGTTTCACATATCCAAGCTTGCGCCAGCGGAAGGCCAGCGGCTAATACTTGTCTAGTTGTATAGTAAATTAGACAAATGCACAAGGTGTCTAGATGACGGTTGAAACCAAGGAAAAGACCCGCGACAGGCAGGCGTGGATGGGCCTGCTCGCACGGGCCGAGGCCCGCGATCTCGCCCGGCTTTGGGAGGGCTTTGGCCCCCTGCCCGCCCATGAGGTGCTCCGCGCGCCTGAGATCGGCGGCGTCATGCTGCGGGGCCGGATGGGCGCTGTGGGCGATGCCTTCAACATGGGCGAGATGTCGGTCACGCGCTGTTCGGTGCGGCTGACGGATGGGGTAGACGGCCACGCCTATGTGCAGGGCCGCAGCCGCGACAAGGCGCTGCAAGCGGCCCTTACCGACGCGCTGATGCAGGGCGATGCGGCGGATGAGGTCCGCGCCAAACTGCTCGACCCGCTGGCCGAGATCGAGGGCCGGCGCCGCGCCAGCCGTGCCGCCAAGGCCGCCGCCACCAAGGTCGACTTTTTCACCATGGTCAGAGGAGAAGACTGATGCAGACCCTATCGCTGACAGGTGGGTTTCGCGACGCGCCCAAAGACGCCGCTTTTGCCTTTCGCGCGGTGATGAACGCCATGGCCAAACCGGGGGAGATCAACAGCGTGACCGGGGCCGAACCGCCTGCGGGTCTCTCCACCGCCGCCGGGGTTGTCCTGCTGACGCTCTGCGACCCCGAAACGCCGCTCTACCTCGCGCCCGGCTTCGACGGACCCGAGGTGCGCGACTGGATAACCTTCCACACCGGCGCGCCCTTCGCCCCAGCAACCGCGGCACAATTCGCCTTGGGCGCTTGGGACGACCTGCCGCGCGGCGACTTCCCCCTCGGGACCGCCGCCTACCCCGACCGCTCTGCCACGCTGATCGTCGAGGTGGATGATCTGCGCGGCGATGGCGCGACCCTCTCCGGCCCCGGCATCAAGGATACTGCGGCACTGTCGCTGCCCGAGCGCGCCGCCTTCCAACAAAACGCGGCGCTCTTCCCCCGTGGTTTGGATTTCATTTTCACCTGCGGCGACCGTCTGGCGGCGCTGCCCCGAAGCACAAAGGTGTCCTGATGTATGTAGCGGTAAAAGGCGGCGAGCGGGCGATTGACAACGCCCACGCATGGCTCGCCGAAGAGCGGCGCGGTGACGCAAAGGTGCCCGAACTCAGCGTCGCGCAGATTCGCGAGCAGATGACGCTGGCGGTGAACCGGGTGATGGCCGAAGGCTCGCTCTATGATCCTGACCTCGCTGCGCTGGCGATCAAACAGGCGCGGGGCGATCTGATCGAAGCGGTGTTTCTAATCCGCGCCTATCGCACCACCCTGCCCCGGTTCGGTGCCTCGCGCCCGATGGACACCGGCACCATGGCCTGCGATCGCCGCGTCTCGGCCACCTTCAAGGATGCGCCGGGCGGACAAGTCTTGGGGCCAACCTTCGACTACACGCACCGCCTGCTGGATTTCAAACTGGCCGCCGATGGCGAGGTGCCCCCCGCCCCCGAAGCGCCAGAGGCCGAAGCGCCTACGGACACGCCGCACATCATGGAATTCCTCGACCGCGAAGGGCTGATGCAGCGCGACACGGACAGCAAGACCCCGCCGCGCGACCTGACGCGCGAGCCTTTGGAACTCCCCGCCACCCGCGACCTGCGCCTGCAAGCGCTGACCCGCGGCGACGAGGGCTTCGTGCTCGGCATGGCCTACTCCACGCAACGCGGCTATGCGCGCAACCACGCTTTCGTCGCGGAACTGCGCATCGGCAAAGTCGCGGTCGAAATGGATATTCCCGAACTGGGCTTCGCCATTGAGATCGGCGAGGTCGAGCTGACCGAATGTGAGACGGTGAACCAATTTGCAGGCTCCAAAACCGAGCCGCCGCAGTTCACCCGCGGCTATGGGCTGGTTTTCGGCATGTCCGAACGCAAGGCGATCTCCATGGCGTTGGTGGACCGGGCATTGCGTTGGGAGGAGTTGGGCGAAGACGACCTCGGCGCGCCCGCGCAGGACGCGGAATTCGTGCTCTATCACGCGGACAACATTCAGGCGACGGGGTTCTTGGAGCATATCAAACTGCCCCATTACGTCGATTTCCAATCCGAACTCGAACTGATCCGCAAACTGCGCCGCGAGGCGACAGCCGCGGCGCAAGACGCACCACGGGAGGCCGCGGAATGAACCCTGCCATGACACAGAGTGACCAAGACAGGCATGAGGACCGGGGCATGAACGACTACAACTTTGCCTATCTGGATGAGCAGACCAAGAGGATGATCCGCCGCGCGATCCTGAAAGGGTTGGCGATCCCCGGCTATCAGGTGCCCTTTGCCAGCCGCGAGATGCCGATGCCTTACGGCTGGGGCACCGGCGGGGTGCAGGTCTCCGCCGCGGTGCTGACGCCCGAGGATACCTTCAAGGTGATCGACCAAGGCGCGGATGATACGACCAACGCCGTCTCGATCCGCCGCTTTTTCCAAAAGACCGCAGGCGTCGCGGTGACCGAAGCCACGACCAAGGCTAGCGTCATCCAGACCCGCCACCGCATCCCCGAAGCCGCGCTGCGCGAGGATCAGGTGCTGGTCTATCAGGTGCCGATCCCCGAACCGCTGCGCTTTCTTGAGCCTTCGGAGGTCGAGACCCGCAAAATGCACGAGCTGGAGGAATACGGGCTGATGCATGTGAAACTTTACGAAGACATCGCCCAACACGGCGCGATTGCCACGGCCTATGCCTATCCGGTCAAGGTCGAGGGGCGCTATGTGATGGATCCATCGCCGATCCCGAAATTCGACAATCCGAAACTGGAAATGGCCGCGATCCAACTCTTCGGCGCGGGGCGCGAACAGCGGATCTATGCGCTGCCGCCCTATACGCAGGTCGTCTCGCTGGATTTCGAGGACCACCCCTTTGAGGCGAGCAAGGCCGACCATCCCTGCGGCCTCTGCGGAGCCGAGGACAGCTATCTGGATGAGTTGATCGTCGATGACGCAGGCGGGCGTTTGTTCATGTGTTCCGACACCGATTATTGCGCGGCCCGTCAGGCCGCCGGGCATCGCGGCGCGGATGCGGCACCTGTGGTGGAGGGCATGGCATGACCCCCTTGTTGCAAGTTGAAAACATCGCGAAATTCTATGGCGCGCGGATCGGCTGCACCGATGTCAGCTTTGACCTCTACCCCGGCGAAGTCATGGGCATCGTCGGCGAAAGCGGCTCGGGCAAGTCGACGCTGCTCAACACGCTGGCGGGGCATCTGACGCCTGATCGCGGGGCCGTGCGTTTCGACACCCGCGCCGATGGGCTGCGCGACACGGTGACGATGAGCGAGCCGGAGCGCCGGATGCTGTCGCGCACCGATTGGGCCTTTGTCCACCAGCACGCCCGCGACGGGCTGCGCATGAACGTGAGCGCAGGCGGCAATGTGGGCGAGCGGCTGATGGCCGTGGGCGCGCGGCATTACGGCGACATCCGCGCCAGCGCCACCGATTGGCTGGGCCGGGTGGAGATCAACGAAGACCGGATCGACGACAGGCCCTCGGCCTTCTCTGGCGGGATGCAGCAGCGTTTGCAGATCGCCCGCAACCTTGTGACCGGACCGCGGCTGGTCTTCATGGACGAACCCACAGGCGGGCTGGACGTGAGCGTTCAGGCGCGGCTGCTCGACCTGCTGCGCGGGCTTGTGCGTGAGATGGGGCTGAGCGCCATCATCGTGACCCATGATCTGGCGGTGGTGCGGCTCTTGGCGGATCGGTTGATGGTGATGAAGGATGGCCATGTGGTGGAAACCGGCCTGACCGATCAGGTGCTCGACGACCCGCAGCACGGCTACACGCAGCTTTTGGTCTCGAGCGTGCTACAGGTGTGAGCATGCAAAGAAAACCATTCAATTTCAGAATTATACCGAGCAAGGCTAAACCATGATACGCGTGGAAAATGTAAGCAAATCTTTCACTCTGCACAATCAGGGCGCTGCGGTGATCCCGGTGATGCGCGGCGGTGAGTTGACCGTGGCGCGAGGCGAATGCGTGGCGTTGACTGGCGCTTCGGGCGCCGGGAAATCGACGCTGATGCGGATGATCTATGGCAACTACCTGACCGCCTCGGGCCGGATCATGGTGGGCGATCTGGATGTCGCCCAAGCCGCCCCGCGCGAGATACTGGAGCTGCGCCGTCATGTGCTGGGCTATGTCAGCCAGTTCCTACGCGTCGTGCCACGGGTGGCCACGCTTGATGTGGTGGCCGAGCCGCTGCGCGCGGTGGGCAGCAGCGAGACCGACGCACGGGCGCGGGCCGGAGAATTACTCGCACAACTCAACATCCCCGAACGACTTTGGCAGCTCAGCCCCACGACCTTTTCCGGCGGGGAGCAGCAGCGGGTGAACATCGCGCGCGGCTTTGCGCATCCCTACCCCGTCCTGCTGCTGGACGAGCCGACGGCGAGCCTTGACGCCACCAACCGCGCCACGGTGCTGGCGCTGATCGAAGAGGCCAAGGCCCGCGGCACCGCGATCTTGGGCATCTTCCACGACGAAGCCGCCCGGGACCAAATCTGCGACCGCGAAGTGGACGTGACCCGCTTCACCCCCGGATTGGCGGCATGAGCGGGCGTTTCATCGCAGTAGTGGGGCCGTCGGGCGTGGGCAAAGACAGCGTTATGGAAGCGCTTTCCGAGGCCCAGCCCGACCTCTTCCTCGCCCGCCGCGCCATCACCCGCCCCAGCGAAGCGGGCGGCGAAGACTTCGACGGGATCGACGAGAACACGTTCCTGCGGCTGGAGGCGGGGGGCGCCTTTGCCCTAAGCTGGGCCGCGCATGGGCTGCGCTATGGCATTCCCATCGCGGTCGATATGGCGCTGGCCGAGGGGCGCGACGTGCTGGCCAACCTCTCGCGCGCGGTGCTGACCGAAGCGAAGCTCAGGTTTGAGCGGTTCGAGGTGCTGTCGCTCACCGCCGCGCCCGAAGTGCTGGCCGCGCGGCTGCGGGGCCGTGGGCGCGAGAGCGAAGCGGAAATCACCGCCCGGCTGGCCCGGGCCGAGCGGGACTTGCCCGACCATATCGCCGCCATCGAGATCGACAACTCCGGCCCGCTGAAACAGACCGTGGCACAGGCGCTGGCAGCGTTTTATCCCGAAAGGGCCGCGCGGTGAACCTCATGGAACATACCGTCTGGGGCCTGCCCCACCAGCGTCAGGCTGTCCAGCACGAAGGGCTGCGGCAGATGCGGCGTGATATAGGGGGCGAGCGCTGCGGTGACCTGCGGCAGATCGCCCTTGGGCAGCTTGCCGGTCAAGGTGATGTGAAAGCGGAACGCCTCCATCACATAGGGGTAGCCCCATTGGCTGAGGTTGGCCTCTTGCACCGGGGTCAGATTGGCCTGACGCCTGCGGGCCAGATCGGCCTCGGTCGGCGGCGCGCGGAAAGTATCGAGGCCGCGCACCACCTCGGCGGCCATGGTGTTGAGCGCGGCGGTGTCCCCCGCGGGCGTCAGCGCCAGAAAGCGGCCCAGCGGGGTGAGCGCCAGCCCATCCAGCGTGGCGGGCGCGAGCCGCATGCAAAGCGTCTCGAACTCGGTCAGCACCCCGTCAGCCGATGCGCCTTCGGCCAGCACGAACGGCGGTTTGATTGTCGCGTGCAGCCCGTATTTGCGCGGCGTCTGGGTCAGCGCGGCCACGTCCAGCCCCGCGACCTCAGGATGCGCCACGGCACGCCCGCGCGCCAAATCCCACCCCAGCCAAGCGGCCCCAGCCTCGGCCAATGCGCCCTTGGGCGTGTAAAAGATCGCGTAGCGGTCGAACTTCATTCATCTTCTCCCTGCATCCATAGATGCGCAACAAGCGTGACCTTCACATGACAAAAGAAACCATTCTCGCCAATGCCAAAATAATCCTGCCCGATGCGGTGATCCCCGGCAGCGTGGTGCTGCGCGACGGGGTGATTGCGGATATCGCCGAAGGCTCCGCCGTGCCACAGGGGGCGGTCGATTGCGAGGGGCGCTACCTCGCCCCCGGTTTGGTGGAACTGCACACCGACAACCTTGAGCGCCATATGAAGCCGCGGCCCAAGGTCGACTGGCCGCACCGTGCCGCAATCATTGCCCATGACCGCGAACTGGCGGGCACCGGGATCACCACGGTTTTCGACGCGATCCGGGTGGGGTCGATCCTCTCGGACGAAGGGCGCAAACGCTACGGGAAATACGCCCGCGACATGGCCGATGAGATCCTGATGATGCGTGACAGCGGGGCGCTGGCGATCAGCCACCACATCCACCTGCGCGCCGAGATCTGTTCCGAAACGCTGGAGGAGGAACTGGCCGAGTTTGGCCCCGACGACAAGGTCGGCATCGTCAGTTTGATGGATCACACCCCCGGCCAGCGGCAATTCCGCGACGTGCAAAAGTTCGAGGATTACGTCTGCGGCAAGAACGGCCTGCCGCGTGAGGATTTCGGCGATTACGTCACCTTCCTACATGGGTTGCAAGACCGGCTTGGCGCGAAACATGAGGCGGCTGCGGTGGCGGCGGCGGCGCGCTATGGCGCGGCGCTGGCCAGCCATGATGACACCACCGCCGAACAGGTCGCGACCAGCCATGCCCATGGCGTGCGGCTGGCCGAATTCCCCACCACCCGCGAAGCGGCAGAGGCGTGCCATGCCCAAGACATCGCCACGATCATGGGCGCGCCGAACCTCGTGCGCGGCGGCTCGCACTCGGGCAATGTCGCGGCCAAGGAACTGGCGGAACTGGACCTGCTCGATATCCTGTCGTCCGACTATGTGCCCGCAGCCCTTTTGCTGGGCGCGGTGCAATTGGGTAACCTATGGGGCGATATGGCACGCGGGCTCGCCACCGTGACCCGCACGCCCGCGCATCATGCAGGGTTGACCGACCGGGGCGAGATCGCTCTGGGCGCGCGGGCCGATCTGATCCTCTTTGACATCATGAAAGACGCGCCGATCCTGGCTTCGGTCTATGCCATGGGCAACCGCGTGGCGTGACCGCGCCCGGCCCCCTGTGCATCCGCCGGTTTTGGCGGGTGCGCCTCTCTCTTTTATCTGCGCGAAAACCCGCCCCTTGTACGAATGCGGCTTTTTGCCCTCGTCTTGTCGCTCCATAAGGCTAGGTTAAGCAAACCTGCATCTTGCAGAATAATTTAGCCGGTCATCATGGCCGACAAGTTTGAGGAAAGTGGTGCGAGAAGCATTCAGATTGGCGAGTGATCGCCTTGGCCAGATCGTCGAAGATGCGGCCAGCGAAGTTTACCTGTTTTCAGTCGAAGATTTCACCTTCACCCTCGCCAATCGCGGCGCGCGGGAGAACCTTGGCTATTCGATGGATGAGCTGCGCGGCATGGCGGCTTGGGACATCAAGCCCGAACTCTCGCGCGAGGCGTTTCTGGATCTCGTCCAACCGCTGCTGAGCGGTGAGAAGACGGCGCTGGAATATGAGACGATCCACCAACGCAAGGACGGGTCGCGCTATAACGTGCTGACCCATCTGCAATTGATCGTGACCGAGAATGACACGGTCCTCTACGCGGCCATTCAGGACATCACGAAACAAAAAGAGGCCAACGCGGCGCTGACCAAGGTCTCGGTCCGGCTGGACGCCATCCTGAGCAACACGACGATGGCCATCTTCATGATGGACGACAAGCAGCAATGCGTTTTCATGAACCGCGCCGCAGAAGAGCTGACCGGCTATCGGTTCGAAGAAACCGCGGGCCGACCGCTGCATGATGTGATCCACCACACCCATCCGGACGGGCGGCACTTTCCCATCGAAGACTGCGCCATCGACCGCGCCTTTCCCGAGAACCACCAGACCCAAGGGGAAGAGACCTTTGTCCATAAGGACGGCAGCTTCTACCCCGTGGGTTTCACCGCCTCCCCGATGAAGGACGAGACCGGCAAAACCGTGGGCACGGTGATCGAGGTGCGCGACCTGCGCGAAGAACTGCGCGCCCGCAATGCCGAGATCGAGTTCAACAACGCGCTGAAAACCAAGATCGAAGAGGCCATGGCCGAGCGGGACCGGCTTGAGGCGCAATTGGTGCAGGCGCAAAAGATGGAAGCCGTGGGCCAGTTGACCGGCGGCATTGCGCATGACTTCAACAACCTGCTGCAAGTGGTGGGCAGCAACCTGCAACTTCTGTCGAAAGAATTGCCCGAGGGCGACGCCAAGCGGCGGTTCGTCGACAATGCCATGGCGGGCGTGTCGCGCGGGGCCAAGCTCACCGCGCAGTTGCTGGCCTTTGGGCGGCAGCAGCCCTTGGAGCCGAAACCGCAGAACCTTGGCCGATTGGTGCGGGGCATGGACGACATGCTGCGCCGCACGCTTGGCGAAGGGATCGAGGTCGAAACGGTGATCTCGGGGGGCCTGTGGAACTGTCTTGTCGATCTGGCGCAGTTGGAGAATGTGATCCTGAACCTCGCCATCAACGCGCGCGATGCAATGGCCCATCACGGCAAGCTGACGATCGAAGTGGGCAATGCCGCGCTGGATGATGCCTATACGCAGAACCATCCGAACGTGGCGCCGGGCCAATATGTCATGCTGGCGATCACCGACACCGGCACGGGCATCCCGCCCGACATCATGGAGAAGGTCTTTGACCCCTTCTTCACCACCAAGGAGACCGGAGAGGGCACGGGGCTGGGCCTCAGCATGGTCTACGGCTTCGTCAAACAATCCGGCGGGCACATCAAGCTTTACAGCGAAGAGAAGCAAGGCACGACCGTGCGGGTCTACCTGCCACGCACACAGCGCAAGGAGGAAAGCGCCCCGCTGCCCGCCACCACCGACACGCCCACCGGCAGTGGCGAGGTGATCCTTGTGGTCGAAGACGATGCCGCCGTGCGTGAGACTGCCGTAGATCAACTGCGCGATCTTGGCTACGGCGTGCTCACCGCCGAGAATGCGGACAGTGCGCTGGCGATCGTCAAAAGCGGGGTCCAGATCAACCTGCTGTTCACCGATGTGGTCATGCCCGGCAAAATCCGCAGCCCCGAGCTTGCCCGCGAGGCCAAGGCGCATCTGCCGAATGTCGGCGTGCTTTTTACCTCGGGCTATACGCAGAACGCCATCGTTCATGCCGGACGGCTCGACGAAGGGGTCGATCTGCTGAGCAAACCCTACACCCGCGAACGGCTGGCCCTGAAAATCCATGAGATCCTCTCGCGCCAAACCAGTGCCGACACCGCCGCGCCAGCGGCAGAGACCGCGCCAAGCGCCGATGACGCGCCCAAGGTGCTGTTGGTCGAAGACGATGCGCTGATCTGCATGGCCACGGCGGATATGCTCTCTGATCTGGGCTATGCCGTGACCGAGGCCGACAGCGTCGCCGCCGCCGAACGCAGCCTTCAGGCCGAGCGGTTTGATGTCATGTTCACCGACCTTGGCCTGCCCGATGGCTCCGGCATGGAACTGGTGCAGCATGTGACGCAGCTGCGCCCCGAGATCGCCGTGATCATCGCCTCAGGCGCCGATCCGCGGGAATATGCCGAAGGCGATGCAGAGGCGGCGCGCTATGTCAGCTTGATGAAACCCTATGACGAACATTCGTTGAAACGGGCGTTGGAGCAGTGCAAGGCGGCGGCGGAATAAGGCGGCTAGGATCAGCCCGGTTTTCGATCTATGAGAAAGAAAACAAAAGAGAGGCAGATCATGCGCAGCATTACATTCGCAGCCGTTTCCACCGCTATGTTCATCGCTGGTTGCGCGGGCGTGGCCAGTGACCGCGTCATGGTGCACCGCACCGGGCCGGATGAGCTTTTGAAACTGCGGTCCGGGCCGGGCTTGGACTTCGGGATTATCATGGGGCTGCCCGACGGCACCGTCCTGAACCGCCGGGACTGCGTGACCGAGATCGGACAATTGTGGTGCCGCGTCTCACTCGCCGATGCGCCTGAGGTGCAGGGCTATGTCTCGGCGGATTATATCTCTGACATTTGATTTATGAACTCGGGTGGCCCGTTTGCAGGGCCGCCCCCAGCCGACGGGCGCATCGCCCTGACTGCGCTGCCGCGTCCTAAGTCGATTTTCGCGCGCCTTGCTCTATCTCAGCCCTTCACACCCTTTTTCGAAGTCGCTGAAATATCTCAAGAGTAAGGAAAACCATGTGCCGCTTCCTCGCCTATATCGGACCTGAATTGCCAATCGAGTCGCTGCTCCTTGCGCCTGAGAACAGCCTGCTGAACCAAAGCCTCGACCCGGAACTGCACCCAAGCCTGCAACTGGCCGGCTGGGGGTTCGCCGCCTGGAGCGACCATCTGCTGCATCCCGACGCGCCGCTGCGCTACCACCGGCCCAAGGCCGCCTTTCACGACGACAACGCCAAATCGGTGATCCCTAGCCTTCAGGCCCATACCCTGCTGTCGCATATCCGCGCGGCCTCTTATGACGCCAGCGTGGTGCAGGCCGATGAGAACTGCCACCCATTCTCCTTTGACCATACGCCGTGGATCATCGCCCAGAACGGCGCCCTGCCCCACTGGCGGCAGTTGCAGCGTGAACTCCTGCCCCATTGCAAAGACCAATACCTCACCCAGATGCGCGGCACGACGGATACGGAATTCCTCTATGTGCTACTGCTGTCCCTGCTGGAGGGCGACAGCGACGAAGACGTGCAGCGCGGGTTTGAAAAGCTGTTGCAGGTGATCTGCAAGGCTGCCCGCGACCTCGACCTCGCCGCGCTCACCAAACTCAAGATCGCGCTGGTCAGCCGGGAGCGGATCATCGGCGTGAACTTTGGCTGCGGCCATGAGGGCGAGACGGATGTCACAGGCGATTGGCAAAAGCTGCGGGACGAGGACCTGCCCCTGTCGATGCTGCTTGAGCCGATCTACCTGCTCACCGGGGCGAATTTTCAGGACTACGCCAACACCTATGACATCGACGCCTGCCCCGAGGGGGAGGCGACCTCGGCCATCCTCGCGTCGGAACCGCTGACCGAAAACGCGGAGGAATGGCTGAAGATCGAATTCGGCGAGATCGTATTTCTGGAGCGGAAGGACGGGCTGATCCGCAAAACGGTCCGCAAGCTCGACGTGTAACCGCCATTTAACAGGAGCCTTTATGGCAGATCGCTTCCAGAATTTTGCCGACCTCTCCGCCGAGATGGTCGCGGGCGTCGATTACCGCATCCGGGCCGAGGACCGCGGCAGCGCGGTCGTCATTCTGGCCCCGCATGGCGGCACGATCGAACCCGAGACGGGCCTGATCGCCAAGGCCATCGCGGGGCGCGACCTGTCGCTCTATGTCTTCGAGGCGCTAAAGCCGGGGGCGCATGGGGATTTTCACATCACCTCGCACCGTTTCGATGAGCCGCAGGCGCTGGCGCTTGTTGGCGGCGCCGAGGGGGCCATCGCAGTGCATGGCCGCAAGGACGATGGCACAGAAACCGTATGGCTTGGCGGGCGGGACAAGGCGGTGCGCGGTGCCATCGGCTCCGCCCTGCGCAGGGCGGGCTTCGGGGCGGAGGTAAACACCGCCCTGCCCGGCCTGCATGAGACGAACATCTGCAACCGCACCCGCAAGGGCGCAGGGGTCCAGCTTGAACTGCCCCGGTCGCTGAGGCGCCATCTGGCAGAGGATGCGGATTTGCTTGAAAGGTTCAGCCGGGCGGTGCGTGCCGCGCTTTAGTTGGAAGTGGCAGGCCCGGCTGGCGGGCCTGCCGAGGGCGCTTAGCCCTTTTTCTGGAACAGGATCACCAGCAGCGCCAAAAGCGACGAGCCCAGCATCAAGAGCAGCGACACGGCGTTCAGCAGCGGGGTCGACCCCTCTTTCAGCCGGTCGAACATGGCGATGGTCAGCGGCGCGTCGGAGCCCACGAGCATCAGCGTGGTGTTGAAGTTCTCAAAGCTCATCAAAAACGCCACCACCACGGCCCCGACCATCGCAGGCGTAAGGAAGGGCAGCGTGATCGTGCGCACCGCCGTCAGACGGTCCGCGCCAAGGTTCAGCGCCGCCTCCTCCAAGGTCCGGTCGAATTTCTGCAACCGGGCCGAGATCACCAGCGTGGCGATCGTGGTGATAAAGCTGAACTGCCCGAGGATCACCAACAGTAGACCGGGGCGCAGCGCCTGAATGTCGATCTGCGCCAAGTCCCAGACGCCATTGGCCAGCGTCGAAGAGAACACCAGCACCGAGATGCCTAATACGATGCCGGGGATCACCAGCGGCAGCAGCATCAGCACATAGAGGAACCCCTTGCCACGGAACTCATAGCGGTTGAACAAAAAGGCGTTGGTCGTGCCCACGCAGACGGAAAGCACCGCCACGCAAAGCGCCACAAAGGCCGAGGTGCCGACCGCCCGCAGAATGCCGCGTTCGTGAAAGACGCCGATCTGCGGGCGCTCCTCGCCAAAGAACCAATTCCATGTGAACCCCTCCCACGGGAGAGAGGGGAACTGGCTGTCGTTGAAGGCAAAGACCGCCACCACGGTCAGCGGCAGGGCCAGATAGAGAAAGAACAGCGCCACATAGCCACCATAGACAATGCGAAAGCTGCGCGATTGCGGGATTGTTGGGATCATTGGATCACCCCATCGTTTCCTTGAGGGTCCGGCCCGTTAGCCAGAGCATCCCCCAGACGATCACCGAAGACAGCACCAAAAGCATAAAGCCAAAGGCGGCGCCCAGCTCCCAATTGGAGCGCACGATGAACTGGTTATAAATCATTTCGGTGAACCACAGGCTGTCCTTGCCGCCCAGCATCGTCGGCGTCAGGTAGTTGCCCAAGCTCAGCATGAAGACCACGATACAGCCCGACACGATACCGGGCATGGCATGGGGGATGATGATCTCACGCAGGACGGAAAGCCCGCTGCCGCCCAGATCATAGCCCGCCTCGATCACGCTGTCGTCGAGGCTTTCCAGCGTGGTGACAAGCGGCACCACCATGAAAAGCATAGAGGTATAGACCAGCCCCACCATCATCGTGGCATCGGTGTAAAGCAGCTCGACCGGACGGTCGGCCAGCCCCACCCATTGCAACAGGTTCGAGACGAGACCCGTCTCGCGCAGCAGGATCATCCAGCCAAAGGTGCGCACCAGTTCCGAGACGTAAAACGGGATCAGGCAGAGCAGGAACAACACCTGCTGCAAGCGCCCCTTCGCCATTTTGGCGATGTAATAGGCCACCGGAAAGGCGATCAGCAGCGTCAGCGCAGTTGCCAGCACCGACATCACCGCCGTGCGCCAGAAGGTGCGCAAGTAAAGCGGTTCGGTCAGCGCCTTTTCATATTGCGCCAGACTGGTTTCATAGACGCCAAAACTGATCCGCTCGCGCAGCGAAATCAGCAGCATGTCGATATGCGGGATGATGATCAAAAGCCCCAGCCACAGCACCAAGGGCGTGAGCAGCAGGTAGAATGTCAGTCGGGATTGGCTGCGCATCACGCGACCCCAAAGCAGGTCGCCTGCCCCGCGCCCCAGCCGATATGCACCACGTCGCCGCGTTTCAGGCTTGAGAACTCCCCCGATTGCGGCAGCGTGACTTCGAGCGTTTCACCCACGTCATCCTGCACCAAGACGCGGGAAGCCGCGCCGTTGAACAACAGGCTGGTGACGGTGCCCTTTAGCTGATTGTCGAAACCCGACAGCGCATCGGCACTGGCAGCCAGCCGAATGGATTCGGGCCGCACGAAAATCTCGGCCTTTGCCCCTTGGACAAGGCCCACGCCGGTGGCGCGCATGGCAAGCCCGCTGTCGGTGCGCAATTGCAGGGCGTCGCCCTCCACCCGTTCGATCCGGCCCTTCCAGCGGTTCGACTCTCCGATGAAACCGGCGACAAAGGGCGTTTCGGGGCGGTAGTAGAGGTCTTGACCCCGGCCCACCTGCTCGAACTGGCCATTGCTCATCACCGCGATCTGGTCGGACATCACCAGCGCTTCGGATTGGTCGTGAGTGATATAGACGAATGTCGTGTCAAAGGCGGCTTGCAGCGATTTCAGCTCAACCTTCATATGTTCGCGCAGCTTGAGATCCAGCGCGCCCAGCGGCTCATCCAGCAGCAGCACGTCAGGCTCCAACACCATGCAGCGCGCGATGGCGACCCGCTGTTTCTGCCCGCCCGAAAGCTCATCCGCCTTGCGCGCGCCGATACCCGGCAGGCCGATCCGGTCGAGCGCCTCATCGACCTTGCGCGCGATCTCGGCCTTAGGCATGCCGCGACGGCGCAGCCCGTAGCCGATATTCTCGGCAATCGTCATCATCGGGAACAGCGCCAGATGCTGGAACACCATGTTCACCGGGCGCTTGTTCGGCGGCGTATCGAGCACCGAGCCGCCCTTGATCCGAATGTCACCAGAGGTGGGGTCGAGAAACCCCGCGATCATCCGCATGATTGTTGTTTTGCCGCAGCCCGAAGGCCCGAGGATGGAGAAGAAACTGCCGGGCGGCACCGTGAAGGAGACGTTGTCAACAGCGGTGGTATCGCCGAACCGCTTAACGAGGTCGACGCATTCCAGATCTGGGGTCATGTGAATTCCGTATAAAGATGCGACACCCCCAATATGAGGGTGCCGCTCGTAGGGTCAGTTATCAGTTGGCAGCTTGGACGCGGTCCAGCACTTCACCTTCGATGGTTTCCAGACCGGCGGGCACCGGCGGATACCATTTGATGTTGTCGATCGCTTCTTGCGGGAAGCTGTCCTGATACTTGGCTTTCAGGCTGTCTTCGGCAAACTCATCCGCGCCTGCGGAGGCCGTGAAGTTGCCCGCCGCTGCGGTGATCATCGCCGCGATTTCCGGCTGCATGACGAAGTTGATCCACTCATAGGCCACATCGTCGGCCTGCCCTTTGGCGGGCAGAACGAAGGTGTCGATCCAGCCCAGCGCACCCGAGGCCGGGGCCACGAAGGTGATGTCGGCGTTATCGTCGTTCAGCTTCCAGCCGCCGGTGTCCCATGCCATCGACGCAGTCACTTCGCCCGAGCGCAGCAGGTTCATCAGCTCATCGCCGCCGCCCCAGTAGGTTTTGACGTTCTCTTTGCATTCGATCAGCTTCTCTTCGACCTTGCCCATGATCTCGGCGTATTTCGCTTCGTCGTCGTAGGCGGCAAAGGGGTCTTCGCCCATGGCGAAGGCAAAACCGATCAGCGTCGGACGCTTCAGGCGGTAAGACACTTTGCCTGCCACTTCGGGCGCGCAGAGGTCGGTGTAATCCTTGACGGTGTCACCCGCTTCGGCGGTGTTCATCACCAGACCGGAGGTGCCCCAGACATGCGGCACGCCGTAGACATCGCCGTTCACGGTGGTGTTGGCCATAGTCGCGTCGAGCATGGAGGGGATGAAAAGCTCTTTGTTCAACTTGGAGACATCGATCGGCTTGTAGATGCCGAATTCCATCTGCGGCCCCATAATGCGGTCTTGCGAAGGCTGGGCGAGGTCGAAACCACCGCCGCCTGTGGCGCGCAGCTTGGCGATCATCTCTTCGTTGTTGGATTTCGTGACTTCGACGGTATGGCCGGTCTCTTCTTCGAATTTCGCGACCACGTCCTCAGGTGCGTAGCCGCCCCATGTCAAAAGGCGCAGCGTGTCGGCTTGGGCCACGGAGGCGAGCCCCGCCAGCATGGTGCCGGCCAGCAGAATGGTTCTTGTCATGGGAAATCCTCTTTCTAGTGTACTCATTGTCGGCAGAATGCGCGCGTTAGACCAGTTGGTCAATTTATACTTCGGCGCATCGCGGCTCCTTGTGGCCTGAGAGTGCAAAAGATTTGTGACAGTGGCGGAAAATGCCGTTTGTTTTAGCAGGGTTGCTTTCGGCGGCAGCGGCCATGCGCCGGGGGGCTGACGGAGCCGCCTGCGCTTTCGGGGGCCAAGGGGAATGCACCTCTTCGCGGTCCGAGCCGCCCCTTTTCCAAGGTGATCCACGGCCCCGCACCCCTGCTGCCACCCCCTACCTTTACCCAAAAGACACAGGCAGCCCCTCGCCCAAATCATGCCTCTTGAGATTCCTGACAGTTTCTATAAGGAATCGCCGCAGCGCCGTCCGGGGGGTGCTTTTCCGGGTCCGGGCCGTTTGAGTAAGGGGAAATTTGATGAAGCCGACACATGCATTTGCTTGCCTTGCCGCGGGGATGATTCCCGCCGCTGGCCATGCGCAGAGCAATAACGACGAAGCATTCTTGGGCACCATCGTCCTTGAGATGCCAGCCGTTCCGGGGATGGAAGACGATGACATCTCAATTTCCAGCGAAGGGCTGGCGCTGAGCAATCCCGCCGATCTGTCCGAGCTTTTCGTGGCCGAGCCCACCATTGCGGTCGGCAGTTCGATCCCGATGTCGCAAAAGGTCTATGTCAACGGGATCGAGGAGAACAACCTCGCCATTTCCATCGACGGCGCGCGGCAGAACAACAAGGTGTTCCACCACAACACCACCACGCTGATCGACCCCGCCCTGCTGAAAGCCGCCCGCGTCGACCCCGGCGTGGCCCCAGCCGATGCGGGCCCCGGCGCCTTGGGCGGCGCGCTGGCTTATGAGACCAAAGACGCGAGCGACCTGCTGGCCCCGGGTGAGACCTTTGGCGGGCGCTACAAGCTGGAATACGACAGCAACGGCGACATCTTCTCGAACAGCCTGTCGGTCTATGGCCGCGAGGGCGGGTTTGAATACCTCGGCTTTGCAAAGGTCGCCGATGGCGGGCTGCGCGAAGATGGCAACGGGGACGAGATCATCGGCTCGGGCACCGACCTTCTCAGCGGGCTGGGCAAACTGGCCTATGAGGCGCAAAGCGGCGACCGGGTCGAGCTGTCTTACGAACGGGTGGTCGACGATGAAATCCGGCCCTACCGGGCGAACCTCGGTGCCATCGTCGGGGGCCGCCCGCTTCCCGCAGACCGCCCCTATGATCTGGAGCGCACCAATATCGTCCTGAGCTACAGCGACACCACGCCCACGGCCATGTGGAACCCCACCGCACGGCTGGCCTACAGCGGCACCAAACTGGTCAACGACGAGTCGGCGCTGTCGACCAATTCGATCACCAGCGGTGAAACCGTGAGCCTAAGCGGCGAATTCTCAAACCGTTTCGCACTGAGCTGGGGTGAGTTGAACGCAGGTCTCGACTTCTACTCCGACGAAGCCGATCTGGACTATCTCGCCCTGTCCTCCGGCGCGCGTGAGGCGGCGACAGAGAAACTCAGCAACATCGGTCTGTTCGCCCAAGCGCGGATGGAGCCCAGCAGCAATACGCGGCTGTCCTTCGGGGCGCGGGCCGATTTCCAGGATTTCGAGGGGACCGACGGTTCCTCGCAGTCTGAATCGGGCCTCTCGGGAAATATCTCGGGCGAATATGATGTCTCGGACGACCTGACGATCAGCGCGGGCTATTCCCACGTCTGGGGCGGTCTGGAACTGGCCGAGAACTATATCCTCAACCCCGCGTGGGACTATAGCTCCGGCATTGAGGAAGTCACCGCCGATAACCTCTACCTCGCCGCGAATTACACCATGGGCGCATGGGTCGTCGACGGCAAGCTGTTCGCCACCAACATCGACAACGCCCGCGCCGCCAGCTATCGTGGTGGCCCGGCCTTCACGGCGGATGTGCAATCGCGCGGCTTTGAACTAGGCCTCGGCACCGCATGGGAAGATGGTTTCTTCCGCGCTGGCTTTGCCCGTATCGACACCGAGATCAATGGCCGGTCCGCCGACTCCTACTACGGCAACTATCTGACCATGCCGATGGGCGATTTCCTGACCTTCCAAGTGGCGCATCGTTTGAACAACGGGGTTCTCTTGGGTGGCGATGTGCAGGTGGCCTTCGACTTTGACGATACCTATGACGCCGCCACAGGCGGCAGCGGGCCGGAGTTGGACGGCTACACGATCGCCAATGTCTTTGCCGAATACACGCCCAAGCGGATGGACAACCTGACCCTGCGCGCCGAGGTGAACAACCTCTTTGATGAGCAGTACAGCAGCCGCGCAACCTATGGCCAAGAGTTCGTGGGCGAAGTGGAGCCGCTGACCGAGCCGGGCCGCTCCATCCGTGTCAGCGCCGAGATCGTCTTCTGATCTAAGGCAACGTTTGGTCAAACCCCGGTTTGACCCTTTACCCGGCGCCCATTGCGGCGCCGGGATTCTCTGTGAAGGATGGTCTATTCGACCGTCCAAACCATGTTCTTTTCTGTTTCACGGAAGGCGAAAGTTTCAAGATGCCGGTCAATGACACTATGCAGCGCAGGCACCATCTCGGGATCGTCGAGCGTCGCCGTGACGGTGAGGCCTTTGCTGTCCGCCGTCATATAGGCCGTGCCCATCTCGAAAGCGGCCCAGCCCTTTTCACTGTCGTAAGATGTCTCGATCTTATGGCCGAAATGTTTGCACAGCTGCTGCAAGTATTTCGAGCCGTTCTCGGTCTGGTAAAATCCTGTTGTCGTCGGCATGGCGCTCTCTCCGGATGTATTTTCTGCCTTAGTCCTAAGCCGGGCCATGGGAATGGTAAACACCGGCCCGCCTCCCCCACCCCTTTGACGAAAGAGTTACCGCTATGATCAAACCCCTTGCCCTTCTGGCCCTGCTTCTCGCCACGCCCACGCTGGCCGAGACCGTGACCGTCGACACCGCCCGCGGCCCTGCCGAAGCGCCGCTTACCCCCGCCACGGTGGCGGTCTACGATTTGGCGGCCTTCGACAGCCTCACCGCGCTTGGCATCACACCGCAGGGCTTGGTGCGCCCGGTCTATCTGCCCTACCTTGAAGAGGCGGCAGCGGGGACCGAGGTCATCGGCTCCCTTTTCGAGCCGGATTACGAAGCGCTTTTCGCCCTGAACCCCGACCTGATCATCGCCGGGGGCCGGAGTTCCGAACAGGTGCCGGAACTGGCGCGGATCGCGCCCACCTTGGACATGACCATTTGGCAAGACACCATCGGCGAAGGGCTGGCCCGGCTGGAGGCCTACGGCAAGGTTTTCGACAAAGAGGAAGAGGCCGCAGCCCTAACGGCGGCTTTTGAAGATAAGCTTGCCCAAACCAAAGAGGCGCTGGCCGGCAAGGGCCGCGCGCTCATCGTGATGACCAACGGGCCGAAGATCAGCGCCTATGGCATTGGCGGGCGCTTTGGCTGGCTGCATGAGGCGCTTGGCCTGCCCGAAGCGGTGCAGGATGTCGAGATGGCCAACCACGGTGAGGCGATCAGCTTTGAATTCATCCGCGAGGCCAACCCCGACATCCTGCTGGTGATCGACCGGATGGCCGCCATCGGTCAGGAAAGCGAAGGCGCGCGGGCCACGCTCGACAACGCATTGGTACATGAGACGACCGCATGGAAAACCGGCCAAGTCGTGCATCTAAGCGCCGCGCCCATCTACATCGCAGGCGGCGGCATCCAGTCGATGACCCGCACGCTGGATGAGATCAACGCCGCCCTGACGGAGCAGTAAACCCGTGGCGCTCGCCCTTGCCTGTCTCCTTGTGATCCTATCGGTCGCCTCGCTCTTCGTCGGGGTGATCGACCTGTCTTGGGCAGCGCTCTGGTCTGATCCGGCGGCCTTGGAGCTGCTGGTGGTCAGCCGCGCGCCGCGCACCATCGCCGTGGTGATTTCGGGCGGGGCCTTGGCCGTGAGCGGGGCAATCATGCAGATGCTGGTGCGCAACCGTTTCGTCGAACCGATGACCGCGGGCACGGGCCAAGGCGCGGCGCTTGGTATCCTTTTGGTCACCCTCTTCGCGCCGGGGGCCTCCATCTTCGTCAAGATGGTTCTCGCCTCCCTGACCGCCCTTGTGGCGGGCGCGGGGTTTCTGGCCATCGTGCAGCGCCTGCCCCCGACCCAGCCCCTGCTGGTGGCGCTGGTGGGGCTAATCTACGGCGGCATCCTTGGGGCGGCGGTCACCTTCATCGCCTATCAGGCGGACCTGCTGCAATATGTCGAGATCTGGATGAACGGTGAGTTCTCCGGCGTGTTGCAAGGCCGGTATGAGCTGCTGTGGCTGGTGGCTCTGGTGGCGGCGCTGACCTATTTCGCCGCCGATCAATTCGCGATCATCGGCATGGGCCGCACGGCCAGCATCAACCTTGGCCTGAACTATGGGCAGACGATGGTGCTGGGGCTGCTGGCCATCTCCATCGTCACCGCCCTGACCGTAGTGACAGTGGGTCTGATCCCCTTTGTCGGGCTGGTCGTGCCCAATATCGTGGCCCGGCTGGCAGGCGACAATCTACGGCGGAGCCTGCCGCTCACCGCGATGACCGGCGCGGGCCTCGTGCTGCTGTGCGACATCCTCGGGCGGCTGATCCGCTATCCTTATGAGATCCCCGTGGGCACGGTATTCGGCGTGGTGGGTGCGCTGCTGTTCCTGTGGTTGCTGCATGGGCCCAAACGCCATGTATCCTAAGCGTCTTTGGTGGCTTCTGGCGCTGCTGGGCCTCTGCATCGCGCTCTACCTCGGGCTCGGCGCGCGGGGGAACTGGGGCTTTGTCCTATCGTTTCGCGCCAATAAATTGATCGCCTTGCTGCTGGTCGCCGTCTCGGTCTCGACCGCCACGGTGCTGTTCCAGACCATCACCCGCAATCACATTCTGACCCCTTCGGTCATGGGGTTCGATGCGCTTTATCTGCTGACCCTGACGGTGCTGATCTTCGTGCTCGGCGGCCAGACTTTTACCGAACTGCCCGAAATCGCGCAGTTTCTGGTGAACAGCCTCCTGCTGATGGGGGCCGCACTGGCGCTTTTCGGCACGCTCTTGCGCCGCGGCGGGCATGATCTGTTTCGCATGATCCTGACGGGCATCATCTTTGCCGGGCTGTTCCGGTCGGTCTCAAGCTTTCTGCAACGGGTCATCGACCCCAATGAATTCATGGTCGTGCAGGCCAACGCCTTTGCCCGTTTTGGCCGGGTCGATACCCCGCTTCTCACCCTCGCCGCCCTCTTGACCGGCGGCGCGCTGATCGCCGCTTGGCGGATGCGCCACCGGCTCGACGTGCTGTCGCTGGGCGATGAAAGCGCCGTCAACCTCGGCGAAGACCCGAAGCGCGGCATGTTCCAAGTGCTGGTCCTAGTGTCGATCCTCGTCTCGGTCTCGACCGCGCTGGTGGGGCCGATGGCCTTTCTCGGCCTCTTGGTGGTCAGCGTGGCGCGACAGATCACCCCGGTGATGTTTCATAGCGTCATGCTACCCTCGGCGGGACTGGTATCGGCCATCACGCTGGTCGGCGGGCAGATGGTACTGGAGCGCGCCCTGCGCTCTTCGACCCCGCTTGTCGTCATCGTCGATGTGCTTGGCGGCCTTGTCTTTCTAATCCTGCTGCTGCGGAGGAAACCCAGATGATCACCATCCGTGACCTGAACCACGACCGGGACGGCAAGCCGACCCTGCGCGAGATCGATCTGACCTTGCAGAGCGGCGGAATAACCGCACTGATCGGCCCCAACGGGGCGGGGAAATCGACGCTTCTGTCGCTGATCGCCCGGCTGATCCCGCTTCAGCAGGGGCAGATCATGGTCGATGACCTGCAAATCGGCGCCTGCGCGAACGACGCATTGGCCCGACGCTTGGCCATTCTGCCCCAAACCAGCGATGCGGCCCCCCTGCTGACGGTCCGTGAGTTGGTGAGCTTTGGCCGCTACCCCTACCACCAGGGCCGCCCGACCGCAGAGGACCGCGAAAAGGTAGAGGCGGCACTGGCGACCTTCGACCTTGCCCCCCTTGCCGAGCGCCGCCTCGACACGCTGTCAGGCGGTCAACGCCAGCGCGCGCAGGTGGCCATGACCTTCGCGCAGGAAACGGATTATATCCTGCTCGACGAGCCGCTTAACAACCTCGACATCGCGGCCTCGCGCGGCCTGATGCACACATTACAAGACCTCGCCCGCTCCCATGGCCGGACCATCGTGATCGTGCTGCACGATATCAATTACGCCGCCGCCTATGCCGATCAGATCGTGGCGATGAAGGACGGACGGATCACGCATCACGGCGCAGCGCGAGAGGTTGTGACGGATGCGATGCTTTCGGAGGTTTATGGGACTTCGGCCCGGGTGCATCGTATTGGGGATACGGTTGTGGTGGCTGTTTGAGGGGGGGTGTATGGGGCAATTGGCTAAGGTCGGAACCCATCTCTGCGCTACAAGAAGAGCATTCCATCCCCTCCTGAGAACAAGAAAAACCGCCTGCGGAGGCGGCTTTATCTAATTGATCTCTAGGAGAGATTGGCTCCGGCGGTAGGGGCCCAAGAAACAAGCCACAACCTTAAGAATACAAACGAAAAACGCCTTCGACCGCAGTATGACTCCGCGTGTGACCGTGAATGTGCCACGCATGTGACAACTTCAGCAAGACCTTTGTGACAATCTGCATCAACTTCGCTGTGCAGCCTCGATGTAAGCTGGCGGCGCATCGCTGCGCCGCCCAAGGATGTGGATCAGAACTTCGCGGTCCGGACGTCTGCGACGAGTTTTTCGGCTTTGACCATATTCTGGACGGCACCCAATTTAGCCGCGAGTTCGCGTAGTTGGGTGCGAAGCTCCATCGCTGCTATCCCATGGGGCTCCACAACCCTTTCTTCCTGGGGAGGGTTGATGTCCCATGAATCATCGTGGATGTAATGAACCTGCGTAGCATCCGCGATGATGGGCCCGAGCCGATCGGCGAGCTTCCTGAGAAGAAAATGCTCTCCGGCGGCGAATATAGTCGCGTCCTTAATTTTATCCCTTACCTGAAAGATGTTAAGGAGCATTGCCTCTTCGAATGCCTCCATACCCTCGATAAAATCGATGGCTTCGAGCGTCGCATCAGACGCATCAAGCGCACTCTCGACGCGAACCGTAAGCTCATCCCTGTTATTGCTTTTAGACATAAACCCCCTCCCCTGCGTTTCCGCCACGCTCAAGTTGCGTGGCGTGCTCCGCTTGAAAGATCTGCCAAAGCTCATCTGCGAGCACTGAGATCTCTTCAACAACAGAGGACTTTGGATCAATGGACGAAATATGCCGTGTCCCGTCGCTGGAATTTGAGGTTCCGTTTTTTGAGGTCAACAGTTCGTGGAGTGCCGTTATTTCATTACCAATATGGCCAAGTAGCGAGCCTTCCTTGGGCAGCACGTCCAACAACTGCTGAACACGCCTCAGCCATGGCCGACCGCCGATGCTGAACGCAGCATGTTGCAACGCTATGGAATGTTCCTCGATAAATTGATGAAGACGCGTGGGTTCAGTGGGGATTTCAAACATATAGTTCTCCCGGTTTGTGCCGCAGCAGGATGCATTGGGCTTCAAGAGAGCCGTCCTCTGCTATGGATAGAGAAACGACTGCCAGTCAGGTGCGCCCCGGCGCGACGCAATTCGGTCAAATGCTCGGAACATTCCTGTGTGGCAAAACCGATATTGGCCAGAAATTGAAAACCCAAAGCGAAGAGTAAATAAAATTTCAACTCTTTGAAATATAGATATTATTTCACTGCAACCAGCTTTGATCTGGAAAAACAGTTTTGCGGCGTTTATTCACCAAAGCGCGGAAACGGGTGAAAACCACCCCCTCATCTCAGGCTAAAGATGTCATTACGCACGCTTTCCGGCGCTTGTTCGTCAGAGACCGTGAGAGCCAAGAGTGTGGGGCTGGCGACCGCCTACGCAGAGTTCGTTGACCAAAGCTTTCCACGAAGGTGCGCTTCGTCAGGGTTCTGCACTCATGTTGAAGGGTTCTGCGGCTGCAAGGCTCGCTATGTCCGCCAACGTCTTGCAGTCCTCAGAACCAAGACGCCCCGTTCCAAAACGAACATGCCCCGAGGCCGCCAAGGAGAAGCTCTCGCCGGGAACTGCAGAAATACCATGGGCGGCCAGTGTAATAAGCGCGAAAGTTTCGGAGTGAACCGGCATGAACAAACAAAGCCCACCCCCATCAATAACGTCAATGCCCCGGGTTCTGAGTTCAGAAGCCAATTTGTTGCGACGCTCCTGGTAGATTTTGCCTGCCTTTGAGACAAGCGCCTGCGTGCCAGGATCCTCATGCAACCAGGCTACAGAAGCTTGCAGTATCCGGCTTGTCCACCCGGCACTGAAGGCGCGATAAGATTGAACCTGTTCAACCAGCTCTTCCGAGGCCGAAAGGACGGCCATTCTCAGGTCCGGTCCGTAAGATTTTGAGAACGACCGAATGTGAATTGTCCGGTCTGGGAAGCGATCCCCGAGGGATTGAGCAGCGGATATGGCAATGTCCCCCAGACCATCGTCTTCGATGATCAAAGTGTCAGTATCCCTCAATACGTCGCCGAGTTCTTGCAGCCTTCCCGCCGTGCAATAATGGCCTGTGACTGAGCTGATCACCGGCTGAAATACAAACGCTGAGGGGTTCCGTCCCATGACGGCTCTCAGTGCTTTCGGATCAGGTCCAAACTCATCGCTTTCTACCGGCACGATGATGGCACCCATATCCTCCAGAATATCGAGCAGCCGCATTGAAGCCGGCGTTTCGATGGCCACGACGGATCCAGGCGGAACGAGTGCATGCAATGCGAGATAGACGGCATTATACCCGCCGTTGGTCGCAAGCATCTCAGATGCTTTAAAGGGCCACTCAGCTCTTAAGGCAGCCTCCAGTTCTGGCAGAATGCGAACGCGTTCATAGCTGTTAAGGTTTTCTGCCTTCGCCCCGTGAAGAAGTGCACGATCCAATTGCGGCAGTAAATCCAAGTCAGGCGTTGCCAGAGAGAAATTTCGTGTTCCCGCCGAGAAATGACCTTGAGCTCCTACGCGCATAGGACGCGGCGCGAGACTTGAGCCACTGACAAAGGTTCCGTTTCGACCTCTGCCAGTTAAAACCCTTAACCTACGAAGCTCTTTCCAAGCTTCCGAGAGCGTGCTGGGGCTAACTCCCATGACGAAAGCCAACTCGCGCAGAGCTGGCAAACGGGCGCCCACCGGGAGTGTTCCAGAACGCACCAGTTTTGCAGTGTCCCGAGCAATGCCTCTTGTGGAGCGATCAGAGAGATACCCTGCCATCGCCTCTGCTGAAATCATTTGCATCCGCACATTCCTTTAAATGTTCAGTAGCATAATAACATTTGAAGCAAGTATTTTTAACCCCTACCACCAAGGCAATCATGTGCTTTGGGAGGATCCGCGTGACACTGAAAATTCGCCTTGCCGTCCGCGATTGGGATTACATGACCCCGCTGTTGTTGGGCGACATCACCTCGAAGCGACTGCAGCTGGAAGTGGAACGCATCGCCACCATGCCGGTAGGGATCGGCAAGGGAAGCTCCCATGACGCAGGCGAAGCATCATTCAGCCGGCACCTGACTGACGTGGCTGAGGGTCACAATAGCACTGTTGCCATACCAAACTTCCTGATGCGCGGGTTTCGCCACGGTTGCATTATCACCCGAAAAAACAGCCCTCTTACAAAGGTAACAGAGCTTGCGGGAAAGCGGATCGGTGTCACTGGATGGCGTGATTCAGGAAATACGTGGACCCGCGCGATTTTGCGCAACGAAGGGATTATGACCGATGACGCCTACTGGTATGCAGGCAGACTGACCGAGGCTCACCCGATCCAGGACCGATTGGGAGAATTCGGGCAGCCCGGTCGCATCGAGCCAATGCCAAATGAAACGCCAATGATGCGATCACTTGCAGAAGGTTGGCTCGACGCCGTCTTTACCCCCTTCATGCCAGAAGGCTTCTTCAGTCAAAACTCGCAATTTCGACAGCTTTTGCCCAATTGTCGCGAAGCGCAAACCTCATACTTCCATGACGTCGGCTACGTCCCCGGCATACATCTGCTGGCGCTTGATCGCGAAATCGCAGAGGTCCATCCTTGGGCTGCGCAAGAACTTAGCGACATGATCGACGAGTCCCGTCGAATGTGGATCTCAAAGAGGCGCCGCTACGCCGACACGACACCGTTTATGTTGGAAGAAATGCTATATACCGCAACAGCGCTCTCGCCTGACTGGGACGCAAGCGGCATTGCCGCCAACCGCATCATGATTTCTGATTTCCTCGATCAGATGCATGAACAAGGCATTCTGAATAGGCCCTTACAGACCGAGGAAGTGTTCGGTCTGCAAGAGACTGTCGAACAGAGTGCCTAACAAGCCACCACCAAAGGGAGAAAAACAATGAAATACATCAAGCAAATGGGCTTTGCGCTCGCGGCTCTGGCGGCCCCACTGACCGCACAGGCAGAGCAAGAATTCAATGAAGCGCTGAATGCGCGCCTGCCTGCGGATATCCGCGAAGCTGGCAAGATGATTGCAGTTACAAACGGTTCATTCCCACCATATGAGTTTGTAGAGGGGCGCAAACACACTGGCGCCACCCCTGAACTGGCGCAGGAGATTGCGCAGATACTGGGCGTGGAAATCACCCACGCGACGGTGGCAGGCCTCCCTGCCCTCCTCAGCGGAATTGGCGCGGACCGTTACCAATTTTCCATGGGTCCCGTCGGGGACTTTCCAAAACGTCGCGATGCCAACGATTTCGTAGATTGGGTGCAGGAATACGTCGTATTTGCTGTCCAAGCTGGCAACCCGCAGGGGATTGTCGATCTGGACTCCACCTGCGGAAAACGGATTGCAGTCATGTCGGGCGGCTCGGCAGAGCGCGTTATCAACGCACAGTCTGAAAAGTGCCAAAGTGCTGACAAACCTGCAATTGAGGTCCAATCCTACGCTGACCAACCGAGCTCAATCTTATCGGTTCGATCCGACCGTGCGGACGCCTTCTTTTCATCCCAAGCACCGTTGACCTATTTTGTCCAGCAATCGGACGGAGCACTGGAGCTTTCTGGTGTCGGACAATCGAATGGCTTCCCGAGCCTGGTGCAGGGCGCCGTCGTGCCGAAGAATTCGCCGTTAGGTGGCGTTCTTCAGGAAGCTTTTCAGATCCTGATGGACAACGGCACTTACGAAGAAATCATGACCAAATGGGGTCTTGAGCACAACATGATTGACGCCGCGGGCTTCAACCTCGGCGAGGAGCTGTAAAACAATGGTCGATGCGCCTTCTGTAACAACGCAAACGCACATGAACCGGTCAGTTAATGATCATTCAGACGCACTCCGCGATGTCGCGAAGGCGCATCGACCGATCCCGAAGGGCAAAGTTATACTTTGGATCGTCGTGCTTCTGTTTACCGCCGACTTCGCATTTATCGTGGCCGGAAATGCCAATTTCGGCTGGGCGACTGTAGGGAAATACTTCTTTGCTGAAACGGTCCTCCAAGGTCTGTTTGTGACGATCTGGTTGGCAGTGGTCAGTATGATCTTGGGCGTCATGCTTGGCCTCCCAATCGCGATCGCCCGAATGTCGGACGACCCGCTCGCGAAATCCATTTCCGGGCTCTTCGTCTGGTTCTTTCGAGGCACACCACTGCTCGTCCAGTTGATCCTATGGTATAATCTTTCATTTCTGTTCCCCGAGATATCACTTTCCATTCCCTTCGGCCCGACGCTGGCATCCTGGAGCTCCAACGATCTGATCACGCCGATCACTGCGGCGATCATCGGCTTGGCCCTTAACGAGGCCGCATACATGGCTGAAATTATCCGGGGTGGCCTTTTGTCCGTTGAACGCGGTCAGCGTGAAACGGCCGAGGCCTTTGGAATGAAACCCATGCGCGCACTTTGGCGAGTTGTCATTCCGCAGGCGATGCGCAGCATTGTTCCCCCATCCGGAAACCAGTTCATCAGCATGATCAAAGCGACTTCTCTCGTATCGGTTATCGCTATGGCAGACCTGCTTTACTCGGTTCAATCCATTTACAACCGCACGTTTGAAATCATCCCCCTACTGATGGTCGCGGTCCTTTGGTATCTGCTCATCGTTTCGGTGCTCAGCGCAATCCAGTCGCGGATCGAAGGCTATTATGCCCGTGGCGATCAACAACGTGTCGTCAAAGACAAGCCCGAGTTGGGCACCACTCAGGAGGAAGCCCCGCTATGAACAACAACGCCCCGAAACCTTCTATCCTGCGTGCGCGTAACGTTCATAAATCGTTTGGGAACAACCACGTATTGCGCGGAATCGACTTGGATGTTGCGCCTTCCGAAGTCGTAGCGATACTTGGCCCTTCCGGATCCGGGAAATCCACCCTTCTGCGATGCATCAACAGGCTGGAGCATATCGACCAAGGCTTCATCGAGGTTGATGGTCAACAGATCGGTTATGAGCTGCGTAACGACAAATTGGTTGCGCTTGGTTCTGCTGCAATCGCGAGGCAGCGCAGCAAAATGGGCATGGTTTTCCAAAGCTTCAATCTGTTTCCGCATATGACAGTGCTGCAAAATGTCATCGAAGCGCCTGTCGGAGTTCATCGGATAAAACGTCGGGAAGCAATCGAAACAGCGAAAGAGCTGATCAATCGCGTAGGTCTGTCTGATAAATTGGACGCTTATCCGCGCCAGCTGTCTGGAGGCCAGCAGCAGCGTGTGGCCATTGCTCGCGCTTTGGCGATCAAACCGAAGATGCTTTTGTTTGATGAGCCAACCTCGGCGCTTGATCCGGAGCTTGTCGGAGAAGTCCTTGCGACCATGCGCGATTTGGCTTCCGAAGGCCTCACGATGATCGTCGTTACACACGAAATCGGCTTTGCTCGTGAAGCGGCCGATCGGGTTATCTTCATGGATGGCGGCCACATCGTCGAACAAGGCGCCCCGGAAGACGTCTTGGTGAACCCGCAGCGTTCGCGCACGCAGGACTTCTTGCGTCGCGTGATTTGACCTGAAAAGAGGACGGCGACAGCCAGCAACGATATGACAAAATACGCCAGTATCAGTGATTTTCAAAATGCAGAACCAGAGTTGGTGGAACTGCGGCGGCATTTACATGCGCATCCGGAACTCTCTCATCAGGAAAAAAAGACGGCACAGCTTGTAGCAGCAAAACTGGAAGGATGGGGCTACGAGGTAACTCCCAACATCGGCGGCCACGGTGTTGTGGGGCGAATGCGCGTAGGCAATGGAAACCGTTCAATTGCGATCCGTGCCGATATGGATGCTTTGCCGATTACTGAAGCCGCAAAGCACGAATACGCCAGCACCATCGACGGGGTAATGCACGCTTGTGGTCATGACGGCCATACTACTATGCTCTTGGGCGCCGCTGAATATTTGGCGAGAACCAGGAACTTCTCCGGCACGCTAAACTTGATTTTCCAACCCGCCGAAGAATCCGGCATAGGAAGTGGTGCGGTTGCGATGATCGCTGATGGCCTCTTCGACCGCTTTCCTTGCGATGCTATATTTGGAATGCACAACCACCCCGGCGCGCCAGAGGGGACTATTTTGATGCGTTCTGGCCCGCTGATGGCAGCAGCTGATACGGTAACGATAACGGTTCACGGGAAAGGTGGTCATGCTGCACGCCCGCACTTGTGCATCGATCCAGTCGTGGTCGGATCATCAATAGTCATGGCCCTGCAAACCATCATTTCTCGAAGCGTTGATTCAACTGAAACAGCTGTTATTACCGTCGGCACGTTCAACGGAGGCACCGCCACTAATATAATTGCAGAAAGTGCTACTCTTACGCTCAGTGTCCGCACCTTTTCCGATCAAGTTCGTGCGCTGATCAAGGAACGAATTTATAAGGTTGTCGAAACTCAAGCTGCTTCTTGGGGAGCAACTGCCAGCATCGAGTATGATAGCGGCCATCCGGTGGTCTTCAATTCACCAGAAGAAACCGAATTCGCGACGGTTGTAGCCCGCGAATTGACTGGTGAGGGCAATGTTCCGGAATGCCCCCTGATACCTGGAAGCGAAGATTTTTCCCATTTTCTGCAACACAAGCCGGGCTGCTTCATTCGTCTTGGCAACGGGGAGAGTTCGGCGCCCTTGCATAATCCGGCCTATGATTTCGGTGATAAGAGCTTGACCACAGGCGCAGCGTTTTGGGCGCGCTTGACAGAACGATTCTTGGCGCAAGAATGAGCGTTCCGGATTGGGCAGGTCACCTCGGACCCTCCTACGAAAGGCGCACGAAACGCGCCGGTCTTGACAAAGAATAGCGGGCGCAACTCATGGGCCATTCTTTGAAACGGATCCGGGGCCGGGAACTCTATGGCGACGAAACAGAGCTTCGCATCCACGCCCTCTTTGCCGAGATGGTCGCATTCCCGACTGAAACCCGGACCCCCGACCATACGAAGTCCTCAGCGCAGAAATCGGCAGTATCCTCAGAGAGGAAGGCTACAAACTGCCCTGATAGTTGTCCGTGACGAAGCCATTTTTGAGCGCGCTTGAGCCGAAGTCTTCGTCGAACATTTTAGTTCTGACCGATTAATCCGCCGCAAGGAACCTAAACAAGCCGCGAGCGATCATCGGAGCGCTTTGATCGAACATGTTAACGATATCCTGAGACAGCAGCTCGGCGCGCAGGTTCCCCGCCTGTCGCCGCGCTTCAGCTCGCCTTTTCTCTGCTGTAACTTGTCCTTCGAGCATCTGCTGTTGATCGGGATTCTGGGCCGCGCTTTTCCGCTGAGCAAGACGCTCCGCAGTTACTAAACTTCCTTTGACAAAGACTTCTGTATCTGCCGCCAAGCTCGCTGAACGGGTCTGGAAGTCTTTGGTCACCCCTGCCCTCTTGTCCGCGAGCCTGTCTTTCTCTGACTTGTGAAACCTTCTTAAATGTTCAAAGAAAACCTCGGTGGCTCGTTCGCATTTTGGCAATCGAGGATATCTGGTGCCTGTTCTGGGTGTTCCCTTACCTGAAAGCAAATCTGTCAGATTATCTCGATCAAGGTCTCTGGTTACGCCGTCATCTTGGATCACAGTCGCTTCGATATAGAGAGATGCGTCGAAACGAAGCTGGAGCCATCGACGATCAGCCTCAAAACCGGCGAGAAGCCATTCGTCGATGCGCCTTAAGCCGTCGACCCGACCATGTTCCCAAAGGTCATCTGCCAGTTTACGTAGGCGCGGGTCAGGCAGGCCTGATCCGGGGAGGAACACCGCCACCGAAATTGCTATTGTGCAGTCTGAACATGAATCCCGGAGTGCGCCTTCCGGCAAATCTACACCTATCGGATGTTGCGGCGGTGAAGCAGGACGAGTTTCAACCTCAGAACGCAGTTGGCCTATCAGATCATCATGCAGAGCATCCCCCGTTGAAAAAAAGCGTGCTCTTTTACCGACCTGATCTCCCTTCAGCATTACATCCTTTTTCGGGTCATTGAGGCGCGAACGTTTAGTGCGTAAAATTTCCCCATTTCTTTCATCCATGTCGCCCAAGACGAATAGAGGTTCCGTTCCGAATGGTGGGTATTTAAGTAACAGGATCTTTTCCATGTCGGCGCTCGACAAGGGATGAACACGAAATGCGCCACTGTTCGACAAATTATTCAGAACGGAAACGGCATCCTTTTCTCCGGCCAAGACAAAGTCCCGTAGCGCTTCGGGAGCCGTGTGAGGGAGAGCTTCATTTGAGATGAGCTGCTTCGATTGCTCCACTCCTGAGCTCAGTTCCTCCAACAGTGCCAATTCGTCTTCGCGGTGTCCCAAGAAACCACCTGCCGCTCTGGCTACAGCATTTCCGAGACGCGAGATAGTTTGGTCATCGAGATAGGGTAATGGAGCTTCAAACACGCCGAGACGATCCATGACCTGCAAGACCCTGTGATCCGGTGATTGCTCCATCACCATTCGCCAGATGGTGATGTCCCCGATACGTTTCCCGTCCAGAGCCCTCCTGAACCCGCCTGGACGGAGTCGATCCAATCGACCAATAAGTTGATCGACCCTCGCAATGCTCCAAGGCAGGTTGTAGAAAATCAGATCGTCGGCGAAATGGTGTAGGTTCAACCCCGCCTCGACCACCTCTTCCAGAACAAGAAGCTTTGCGCCGCTGTGGATCGCACTGACGACGTCAACCATGCTCGTGTTTTGCCCCCCCCTCATCGTCGCGATCAGATCATCTTCTTCGAGTTCAGGGAACATTCGGGAAAGCCTTGTCTTCAGGCTGTCGACTGTCGGTGTATCCCCGGCAACAATAATGGCACGCCGTTCTGCATTCCTCTCCCAGATACTAAGCAGCGTATCGCACAAGTCCTCAAAGAGCGTGTCCCCATAGTCGGCCAACGAAACATCGATACATTCACGGGTGTCTTTTTTGAGCGCCGCGAACGTGCCGTGTCTGATTGCTCGAAGCATGGTTTCCCTTCCCCAAAACACTTGTCTGGCTGGTTGCCAAGGGGCACTATCAACTTGCAGGTTGTGCGACACGTTTTCTTGAGCAAGGCGCTTGTTTACCAAATCGACGCGCGCCATTTCAGCGTCGTTTGGTTTGGAAACGATAGTCTTGATCCTGCGCTTGGGAGCAGTTTCTGGCCATGCGGCCCGAGTCTGGCGCAGGATGCGACGGTTCTTGGTTACCGCCCACATTGCAGCTTCAGGAGACATCTTATTGCTGGAGACCATCTCGTAGCAGTCGCGGCCGAGCTCTTTCAGGACGTCGTCCATCTCCTGCCCGGATTGCTTTGCAAGGTTGGCGCGATCCGTTTCAATCATGCCATAGACCGCACGTGCCCAATCAGGGCTCCCCAATCGCGGAGTCGCTGTCAGTAGAAGGACGTGCCGGAACCAGCTACCATTTCGCCCGGAACGGCAGAGAGTGGAGAGAAACCTCGCCTGTTCGAGGCTCAGAATATGGGGCTCATCCACTATCAGCATATCATAGTTGGCAGGGTCCGGCACAATCGGTTTCGACCTGACCAAGTCACTCTTGATTATGTGGACGTATCCGTCTCCTCCAGTGGTTTCGAATTCCGTGTCTTCAGTCCACATTTCTGCGGAAATATGTCCGCGAGCGGAGAGTTCGACCTGCCATTGGAAGCTGATCCTTTGAGGTGCAACTATGGCAACCCGTAATGACGGATCCTCACGTTTCAAAACGTTCAACACCATGAGCGCCTGCACTGTTTTCCCCAACCCGACCTCATCTGCGATCAAATGTCTGATATCCGGCGCATCAAGGATCGTTAGGACATTCTGTATCTGGTGCTCATAAGGGTCGGCGGCAACTCCCAGCGCCCCCAGTCTTTCCCATGATGCGGCATCCCGAACTCTTCGCAAAGCTAATGTGCTTACGAGAAAACCTGTGTAATCATCCATCTCTCATCGCTTTCAATGAACTGCGCGGTATCGTAGCGCGGCATACCGCACAGCCCGAGCTGTAAATCGGTCGGAAGCGAAACGCGCTATTAGGTTCCTCCAGTCAGGGTTTTCAACTGTCTGAGACGGTCGAAGGAAAACCGATAAGAGCGTTCGCAGGGCTTCAGGCGGAATGTGACGACCGGTCCTCTGCACATCCATGTGGCGGCTATTCAGTTCCGAAATAAGGCCATCAAAGCCGAGGTCCAGATACGGCAACTGAACCAAGCCGATAGACCGAGTAATGGGCAATACCTTTCGAGCGAGCGGGCGCATCAGGTCGGCTTCCCGTGCATCTTTCACAGCCTTTTGCCACTGACCGTCCAAGACGATGCAATCACCGTCGACAGGTGTGCCGCCGGCCTCTTTCAGTTGAGATGCGAGATTTGTCCAAGCTTCGTTGACGGCATCATCCAATGCCGGCCACTCATCTCCGTCTGGGATGACAAGGACCGACACCGATGGAAGCACTCTTCTGAACTCAATAAGGAGCAGCTTTGAAAGCACTCTCAACTGCTCTTCAGATAGCTCATCGAAGTTGTCGCTTCCGGCGGCAAGCTTTCGCTCCAGTGAGTAGCGAACCAAGCTTTCATGAAAGCCCGAATTTGACAAATCCAACTTTCTTTCCACCGCAAGCCAGTCTCGACCGCAAATTGCTTCTACAATTCCAGCCTCAACAGATGCACCGACCCGACGCCTAATACTATCAGCTACCAGATTCGTGGCACTCCCGGACTGCCAAGCGACCAGTGCTTTCGTTGCTGCGATCAAGCCGTCGGATTCGTCTACCGAGTTTCGGTTCTTTCGGATACGAAGCGGATTTGCAGTGCCGATATCCGTCAGACTTATATGCTCAGAGTTGACGAAGAACCGCCCCAAAGCCAGTGCCTCGTCGCCTTCAACGTCTGGCAGCAAGAGTTCGGCTGACAAATCGCAACTCTCACCTTTTGAAAGGGGCGAAATTGGGTTGCCGCTTGCATCAAAGGTAATGCTTCGGACGCTCCGGCCGTTGTTCGAGGTCCAAGTTCTTTGGCTTTCGTCAAAAACCCAGTCGAGATACCGGGCCGGCAGCAAACGAACGGTTGACGCAAGGCCCTCGACTTTGGTCACAATCGTCGCCGTTTTCCCGGAGAAGCTCCATCTTAGTGCTGCGTCTCGGATCTGCCTCATTGCATCGAGCGAGAAGCTGACAGCTGCTGGAAGAGTTTCAACGTAAACCTCGCTATTTACACGGTTACCTTGGACATCCAACAGCGTCACATGAACGGTCGCACCATCCAGTTTTGACGGCGCCTTCACGTCGAGTGAGCCCAGTCCAGCTCCAACGTCATTCAAAGTAAGCTGCTCGGGCGAAACATCTATCCGAAGAGGCTCGACGCTATTGCCTTTCCTGAAGGTCAGCTCGGCAACTTGCTTGCTACGACCGTCCGAAAAATGAAGACTGCACGGTTCGTCTGTTGTTTCTATGCGGACCCAATCGCCGGCCGGTAACGCACGCGCGGACAGGAAATCACCGGTGGCAGATCGCACCTCCAAATCCACAGATTCGATCTGCGTCTTCACCCAAAGTTCGCGTCCCTCAATCTGGGACACTTCTTCATCTGACTGAACAAGCGTTGCTCCACCGAAAAATTCGACGAGCTCTTTCTGCGCAATCAATATCCCGTTTGCCGATAGCTTCGCAGCCCCCTCGGATGAATTAGCCCTCATCCCAAAAAGGGCGGCGCCCCAGTCCTCCGGGTCTGCGTCAGCCAAGCGCAGTTCGAAAAACCCGGCATCATCTGGCAGCCGCGATCCTGAGAGGATCTGAGGTTGATAGCCATCGCTTTCCACATCAACGAACAGCAGGTTCTCTGACGGCAGAACAAGGCTCGGTATTGTTTCGCTGATATCGGTTATTCCGTTGAGGTCCGGAGCTGGCAGTGCTCGCGGGCGGCCAATGAATATCATTCCTCCGGAAAGAAACTCTCGAAATGGCACAGAGCGTCCGGCAATACTCAGGATTGCGTCCCTCCATTCGCCACTGGTGAGTGCATCGAGATGTGCCAGTTGCACCGCATCAAGAGAAGGCCCGCGAATTGCAAGCCCGACAGGCTCATCCTCATGCATCAACAATTGGTAGAGTGGCTTCGGAAACCTGCGCGGTGCGGGATCATGAGCTTGTCTCGCAGCACGCGCAGCGAGTGTCAGCCGCCGGACCTCCCGGTTTCCACGTAGATCATCCTCAAGCCGCTCCATGAACGTCTGCTCGACCTGAAGGCCCCTTGTAGATCCATCGGCGAGCGCTCTGACAACTGAAAGTGCGAGACTTTCATCCGCGAGCCATGCTTCGAGGCGCTTTGACGTAAGGCCGGCTGCAACTTCTCGCAAAGCCGACACGAATGCTGCGTTGAAAACCACTGAGCTGCTGGCTCGAAGAGCGCCCCTGACCAAGCGCGCAAGCGGACTATGGATCTCACGCGAGACCAACGCATTCCTGATAGGCCACGCGATGTGGCCAAAGGCTTCGGACCAACGATCGTTGAGCGGCCTTGCGATATTGTAATCTCTACTCAGCAGCTGGAAGACTGCCGTTATTTCCGGCCGTTCGGCAAGACCAATTTCAGCCCCCAGTCCGCGCTCAGCAAACCCCCAGAATTCAGTCCCCGTGCCTCTATACTGATAGCCAAACTCAGTCAGTGCCGCCCCGAGGGAAAGCCGGTATGGCCACCAGATTTCTGATCTGAAGCCTACCGCGCCTCCCAGTGTTCCCACGGCTCGAATGAGCTCGGCAATCTCAGCAGGCAAAAGCCCGTGTTCAATCAGGAAAACCGGCTCTTCAGCACGCTCTCTTGAAAGGGCCGTAAAATGATTGCTTAATCGTTCTTCAAATAAAGAAAGTCGTTCCATATACCGCTAACCCAGCCCAAAGCCGGTCTCCCCGAGGCGCACTGTCTTACAAGAAGCACATAAAATTCAATCGAAAATAATACTTGAAGGGCAGCCGCATTATTGAAACTCTGGCGCTTAAATTGAAGCAGGAAATCTTTAAAACTCAAATGACGCTACGACAGATTCTCGCTGATTTTCTGCGACACGAATTATTTTCACTTGGATCACTTTCTCGATCCAAGTCCATCACAGTGCTTTCGGTCAAGGCGCAGACACTTGGCGTCGAGAAAGAGATTTCCCACGCCATAGCAAACGAGGTCCTTGATGACTTGGTTCTTGCCGGCGACATTGGTGCATGGACCTCTTTTGGTGAGCCGATGATCCTCCTGCTTGATCGTCGGGCGATGGCGATTGATGAGCAAGATACAATTGTTCTTGGAGGACCGCCGATGGATGGAGAGCCTCTTGGGATTTTACGCCGAATTGCAACGGATACTGTATTCGGGCAGGAAACGTCCGATTTTTCGCCGGACCTCTCGGAAGCGGAAGCACCGTCAATTGCAGCGCTGGTTGATGATGGCAATTGGTCGCCTTCTTTACCACTATCACCAGTCCTCAGAAGGGCTCTGCTACATATGGGCTGCGAGCCGGACGGGCAACTCTCGCCCCATGCAGCCGGCTTTTTGAAGGAGTCGTTACAAACGCTCACTTCTGCCTCCCAAAGCGGCGGCTTGGACATCAGCCAACAGGTTGTTGTTTCCCACGACAAGAATGCCCGGCTTGTCGTCAGTGCGGGACCTGGCTCCGGCAAAACACACACCGCAAGTGCCCGGGTTATTGAATTAGTGAAGTCAGGCATTAGTCCTGCAAGTATTTACCTGATTACTTTTACGCGTGTAGCGGCACAGGAAATCTCTCAAAGGGTCACATCTGCGCTTGCCGATCAGGTGTATGGCGCTGGGATACAATGTTTCACGCTCGATTCCTTCGCATGGCATCTGATCGGCTCTATCGAAGAACAGGCCACGTCGGGCGGGTTTGACCGGTCGATACGCCGAGCATCAACTTTGCTGTCAGCCCGAGAACAGCGATTGCTCGACTGGGTTGGACGAATTGGTCATCTGGTCATTGACGAAGCTCAGGATGTTGTCGGCATCCGATGGGAGCTCTGCACCCAGTTGATCGCCGCATTACCTCCATCAGTCGGCGTTACAGTGTTCGGAGATTGGGCGCAGGCGATCTACGGAGCTTGGTCTGATCAAAGCACGAATGCCTCGCCTCCCGTTAGCAATCTACACTCACATTTATTGGCATCTGAGGGCTGGAAGAAACTTGAGCTCAGCTTCAATCACCGCGCGGGTTCGTCAAAACTAAAGGCATTCGCCCTTAACGCGCGAAAAGCCCTCGGCAACAGAGAATTGCAGGCTAAAGAACGATACCTTCTGGTGCGCGAACTGCTTGAGGACGCGGGGTCGACAAAGGGCGCAGATTTGCTGGATCAGCGGATTCCTTGGAGTTTTGACAACCTGATCCTGACCCGAAGCCGAATGGCGGCAGAAGCGGCCTCGGTCCGATTGTCGCTGCGCGGCCGACCACACCGCCTGAAGTTGTCGGGTCACACTCAAGTAATCGAACCACTGATCGGCACTATTTGTGCAGGTAAGACAGCCGGCGAACTACTAACACAGAGCGATGTAGAGCAACGAATGGATGCGCTTTCTCCGGCACCCTTTGGGTGGACGTCAGATGACGCCTATGATCTTTTGAAGAGCGTTGCCGGGACGGGCAAAGCTGTCCCACGATTAAGTGACATGATCGTCAAGATCGAACAAAATCCTATATTCATCACTTATGATTACATCGGACAGTCAGGCCCGTTGATCGGCTCAGTTCACAGCGCGAAAGGCAAAGAAGCGGACGACGTGTTCTTTCTAATGCCGCCGATCCCGGATCGCGAAGACGTCGACTGGGACGAAGAAGCTCGTATCCTGTTTGTTGCTGGAAGCCGGGCATCGAAACGACTTCATCTTGGAAGAACGCGTCCGGTTTTCGGCCGCACGCGGTCAGACGGAAGCAGATGGATTTCCGGGCGAGACGGCGGACTGGCGTTGTCTGGAAGCGACGGCCTATCCCCACTGGCCGGCCGCGACGCGGTCGACGCTATATGGGAGGCAACTTTCGATCAGCCCTTCTGCACTTTCAGAAGGGAGAGTATCGCCTCTGAGTGGCAGTTGGTGCTCCAGAACGGGAAAGTTGTCGCAACAGCTATTGATCCTCTCGCGGAGAACCTCAATTATCTGGCAGGTAAATCTCTCGGTCTGCCCCTTGGATCCCTGCGAATTGCGGGGGCGTCCACCGTAGTAACTACGCGACGGGACGGAAGACCAATTGGGGTTTCGCTCGTGCCGGTTTTGCAGGGCACCGTCAGAAGTGGCTCTCAATCCAATTAAAAGGGTAATGTATGACCATTGGCGAAAATCGTATGGATGCACGCCAGCGTGTTGTGGATCGGCTGAATGAAGACTTGGTGGGCCCGTATAGCGAAGATGAAATACTTCGCGACAGCCCAGCCGAAGTTTATTTCTCAGGAATACTCTATGCTCAAAAAACCTCCGTTTCGAACATCGAGCCCGAAGACGACACGATAGTCAACGATGACGATGACGAAACATCAGACAAGACCCCACCCAACGCGTTTCGACCAAGTTCCATGGGCGTTTCGTTTGCGATATCGCCAAAGGACGGCGATGAGGCACTTATCACGCTTTCAGTTTCGGTTGGCACCTACGAAGCGCGCGCTCCGGAAGACACGAGCGCGGGAAACCGCTTCAACTGGCATCGGCACCAGAATCACAAGACCTTATCAGTTGAAGTGAACGATCAAACTCCCAGTGAGATCTCGCCAATTCCCGAGATACCTGGGCTGGGGTATTGGTTGCGGTGCAGGAGATATCAGGAGGTCTTCCTCGTAACGGTCATGCTGGTGAACCAGCAGACGAATTCCACGTCGACTGACGCAGTCGCGCGTGATACCGCAAACTTTTATCAGGCTCGTTTCAGTTTAGAGGCAGACCCCGATTTTGGTTTGATTGTGCCCAAACCGTCGGTGTTTCAAAAAACTGCTGATCCGGAAATTCAGTCGAATTCCATGCTTTACAGAGACGCCCCGGAGTATGCAGTCGGCCACACCTGTTCCGTTAGCTGGCGTCAAAACCGGGACAGCGCAGTTACGCTGTCTTCTGCATGGTTGCCTTTGGTGGAGGTTCCAATCGCCAGCCCAAGCGGCGATGAGGAATTCTTCGGCAATCTCGTCGACCAAGGAGAAAGCTCGGTCCTTGGATCGCAATGGTTGTCCGAAGCTGACAGCTCTGAGATCATGGTCGGCCTCGCAGAATTTTGTCAGTGCTACTCTGATTGGATCGCGGCGCAGGAGTTGAGGATCACCGCCCTGTCTCCTGAGCACCATGAAACTGCCCGAAGGCACTTGGACACCTGCCGGGAAGCACTGGACCGAATGTTGGAGGGTGCGGAATTACTTTCCAACGATCCCGAAGCCTTGTTGGCCTTCAGGCTCGCAAACCGAGCTCTGTGGCTCCAGAACGAATGGAAACGTCAGGGCGACCCAGAGATCCGTTCTCTTGTTTGGAGACCATTTCAGTTGGCGTTTGGCCTTCTTTGTCTGAGATCTACCAGCGACCAAACGGACACAAGCCGCGCGGTAATGGACTTGCTCTGGTTCCCCACGGGCGGCGGCAAGACAGAAGCATACCTTCTCCTCGCAGCATACACCGTGTTCTTGCGCAGACTGAAAGCTCGCGGCGCCTTAGCAGGCGCCGGTGTAACAGCATTTATGCGCTATACGCTCCGGTTGCTGACCGCCCAGCAATTTCAACGGGCTGCGTCCATGATCCTCGCATGCGACATGCTGCGCCGTGGGGATGAAGAATGTCCTGGCGTTCAACTTCCGGATCACTTCCAATCAGATGCTTCTATTTCTATCGGGCTCTGGGTTGGAAAGGACACAAGCCCGAATAAAGTAGCAAAGGTGGGAGAGGACGGCTCACCTGCGCAGGTGGCGGATTGTCCCGTCTGCGGCGTGGAACTTGATTGGTCTGTGGATGATAACGGCGAACGAGTCCTTGCGACTTGCACCAATCAGGCATGCTCGGCAAATGGGCTTGCGGGTCACTTGCCCTTCTGGACGGTTGATGAAGACGTCTACCGAGAACTTCCTTCACTCCTGATCGGCACGGCAGACAAGTTTGTCCAAATTGTCAGCAAACCTGAAACCGGCAGACTTTTTGGATTGGCGGATGCCCACCGGGACCCTCCCGATCTGATCATTCAGGACGAACTGCACCTGATCTCTGGACCATTGGGAACTATGGCAGGGCTTTTCGAAACAGCCATTGACGCGCTGTGTTCGCACAAAGGACATAGGCCCAAGATCATCGGATCCACCGCAACGATCCGGCGAGCAGACGATCAAATCAGATCACTCTTTAACCGAGACTCATCTCAATTCCCCCCACCTGGCATCGATCAGTCGAATTCCGGTTTCGCATTTACAAAACAAGACAGCCCGGGCCGACTTTATGTGGGGATAACGTCTGCTGGGAGGACGGCCAGTTACATTTATCAAGCAATCGCAGCCTCTCTCTTGCAGGCGGCCGCCGAGCCGAGCTTCGTCGGCGCTGACGCGGACAAATACTGGACGCTGGTCGGCTACTTCAACTCGCTGCGGGAACTCGGCAGCGCCTCAATCATTATGCAGGACGACGTTACGCACAGCATTCAACTGATTTCTCAGCGTCGAAATGAGACAGAGCGACAGTTACATCCGCCCGCCGAATTGACCAGCCGGGTCAAGTCGGACGAAATTAAAGAAAAGCTGAGAGAGCTTGAACTGGACCGAGACAGCGACGCAGCAGCGGACATTGTATTGGCCTCGAACATGATCTCGGTCGGAATGGATATCAGGCGTCTCGGCCTGATGCTCGTAAACGGTCAACCCAAAACCATTGCAGAATACATCCAAGCAACGAGCCGCGTCGGACGCTCCAACGTGCCCGGTCTCGTGGTCACGCTCTATAACGCCAACAAAATGCGGGACCGAAGCCGTTATGAGAACTTTCCAACTTGGCATGGGGCTCTTTATCGTGACGTCGAGGCTACCGGCGTAACGCCATTCGCCCCAAGAGCGCGGGATAAGGCGCTACACGCGCCTTTCGTGGCTATGGTCCGGCACCTTGTCCCGGAAATGCTTTACTCACCAAACGATGCCGATAAGTATCGGGCACAACTCGAAGATATGATCGATAAAATCTGTGCGCGTGTCTCAGACATTGACGAGCCCGAAACCACGGCGACGCGGAAAGAACTTATGGAGTTCCTTGAAAATTGGATCCGCCGGGGAACCCTAAAGGGCTATTGGGACGACTGGTCGGACGCAGCTCTGTTAATCTCTGCTGAAAAAGCAGCAGAGAGCCAAGCCTCGAATTTCTCGAAAGGGCTCGCCAGAGCGACACCGAACACACTGCGATCGGTGGAGGCGTCCACCAAATTTGTGATTACAAAGCGAGATACTTGAGGGCCATGGCATGAAAGACGTTGGATCCATCCGCAGAAGCCAGATCATCGGACCCTTTGGGCCCGGTTCAATTGTCGACTTCAGGCAGCCGTCCGGGGCACTTCTTTCCGGCGTCATGCAGGGTCTCGAAGCATGGGACGGCTATAGCGGCCCGAGCAACAAAGGGCTGAATGACCCGAATTTAATCCGTGAGCCGCGTCTGGAAGCCAAACTCGCGATCAAAGGATTTCGACCGCCATTGATCGGGCAATATACGTTCCAGAACGAAAAGCGTGATCGCGTCCTTCCGGTGCGTCGCTTCCCGGACTGGCAATCCTGCCCGGATTGCCATGTGATACAGAAGTCGGGAATGTGGGCTCCGTCACGCGGAGGAGACAGTCTGCACTGCGGCCATTGCGTGGGCCGACCCGCGGTTGTGCCCGTGCGTTTTGTCGCAATCTGTGAGCACGGTCACCTCAATGATTTTCCGTGGGATAAATGGATCAACCACAAACCCGACTGCGAACAACCTCTCTTGAAGCTGATCACAGTGGGCGCCGGGATTGCTGGATTGCAGCTCAAATGCACTGGCTGCTCTGAAACAAGGTCGATCGCCGAGGCCTTCTCTCCAAACGGCATACCCGGACATGCGTGTAGAGGGGGCCGCCCGTGGCTCGGTGATTACGAGACCGGTTGCGAAGCACCTGCGAGGACAACGCAACGGGGTGCGAGCAACACTTATTTTCCGGTGGTCGAGAGCGCGATCACGTTGCCAGATTGGCGAGCTCATTTCTACGACCGGCTGGGCGCGAACCGCTCAGTGCTCGAGGACTTCGACGATGATCGCGACATGCTACTCCGCATTATTCAAAAGCGGGTCGCTCCTGAATGGGAAGGCAGCGAAAGCGCAGAAGAAATCTGTGACTTGTATTTCGAGGCGAAGGACAAGGATGCCGAAGATGCCGTAGCCGATCTCAAGTTGGCTGAGTTTCGGATGCTGAGCACTGATACACGCGGCTCTGAACTTGGAAAGAAGGATCTTCTGAATGCGGCTCAGGAAATTCCCGCACCTCTGCGTGGGCTCGTATCCTATATCTCAAGTGTCGAACGCCTGCGCGAGGTCCGCGCCCTAACTGGCTTCACTCGTCTCAAAGCGTCAGTAGCAGGAAAGCCAGCGCCATCGCCCCTTTCGAAAAGCCCGAAAGACTGGCTGCCCGGAATAGAAGTGAACGGCGAGGGGATCTTCGTCGCACTTGATCAATCGGCAGTGCAAACTTGGGAGACTTCTCCGGCCGTGGAAACGCATATCCGTCGCCTTCAATCGCAGTGGATGGAGGTAAAAATTGCTGCAGGAGAGAACCCATCAAGCCTGCCGGCGGAACTGAGCGCACGATACATCCTGATACACACTCTTGCGCATGCACTCATTTCGGAACTTTCCTTGGAAAGCGGATACTCGTCGACATCACTCAGGGAACGGCTTTACGTCGACTCCAACATGGCTGGACTTCTGATCTACACTTCCACGTCAGATGCCGACGGCACAATGGGCGGGCTATCGAGACAAGCCGCGCCATCACGATTTGAGCATAGTTTCCTGAGAACCGTGAGCTCTCAGGAGCTTTGCTCCGCAGACCCGCTTTGTAGCGCTGGTCTCGCGAGCAACGGAGCGTCCGGCAATCACGCCGCATGCCACAGCTGCGTTTTTCTGCCCGAGACAAGCTGTGAAAGCTTTAACTCTTTTCTTGACCGAACTCTGCTCTGTTCAAGCGACCTTGCCTTTTTTCAAGACTTGTCCGAGGGCAAGCCCCGGAAAAGAACATTACCACTCTCAACAAACGGCCCAACTGCATCAATTTCAGCCCCGCCCTCCCATATTGAAGCTGTGAAAGTCGTGCAGGTTCCAGCCTTCCGAGACGAACTGGGAGTTATTGAGTTTGGCAACACGCTGCGCTCTAATGATCCGATCAAATTGAACTTCGGCAATATCGGATTTGCGACACCTTCCGGGATGCTGCTGCTTTCGAGGCACATCCGAAGTGCGGTGGATCGGGGAATTGTCGTAGGACATACCGGCGAAGAGCCCAATGGCTATGCGGCGAACGTTGGTTTCTTCGAGCAATGTGGTATCGACGTTCCCCGCCGACAGGCAACCGGCGGAGATAACTATTTGCCACTCCAAGCAGTTGACCTGAGAAAATGGCGTAGTGATGCTGAGAATGGCTCTTTGAGCTATGGCGAGTTGGCTGACCAACGCGTTGGCAGAATGGCCCGATTGATCGCGCGCGATACGAGGGGCAACCTTTTCGACCTCATGAAGTATTGCCTCCGTGAAATCGTCAGAAATGCATTGGAACACGGCAACGGGGACACGATGTGGGTTACCGGTCAATACTGGCCCACGCGAGACACGGTCGAGCTCACGATTTTCGACGATGGCATCGGCATCTTGGGGTCTTTGCAACGAAACGAAAGATTTTCAAACATTGGAGACGACCTTAAGGCTCTTCGCCTCGCAGTTCTGCCAAGCACATCCGGCGTCCACAAACAAGAAAGCTCAATTACAGCCGGCTCGGAAACGACAGATGACACATGGAAAAACTCTGGGTTCGGTCTCTATGTCACCAGTCAGCTTGCAAGAAGAAAAGGCCATTTTGTGATCGGCTCTGGCTCGAAGTTCCTTCGGATCGGTTCCAGCAGATACGTGAAAGGGGATTTCTCCTTGTCGGGCACTTACGTGTCCATGAATTTCTCCGTCGCGGATCTTCAAAGAGCAGCGGCTGAGGTCGGCACGATCGTCAAGAAAGGCGAAAGTATTGCTCAACGCTATGTATCCAAGGACGCCGATGTCTTCGCATCAGCGGCATCCAAAGAGATCTTTCAATAGTCTGTAACGGCGTCTCCAATCAGACACTGAGAGCGCCGGTGTTATGAAGCATAGGCCGAAAATTTCAGAGCGTCAGAGTCTCGAAATGACCATAGAGATCCGCCAAATCCCTGTGGTTGACCCGGAATTGGTTTCGCTTCTTGACCTTCCCATTCTCAACTTTGACCGCGGGATCGAGATACACTTTTCCTTTGTGAATAAGCTTCATGAACATGAAGAAATCAGTTCCCGTCCCAAACTGCACTTGATCGGCATATCGATAGCTCTTGGGTTTGCCGCTGGATTCTGACGGAACATATGCCGCTTGAGCATGTTTTCTGTTCCAATGGTTCAGCAGATTGGCGAATTCCCAGCCGGCAGCGACTTCATCATTTCCGTTCACAAGAAGGACTTTTCCGCCAAGGTCGTCGATCTTTCCCTTTGAAGCATCGTAACCCTCAAGCACCATTCGAACGCCGGTTCGGGCGCTTTCGGGCGCAAGGTTTCGATAGATACCGCCAAAATTTCTTCTGTTCGGGCGGCCTTTCGTATCATCGTAGCCGAACGAAGCCATAAACCCATGAAAATCCTCGGAGTAGCGGCCAACCGTTGGTTCAGGCGTCATCAAAGTCACTGGCGAGGTCGCCCTCAGCGAAGCAAAATCACGAACTGCGTATTGCTTCAGTTCCCATCCCAAGAAATCTGGCTCGGCCACTCCATTGGGAATTATGCCCAGCTCAGCTTCCAAGGTGTAACCACCGCCATTCGGCGCGGCATACGGCCTGACTTTGCCATCAGAGTGCGAGCGTTGCCCAGCGATCCACCCCTTTTTATGGATCCGTCTAAGTTCAGACAGCAGCTCAGATTTCGGGTCTCTGCCAGACGCAGATATGAGTTTCGTGAGATCCAGGAAAACGCCAATGTCTGGCAGATCACCGATTGCCTCGAGTTCTCTGACAACGCCGCTTGGCGCTGCGGAAACATATCCAAGTATTAATCCGGATGGGACCACGCCGAAAAACAGAGCCCTTCCAAGGTCCCGGCTGGTCATGAGTTCCTTTGGTGCACGGGCTGCTCCCCTAAGAAACCCGGACATCCGGACTTCGGGATATTTGGGATACAGTATCAACTGCGCATCGGGCGCGGGTGAAGACCCTTCGGCGTGAATCCACTCGAATTTCACGGAAGCCTTGTCTCTTCGGCGGACTGACCCGGCTCTCTGCTCGAAGTCCGTTTCGACTTCACCATGTGGCAGAACGTTCAGAGCTTCGAAGCCGCCCCCGAGATAAACTTGGTTTTTTGAGTTGTCATTCGGAGCCAACCGCTTCGCATAGAGACGAGTCACCCCGTGTGCGCCCATCGCGTCAACCAGCTCTTTCAATGATGTAAATGAGTGTTCCATCCTTGTAACTCTTCAAACTTAATATCTGCAGCCAGCCATCCTTCAAGTTGATCGAATAAATAGGAAATATCCAGCCTGCCGGAACTTCGAGGCGCACATTCTCAAACGATAGCATTGCGCCAGCCTATGTCACGCTGTTCAACGAGGCTGCGATGGCCTCGATCAAAATTCGCCAAGATCTTCTTCTGCCAAAATTCCCAGCGCGTTTCCGGCAGCTTGAATAGGCCGCAATCATGCCCGTGGAAAAGCAGCTTCTTACATCAATGATTGCTCGGTAGCGCTTGAGAACAATATCTGGCGTCCTTGGCAACGCACGGTCGTGCACACGGTATCTGAAATCGCGGTGATGGAAGCCCTTTCGAACGATTATCTCCGGCCTCGTGTTCTTCGCCTTGATCGCCGCCATGTTGCGGCTTCGCGTCTGCGTGTCATGAACATCAGGCAGGAACGGCCTCTTTCATCGGCGCATCCAGAAGCAATGCGATATGTGGGGCCATCAGCTTCGCAACGGCTTCAAAAACCGGGACTGCGACGCTGTTGCCAAACTGACGATATGCCTGTGTGTCCGATACGGGAATTTTGAAGGTGTCGGGGTAACCCATGAGGCGTGCGCATTCGCGAGGTGTCAGTCTTCTCGGGTTCTCGCCCGTCCCTCTCTCAATGAGAATTTCCGATCCATCCTTATGATACCGAGCCGACAGAGTTCGGGACACATCTTTAGGACCGACGACAGAGCAACCAAATCCGTTCCCTGCCGCCTTGTGTTTTGCCGCATACGCTTGGAGATAGCCCCAGAGGTGGTCACTCAGGATATACTTGGGGTTCACAGCAGCCGCTGCGCCTTCCGTGAAGTGCCCTTCTGGTTCCTCGCTGCCGTCTTCAGGATGCAAGATGTCGCCGAGCCTGACCCGACCCTTTTCTGGGAGGAGAAATTCGTCAAAACTGAACGACGTCTTTTCTCGGAACCCCACGATGACAATCCGTTCGCGATGCTGCGGCACAAAGTGCTGCGCATCGATCACCCGGGTATCGACAGAATAGCCAAGTTCCTTGAGCGCACCCATGATCACTTCAAAAGTCTTGCCTTTGTCGTGACTCTTCAAGTTCTTGACGTTCTCGAGCAGAAACGCTTCGGGTCGATGATGTTCCAGCACTCTGACCACATCGAAGAACAGCGTGCCCTGCGTCTCACACGCAAAGCCATGCTGTCGCCCCAGCGAGTTCTTCTTGCTGACCCCAGCAAGAGAAAAAGGCTGACAAGGAAACCCTGCAACGAGCACGTTGTGCGGCGGAATGTCAGCCGCATCAACGTCCCGGATGTCTCCCGCAATCGGGCGATTGTCGCGATAGTTCGCCTCATATGTCTGCCGCGCAAACTTGTCCCACTCAGACGTGAAGACGCAATGACCACCAATGCTCTCCATCGCGACCCGGAGCCCCCCGATTCCCGCAAACAAGTCAATGAACGTAAAGCCCTGGGTCATGTGTTAGTCCTTTTCTGTTCTCACCATATCTCGCCCGTCGCACCAGGTCCAGGCCATCTTCCGTTGCACTTCGCACACCATGCTGGCAGATCTTTGAAAGAGCAGCATCGTGAGCTACTCCCTATCTCTTGGCCAAGATCTGGCGTATTTTAAGCTACTCGTTGCAACTACAGATCGGGTTAGTTGATTGCATTTTCTGCCAGTAGACCAGCGCCGCTGGTTTGCCGCCGAGGGCTGAGTGAGGACGCTGGTGATTGTAGAAGGTCATCCATTTCCGGGTGGTCGGTTTCGGCTCTGATCCGGTCTTCCAGGCACGCAGGTAGACACACTCGTATTTCAGGGTGCGCCATAGCCCCTCGATGAAGATATGGTCGAGGAACCAGCCTTTTCCACCCATCGAGACCCGCCCCCCGGAACGCCGCAGCCGATCCGTCCACGCGAAGGAAGTGAACTGGGATCCTTGATCTGTGTTCATGATCTCAGGCGGGGGGCCGAACTTTTGAATGACCTCGTTCAGCGCTGCGACTGGACGTCGACCAGCGACGGATCTGGCCACAGGGCATGTCTGAATTTCAGCTGTGCGTTGCAGAGCTTCCTTTTTGCGCAATGCTTATCTGGATCGATCGAAATTGCTGGGCCGGACTTGGGGGTGGCGGGGGTTCGGGGAAGCTGCGCCGCAGCAGCGAAGATGCAAGGAGCCAAAGTCCGCAGGGGGCCGATCGCAACGACGCTTCGGCTCATTGCGAATGCAAACTTAACGCTTGCCTGTAAATGGCGCTCATCCCCTTTGTGAAATCAACCAATTTCGTAAGACGCATTTAGGCTCGAACAGATGAAATCGCCGCAGCGGCTCTCCCCATCAATCAATGGACGTAGACGAAGAGGTTTGGCTCGCGGACGTGCAGGTTACCCGTTGCAGGCCGGGCTCTCGTATTGCGTCGCCCACTTCGCCCTTGCCGCGACATCCACCAGCCGACGCTGCCGGTTGTCAATGCGGCGCCAAGCCGAACGAAAGTCGCTATGGGACATTGGCAGAAGGTCATCACGCCCGAAGGCAAGCGCGATCGTAATCGCCTCGCTTGTCGACACTCCCCGCACTGCTTCCCTTGCTTCCTGTTGGCCGAGAAGAACTCGGCGGCAGGCTTCGGCATCCTGGTAGTTGGAGTTCAACGCCGCGGACGCTTTCGGATCGCCAGCTATTTCCTTAAGTTCCGTGGGTTCGATGCCTTCAAGTTCGATGTAGGCGGTCATGGTCTCGTTCCTTTTGTTGTTTGCCCGTATGGGTAGACTGGAGATTGGGTTTTTTTAGAAAACGAGAAACGGTTTCTTCTGCGCAGGGGACGGGGTGCCTCGCTAAACGCTGAAAAATACGAGGAACCCAATCCCGTCGGGCTTGTAGGAGGTGGTCCGGCCTCTTGTTGAGGCCAAGGCGAGCCGTGTTCAGCGTGCTGTGGAAATTCCGGCGAGGGCGAGAAAATGTTAAAAACGCCCTCCGTCCATCCCGTGCGGATGATAGTTGGACGTTTTCAACACCCTTCGGAAATAAGGGAATTTCCGGCGAAAGACAGCGGTATGCGCCGTCGCTGCCGCCTTGTCGTCACAGATCAAGCTCGACTTCAAAGCTACGTTGTCGCTCGATCATGTCAACGAATTCCTGAGCGGACGCCAGCCCTGTGGAGTGATCGTAGTGCCGCTGGGCCGTTTGCTCGTCGCGCTGTCCGAGCAAGGCCGTGGCGGCACGCCCGCCTGATGCGAGGTGCTCGCTGGCTTCAGTGGCGACATTGTCACGCAGCCGATGGATGGAGACCCGCACACCGAAAGCGCGCTCTGTCAAATCGCCTGTAAGCCGGCCGATCTGAGCCTCGCTGATTGCTGCGCCACGTGCATGCATGGACGGGAAAAGGGAGTCTCTATCGTCAAACAGTGGGCGATAGGAATGCCTGTATTCCTCCAGTGCAGAAGCGAGCTTTTGACTGGATAGGGTCCGGTCGAACGGTGCCCCCGCCTTCTGACCCTCACGCAACTTCAGCATGCGGGCCGGGAGGTGAATGTGCACCATTCCCTCACATGGGATGTCGAGGGTCCGGCCAAACGCAAGTGCGGACAGTGCCCGGGCACGTTGTGGCAATGCAACCGCGACACTCAGAAGGATGCCGTTCCGAAAGTCCTTCGCGGCATGCAGGCTGCGAAGACGACGGGACCGGGCTTGCTGCATAAGGTCGAAGCCAAGATCATAGATCCGCGTAGCACCAACGAGTTGGGCGCCTGTTTTCGTCGTGGAGCCGGCTTCTGCCGCGCGTTCACGCCAATCGCAGGCCACAAACTCGCAGGCTTGCGAGGAGAACCCCGGCATGACGAGCTTGATCCCTGTAAGTATGCGGCTGATGTAATCTGACGCCGTTCTTACCGAAGCCTTTTGAGTCACTACCCTTGCGTAGCCCTCGAGCGTTCCACCGGTTGGCGACATCGGAAGATCCTGCGCTCTGCAATACGTAACCCATCCGCTCAACGCGCGAATGACGTTCTGTGTATGCGCGGCACTCCAGAGAACCTGTCCCTTCTTGCGGACGCCAGCTTCGGAAGCCTCGATCCGTTCAGCGAAGATTGGTTGCCATTGATCGGGAAGGTCGGAAAGGCGCATTCTTGCCGTTTGCCATGAGGTCCGACGAGGCGACTTTGGGGTCACCCGCGCCTCGCGCAGAACGCTGGCAAAATGGGCGCAGCGTTCTGCGCCCCAGACCTCAGCGGCCACCTTTTGGACGTAAGCAAACTCCATTATTGCAGGCGCTCCGATCTGTTGCAGCCTGCCGCTGAGATGGCGCTTGAGGTCGTGCTGCCCCGGAGGGGAGGAACCGGGGCCGGCGCAGCGAATACGGGCCAAGATAGCGAGGTGTTCATTCATGTCTTGAAGCTTTCCTTTGGTTGCCTCGCGCCCTCAGGCGGCGGGGCGTCTGTCCAGTCGCGCGAGCCATTCGTCAAAAACGAGGCTCTCGTCGAGCTCGGCATAGTGATTGATTGTCGTCTGCAATTTCTTATGCCCAAGCAGGCGTTGCACCTTGGGCAAGTTATCGAGGCTGTCTTTCAGCCAGATCCAGCCGATCAGGTGGCGATAGAGATGCGGATTGATGCGAACGCCGACTTTTTGGTGCAACCTCTTTGTCACCCGATGCAGAAGGCCGGAGTAGTAGCCGTCAGCGTTCGTCTTTCCCTGTCCGGGAAAGAGATATGGGTTTTTCTTCTGCAATGGTGCCAGCATCGTTGGGCGCACGATCTCTAAATACGTTTTCAGGAGCTTGCTCGCCGTCGTGCCCAGCTGAACTGTCAAATCAGCATCACCTGCACTCCGCATTTTCACTTCCGAAGCGGGCACTACGATACGGGCGCGGCCATCAGACCATGCGATCCAATCGAGACGCGCACGCAGAACATTGGCACTGCGAGGGGCTCTTGCCAGCAAGATATCGTGGGCCAAGGTGGCCATGATATCTCGACCGAGGTCAGGGTCGAGCACCTCGGCCGGCGGTGGGAGCACTCCGTTCTTTTTCTGGCAGGCTTTACGCTTCGCCTTGATCGATGCGTCTATGTCCGCAAGCAGCATCGCACTCAGGTCGATGGTCTGCTGAATGCGGGTGCCATTAAACAGCCTGAGCTTGGACATGTTCCGCGGTGCGATGCCCTGATAGTTCACCTTATGCAGCGCGATCGTATCATCGAGTTCACGGAGCTCTTCCGGCGACCGGTTCAGATAGTCCCGGGCGATCTTGCGCGCCGTCTTGAGAACGCTTGTGACGTAAGCACTCGGAAAATCGCCTTGGTTGACTTCGCTAAGGGTCTCCGCCGCTACGTCGAGGAATTCCGGATCGGTGAGTTCTTCGATGGTCTCGGGCACGACGTCAGCCGACGAAGCAACAGCTTTAGCCAGCGACTTAATGTATCCGCGCCGTGTCTTTAAGGTTTCGGCTTTCCAAGTGTGTTTGCCGACCAGGAAACCCGCTTGGCGCAACAACTCCGACCGGCTTGGGCCATCCTGTTTAGTGGACTGACCGGGCCTTTCGGCTTTCTCCTGCCGTTTGGCGCGCAATTTGGCCTTCTTGTCGCTGATTTCGCCGGTAGCCTCTTGTTGATCCATTCGCGCTATGAACGCGGCCCGGGATAGTCCATCACGTGAGACCTTCCCCTGTGCCCAGGGAGCCACTCTGGTGTCGAATTCTTCCAGTAGCGGCGCAAGTATCGCGTCATCGACACCGAATTTGTCCCGTGCGTCGTAAAAGGGATGGCAAGCCGTCGCAAAGTCGAGGTGCGCCAACTTTGGTTCAGATGCGAGGTGGCTCAGCAGTGTTGAGATCTCGCGAACCTGCTTTTCGCAACGTGCAGCGCTCTTTGAAGATGTTTCGACGCGATAGTTGTAGAAAGCTGCAAGGGTCGCTGTGGTAATCTCGTCCGGAGCAATTCCCTCCTCGTGCAGAAAGACGAGAAACGGGCCGCAGGCGTATTTTGCCGAGCATGGGAGGTCACTATCTTGAATGGCTTTATAAGCTCTCTGATAGTGCCCGGCTATATCATTGATAGAGCGTTTGCGCTCCCGCGGCTGGTCGCGCCCAGCGGCGTTTACCAACGCCGAGCGGTAGGTTGCATAGCTTCCTTTGCTCAGGGTGAACCGTGCAGGCTCATTACTGTCGAAAAAGTCAATTACATCCTGCTTGCAAACTTGTTTCAGTTCGGGGGCCCACCCAGCATGGCGGCACAACCAACGTAGTCTTGAAACCAGACCGCTTTCTCCTTGGCGGTGAGCCTTTTCGATCAGGTCGGCATAGGTAACACAGGTAATCACTTGCGCCCCAAACAAATCCGAGCCGGTTGCTGTAGACAGCGCCGAAAGTGTGGAATGACGCGGTCGAAGGCCGGGAATGTTCAGGATGTCGCTGACGGCTTTCGGGTTCAGCCCTGCACGGAGAGAAAGCGCGCGCATGCTTTCACCGCTGGTTTCCAGGTAACTGCGCAATATTTGATCGAGTGTCATGGAGTTTCCCTTTCAGGTTCGCGGGGGATTTCGAGTTCGAGGTCCGGCCTCACAGGGTCAGGCCGGACTCGAAGCTCGAAGATCGCCAGCCACTCGTCCTTGATCGTCCACGATTTGCCGAGCTTCGCGGCTTGAAGCCTCACAAGACCTTCTGGTGTCGGGCAGCCGTGGTTGATCCAGTCCCGGATCGTATGAGGATCTCGGTTAAAGATTTCCGCAACTTCGTTGGCGGTGTAATAGACAGGCTTTCTCACTCTTTTCCTCCATTGGGTTACGGAGGAATTAGGTTCCGCACGGCTTTCTCGGAAATTTCCGGAGCAATAAAGTTGGGCCTCCGGTCCCGAAAATGGACTTCAGATCAGGGCGTTCCGTCGACCTCCTGAAAAGGAAAAGTGTCAAACCGGTAAGAGGTATTTACTACCGGGATGACACCATTTTTTCCGAATCCAACCGATTTCTTCTCGATTTCCCGAACCGGACTCATCTACCTCCTGAACAGATCAGGAAATAGTTGATGACTTCTACAGACCAAAAAGCGACGGCCCGTGACAGCTCGGGTCGGTTTTGCAATTTCGGCGCATATCAAGTTCCCAATGCATGTGTCCCCTCCCCCTTCACCCCTGCATCAGAGGCACGCAAAGCGCTAAGAAGCGCACTTGAAGACGCCGATAGAACCTTACGGCAAATGGTCGTCAGCGAAGGTGTGCCGAGCGCCGTTATTAGAGCCAGCCCGGGCTCTGGAAAGAGCACGCTACAACGAGAACTTATGGGCGAACGCGCCGCCGAAGGAGACGACAGACCAGTTGCTTTCCACGTTCCTACCCTTGACTTGGCTGAGGAAGCGTCCTGCCATGCGACGGCACGAGGCCTTCAAGCGCAAGCCATCCGGGGTCGAGCTGCTCGAAATACCGAAGGGATCGGACCGATGTGCGTCAAGGCTGAACTGGTCGCGAAAGCAAGCCGGATTGGTATCTCGGCGGGAGAACACTTCTGCAAAATGAAAACGGAAGATGGTTCCGTAATTCAATGTGATCATTTCGACGCGTGCGCTTACGTGAAACAATTCCAAAGTGATGCCAGCTGCCATTTCCTTGCGACCGCGTATTTGAGCTTGCCTAATCCAGCCGCTCTGAAACCGTCACTACGTGTCATTGACGAAACATTCTGGGCAAGCCTCTTGTGGATTAAGGACATTGATGTTGTTAGCTTCAAAGCGCCCCGAACTTATTTGACGATTTCCGAAGTGGCCGCCCATACTAAGCTGCTAACGGCTGCCGCACAGGTTGTTGGAAAGCTCTGTTCAGGTGAATCTCCCCTAACCCTGCCGTATACAGCAAGCCACTACACGGCATTTGCTCAGCTTGAGCGGAAAGCACAGGCACCTGGTGCCGAAATTCGGCCAGATCAGGACATTGAAACGCAGAAAAGGAAGCTGGAAGCCGCCGAGGGGTTGCATCTCAAGGTATCCCGGTTCGCTGCGGTTTGGGAAGTCTTGGGCGAGGCCAAGCAAAAGAACCTCGCAGACTGCGAACGGCTTCGTCTATTTGCCAACAATCAGAGAGAATTCCTTCGCGTGAGCCGCTGCCGTCCCCTTAAGCACAAGGAACCTATGCTAATTTTGGATGCAGACGCGGATACCGAAATTCTGACTGCGATTGGATGCGATGTGCAAGCTGAACATAAGCTATCGCTACGGCCGAACGCGCATATAGTGCAGGTCCACGATCAACAGATGTCCAGCACCGCGCTGTTGAAAAGCGAACGACAGCGTGAAGGCTTCCGCCGGGTGATTGCGAGGGAAGTATTGCGAGATCAGCTCTCAAGAAAAGAGGGTGTTCTTGTTGGAGCTACCAAGCAAGTAGTCAGGAAAATATTTGAGGACGCGGGTTGGGATTTCAGCGCAAAAAGCGACGCAGAAATATGCCAAATTTTGCTGAATACTAAATTACATGGTGCCGATTGGCTTTGGTTCGGAAGCCGGTCGTTAGGCTCAAACCGTTACAAGGACTGCGGAACCGTCATCGTTCTCGGGCGTCAGGAGTTGCCAATATCGGCTCTCGAAGATCAAGGTCGTGCACTCTGGGGCGATACAGCCGGCAACCCGCTCGATTTAGTGGCACCAGACCTGAATGGAAAACATCGGCTCCCTTTGACTGAAGTGCCTTATGAAATGGCAGACCATAGTGGGTTTGCAGTCATGGTGCCTTGTCATCCAGATGCCCGCATCCGACGACTACAACTTCAATCTCGGGAGTTGGCTACACGGCAACTGGTCGAGAGGGTCAGATTGGCACATGCCCGCTATCGAAAACGAGTTATTCTGGTTTGCAATATTCCGATACCTGGTTTGCCTGTAAATGAATTAATCAGCTGGAATGATTTGCAGGGGGACCGCATTGAGGCAGCTATTGCGCTGGCATTGGTCGAAGGAAGAATGGTCAAGTTCGATTACAAGAGTATTGCAGCAGGAGCCCCAAGCGTTTTCAAAAACGAGAATGCGGTGAAAGGATACTTAAAACGCAATAAGGCTTCGCAGCGGCTGCTAAGCAATTTCAAAGAAATTGCAAAGACCTTTGGAGGGACCCTTCACTTGGAAGACTGCGCAGCTATTGTGGCAGGAGCCGAGGACCCTTGGTCAGTGAAGGGTTTGACATTCTAAAGGAGTAATTGCGAATGGAACGCCGCGGCGTTGGACTACTGGCTGGGCAAGGGCGTCGTCAGAAATCTTCTTTATTGGGTTAGCGACCAGAGTCAACAATGCCCCCGCCAGTGGGTCGCCCACGGACAAGGTATCGCTATAAGGAATCCGGTCATCTACTCCCGTTATTCTTTTCCCCCTTGAGGAGATGGTAGGGCGCATTCGCGATAAATCGGCGCAGGCGCTCCGGATCGTGCGGCCGGTCCCGACCGCTAACCCGAGCCAAGTAGGCCATATAGGCGATCGTCATGCCAGCCACAACAACCGACGCGGTTGACACAACAATGTCAAAGGTAGCCATGTTCTCTCCTTTGTTCCGTCATCCATGTCGCAATGAACAAGATACATATAGCACAGGTTCTGTCGCAAGGCATGCCGAACCACGCACATTTTGCAGGGGGCCCTTCGTTTGTGACGACGAAACAAGCTACGCTGCCGAAGTATCGGCAAAGAGGCTTTACACCGCCAGTGCAAACGGGAATGGGCTAATCAACTCCAGGTGCGATCGCCAAAGACCGGCATAGGGGCATATCATCCATCTTCTTCATTTTACGGATTGCCGACCCGGAAAGATTCTATTTTTTGAATCAGTCGAACATAACCACCTTGCTCCTATCACCATAGAAGCAAAGCATTTTGACGAAAATTTCTGACACCGACACCACCATCTTCCACGCAGCGGACGCCGGAGGCCTGGTAAAGGCCACCCAAGAGACGATCTCCGCCCTGCGCCGACATGGTTTCACCGAACATGCGGCGGTGATCCGGCGCGCCACAGCGCAGTTCGTCGCTGGCCGTTCACTGGTGAGGTCGGGACACTGCGCCGCTGGTGGGCTCTATTGGATCATGCGTGGGACCTTTTGGCCAATAGCCCGATTAACGATCCTTGCATCGCTGATGAGGCCGCTGACATTGCCACCTCCTACATTTACTGCGAGCTCGTCGCTCTCGGGATCAATCCCAGTAAGGACGGCGTGAATACAGTGACTACATGGTCAATCGCCTATGCTGACTTGAACAATGCTTATGAGACCCTGACTACCGTGCCCAGCTGTCTAACCCTGCACTTGAAGCGCGCGTTATCCAGGTGGCGGAGCTGCTGGACCAGCTGACCTACGACAGCTGCGCAGACACACAGGAAGAGTTTGAGGGAGAAACCGTCGCAGCCGCTGTATTGGCGGCATGATGGCAATGGCGTATGTCGATCAAATATGACCTCCACCATTAATGAACTGTTCTCACCCGGCATCACTCATATCGAGGTTCGATGTTGGGAGTGCGGTCATACGGTGACCCGCAGGCCTGGCGATGTGCCCGACGGCATTACCCAACACGAGTTCGAGCGCCGGTCTGTCTGCAAGTGCGGCACAGGCTGGCCACAGGTGACCAGATATCCGCGTAAAGCCTCTACGTCGATGTAGGCCGTTTCGCGAGATCGATGAATTGTTTGGTGATGCACAGACCGTGTGCGCTGCACTGCAGAAACTCTAATCATGCTGATCCCGTTACTCCCCCAGCAACGATGAAGTCGCAATCACGCGACAGTCGTAAGATCAAAGGATCGCAGAATGAAACTGATTATGACAACAGCCGCCGCCGCCCTGATTTCCACCGCCGCTCTGGCCGACACATCGACCTACCGCCAAGACCTCTTCCTGGATACCTCGATCGGTGCTGAGAAGACCTACGGTGATGAAGCCCGCATGCTTGCACCCCTTGAGTCGACCAAAGCCAATGACATCACATTCAGCACAGCCGACAACACCTTCGACGCCGACACAGTCATGAGCACCCGCTCCGCAGAGCATAGCCCCGGCGAAGGCTACATCTACGGTGGCTACGGCCCCGGCAATGACAGCCGTTAAGTAACAGTAGATCAGAGATCGCTGTTCTCCCTCGGTGCGCCAGATTTAGGTTCTGGCGCACTTTTGCAATCGAAGCAATTGCTCCGAAGGCCGGTGGCATGTAACCCCTCGACAGATCTTCCCCCATGGTTGAAGAGGCTAATATCTTCAGTTGGCACTTTTCACATTCTGCAAGTGCGGCACAGGCAGGCCACAGGTGTCCCGGTTTCCCAGGAGGAAATCGACATCGATGTGATAAGCTTCACGCGAGGGAGGCAACATGAAACCCAAGGCGCCCAGATTTTCGTTCGAAGACCGCGCAGCTGAGAAAGCCGCCGCGCGCGAACGCGATGAAGAACTACTTCGTTCTGGTGAAGTTTCGCCCGCTGATATGGCGCGCGCTAACGGCGGTTTCGTCCGAGGGGCGCGTTACAAAGGCCCAGCAAAGCGTATTCAGGCACTCGCTGCGTCCCTGTCGTCAGATAACGACAGGGACTAACTTGCCAATGGCGCGTATGTGAGGAGAAATGCACGTCGCATCGAAGATCCTCGAAACTGTGAACGCACCATACAGTGCGAACCTTCCGGCTTGTCAGCTTGCCGCCGTAATCTCAGACATTGAGACCGCTCAGTCTGCCATGGGACCGGCCTTCTCCTTCTTCTCTGAAATCCCCCCGGAGCTTCAACTGTCTTTCATGTCAGAGATGGGACTTCCCCATGACAAGGTGCGGCAGGTCGCGAAGCACTTTCAGGCGCTTTGTCCGTTCCCCTTAGCACTCGCTGCGCCCCAGCCGCCAGACGACTACAGCGCCTAACCACCGATAAGTGGGTTTTCAATTCACCATTAAACGCCTCTATTTACGGCTCTGGCTTTGAGGTTTTCTTGGCCTCGGGAAGGTCCTTGGCATAGACAAGGTTCCCATCCTCATCGAGGCCAACTCCAATTCCAAGACGTCGGCGTCGTTCGAAAAACGCTTCCTCATCGGGTCCAGGCTGGCCCATCTTCTCTATAAACCATTCAGTCCACTTGGGGTCTGCTTCATCCGGTTTTTGGTCTGTCATTCCAGTGTTCCTACTCTGCTGGACTGAGTCTATCATAAAAATGACGCTAAAACCGGGTGGCGCTAAATCTACCCCAGCGCCGCCTTAGCTTGGTTGGTTAGAAAGCTTGATTGTGGACTAAGGGGTAGCAAAATCGAGATTAACAGGTGCCCCCACCCTCTTCTGTGACGTGAACTCTGAACCTGTGGCACATCGGCGATAGCGCACAGCTGTAATCGAGGTGGCGTCGCGCGGCTTTCCCTAAGATAATTGCGTTGCGTGGCCAATGGAACCAGGGCCGCAATTCTGGGACAATGTGAGTGGCCGTGTTCAGCCGCCTTGGAGTTGAGCTATGGGAAAATATATCACCAATCCAGATTGCTGGTTCCGAGCCCCTTACGCTTTCAATCTGGAAGATTTTGGGCCTTACCCCTAAATATTCAGTCCCGAATTTACCTCCGGTAAGGTCTATGACGAGTTTTCACCATTTCTTTCAAGAATATCTTCTCGCCCATTCTGTCGTATGCCGACATCGCATCACGCCGCTGCCGTTCACGGAAGAACTCCTCATACATTCGTATGAAGTTGCCAGCCGCAGCGAGAGTTTCTAAAGGAATTTTAGGATGGTTAATATTCCGTTGCAGCCCCTCAATTATTCCTGCGAGTTGACTGGCCACCTGCTCGTCATCCACACCGGCAAGGGCGTCTTGGCGGAGTTTCTCCGGTCGCGCGGAAAGGAGCTTCGAAACCTCTGGTCCGTTTCTCACAGATCTTAGAACCCTAAGATGGCGTTTGAGAATCTCAATCTCCGATGGCGGAATCGGCATGGCCTCCAGGGCTTTACGCACGAAGTGTTCGATCGGCACCCAATCGCTCCACGGTCGCTCCCCCTCGAGGAGGGGGAACAGATAGGAAGGTTCGGAGAAATCCAGAGGAAGAGAGAACGAAGCCTTGATCGGCCCTCGCCGCTTCGGTTGATAGGTCGCTTCCATCGTCAGTTGTGCGCCCCTGTAGCAAACCGCCACGTAAGTTGATCCTGTGTTACTCTCGGCGACAGTGCCGGATGCAACCATAGCATCTCCCTCTTCCATTACTTCGAACGGAAGGTCACCATCCTCTCCTGAGTTGCTCTTCTCTCCACCTGAACGAGGGCCAAGCCCCCCCTCAAACTTGTTGCCCTTCTGTTTCATGACACACTCCTCTGCACCAGGCGTAGTCCTTTACCTTCATGCAATGCCTTGGGATAATCTGCGAGCGGACTTCGCACGCGCGCTGTATCGAACGGAACTTTGCCCACCTCCTTCAGAAGGCTTGGCATGCTGATGCCCTTCTGCGCGTAGGACTTCTCTCCTTCATCCAACGGTTCGTGCCCCATGAGTTTGCGCCGGTGGGCCCCCGGACAAGACGCATCTAATAGACGGTGGTGGAATGTGGTGCGTAGGGCGTGGAAATCAAGCCCGTGCCAATAGACGTCATTTGTGCGGCGATAATACCCGAATGTCTTTGTGAAATTCTCGGTGTAGGTGCCCTTGTTCGCACCTCGCTTAAGCGAAGGAAAGAGGCGACGTTGGCTGTTCTTTTTTGCCCGCTCAGCCAATTCCAAGAAACCCAGTTCAATCAAAGCCGGATGCACAGGAACCTTTCGTGTCGCATTTGCAGATTTGACTGAATCTCCCAATTCCTGCCGCACGATGACGTAGGCGACCTTGCTGTCCCATTGAACATCCATCGGTCCCAGTTGGGCGGCCTCTTCACTGCGAAGCCCCATCAGGGCGGCAATCAGCGGCATCCAGAAGAGTGGATCTGCGTCGCCATTCGCCTTCCCCTGAAACACAGGAGACGCCAAAAACTCGTCAAACCGATCGTCCCAGGGCTCACGCTCCAGCAGGGCCTCCGTCGCCTTCAAAGCTTTTTCTTCACGGTTGGTGAAGGAGCAGATATCGAAGGGATTCACTTCAATAACACCGAGCTTCTTGAGCATGGTGCCCACTCTATTAACGGAGCGGACAAGCCGCACGAAGGTATTCACGCGCAGTCGTGGTTCAGCCTCTGCCATGCGGAGGTCGCGAATTTCTGCCTCATTGGTGATGCCGTTTCGCCGGGCTTCGCGCTCGGCCGCATCCATGGCTGCTGCTTCGCGCTTATCCACTTTTGCGTTTAGCGCTCGGTAGCTCTTCGCAGTATATTTTCTACCCTTGCCATGGTATTTTGACAGCCTCCGGATCATTTCGATTGTGCTTTCAATGTCGTCGGGAGACGCTTGCGTAAACTCTTTCGCTCGAAACTCCTCGGCCCAAATTTTGGAAGCCGTCCTCACTGAGGAAAGCGATGACTTTTGCCACCTGTCCCCTACCGCCTTGTCCGGTTTCTGATGCCTTTGCCATTCATCGCCGAACCCTGCGGACTTCAAGGCGGTATAGACCAAGAAGCCGTCTGACACCTCCATTGCACCACCTTTCTTTAAAGCTGCGAGAACCTCAGGAGAGCAGGACTGCAGCACACCTCGGCTTCTCAATAGGGCGTGGAGCCCTTCCTCCTGTGTAGGCGTCGAGGGCGCAGGTGTGTGTTCTTCAAGAACCTCAGTTTGAAGTGGCGATGCTTTGGATGATGCAAACCAAGATCGGGGAAACAATTTCATGGCTTCTTCCTTGTCAGTTGGAGAGATGGGCGTCATCGTCGTGGGAGTTTGGGCAATTGTGCCGGGGTTTGATTGTTCAGCAATCACGCTGGAAAAGTAGGGACTCGGACCGGGGAACTCTCCTTGGTCGCGCCGGACCTTCTCTTGGCTCGCATCGAGCATCACGCGAGTAGCTTCGTAGGCGAGAAGGCGCGCCTGTTCGCTCGCCGCATCGGGAAGTTTGATGCCAAGATGGTTGGCAACATGCCGCAGCGGTTCCCGCACAACGCTGTAATCATGCTGAAAGAATGCCTGCCGCAGAACCGTCTGACGGGCGGCCTCTCGTTCAAGTGCCGCCTGCGCAAGCTTAGGCGATCTTGGATCTGCCAGCGCACGCTCGCGATCATCCGCCTCGATTTCGAAGCGGGCGAAAGCTGTCAGCAAGGTTCTGGTATCTTGGAGAGAAAGGCTCATGGTCGTCGCTGCGTAGAGGAAAATCTGATCACTGAGGGCACTGAGCTTGCGGGCAAGAGCAGCGGCCTCCGGCAAAGCATAGGTCTTCAGCGGAAAACATACTGAGGATCCCGCAACGACGGTTTGAATCCCACATTTATTCTTATGCAAATCCGGTATCCCGTCCGAAGGCAGGTTTGCATTGCGCAAAACGCACATGGCTTGGGTCGGTTTGACTCGATCTGGGACGAGTCCTGGCGGTTGGGGGCCTTTCGCGACCTCATCCAGATGAAGGATTGAACGGGGGATTCGTCGTCGCCAAACGTATCCCTGAGGTCGAAGTTCGAGATGAGGAATGCGCGCGTGTTTGGAACGGGGTTGTGGCACCAAGAGTGACTCCTTGTGACTCCGTTGTGTCCGGAGTGTGTAAGGCGGTGTGTCAAAACCTGTGTCCGAAACGCGAAAAGCGCCCCCGAGGGAGCGCTTTTTCGTTTGTTTCCAACCAGTTCAGAGGAGGTTGGCTCCGGCGGTAGGGATCGAACCTACGACCAATTGATTAACAGTCAACTGCTCTACCGCTGAGCTACGCCGGAATGCCTATGTCTGTCTTTCGGGCAACGCCCTCGGACAGCGGCTCTTTAACGCGGGCGGTCCGGGGTGCGCAAGAGCAATTGACCGATTGAAGTGAATTTTTTTCGATTATCTGCAAACGCCCGTGAAATGCGCCCCGCGACACGGTTCGGCACCGGGAGTCGGCATCACAGGTCCGTTACACATCTCCTCCCCCGGCGCTTAGGGCTGGACGGGTTGCGCGGGCTGCGGTTGAAACTGGGCTCGTATGAACAACTCAATGTCCTGAAAGGGAAAACATGACCTTCCTCTCCCCCTACCAGCCGCAGATACTCTCGCTTTTCCGCATCATGTCGGGGCTCTTGGTGCTGCAACATGGCACGACCAAGATCCTTAGCTTTCCAGCCGGGCCGATGAACGGCGTGTCGATCGCCTCGATGGGTGGAATCGCGGGCGTGATCGAATTGGTCTTTGGCGTCTTGCTGGTGATCGGCCTGTTCTCGCGCCTGTCAGCCTTTATCCTGAGCGGCTTGACGGCGGTGGCCTATTTCATCGCGCATATGCCGCAGGGGTTCTTTCCGCTGCTGAATGGCGGTGAACTGGCGGCGCTTTACAGCTTTGGCTTTCTCTACCTCGCAGCCGCCGGGCCGGGGCCCTGGTCGGTCGACGCGATGCGCGGGCAAGGCTGAAAACAAAACGGCATGGCCCTGGAACGGGCCATGCCAAACTCACAGGGGTAGCGGCCCGGATCAGAAACCCGCCGCCTGCCCGTCTTTGCGCGGATCGGACCCGGCGGAATATCCGCCCTCGGGCAGGCGCTGCACCAGCTGCGCGCCGCCGAAGCCGAAAGCGTTGTCCGGCGCTTCGACATGGACGACATGGCCCAGATCGCGCAGCCCTTGCAAAAGCTCGGGCGCCATCGCAGGCTCGCAAGCCACTTCCAGCCCCGACAGAATGCGCCAGCGCGGCGCATCGGCGGCGACCTGAACGTCCTGCCCCCAAAGCTGCGTGCGCAGCAACAGTTGCATATGGCCTTGGGCCTGAATCGGGCCGCCCATCATGCCATAGGCCATCAGGGGCTGGCCGTCCTTCATCGCGAAGCCGGGGATGATCGTATGGAAGGGCCGCTTGCCCCCCGCCACGATATTCTGATGCCCCGGCTCGGTGGTGAAGCCAAAGCCGCGGTTCTGCATCGATACGCCCGTCCCCGGCACCACCACGCCCGAGCCGAAGCCCGCGTAGTTCGACTGGATGAAGCTGACCATCATGCCCGAGGCATCCGCCGTGCTCATCAGAACCGTGCCGCCTTGCTTGGGCGCGCCCGCGCCAAAGTCCTGCGCCTTCTCGGTCGAGATCAGCGCGGCGCGCGACTTGAGGTATTCGGGATCTAGCAGCGCCTTTTCGTCGACCTCCGTCATGGCCGTGCGATCCGCCACATAGGCATGCAGATCACTATAGGCGAGCTTGCAGGCTTCGATCTGCAAATGCACCGCCATCAGCTCGTCTGCACCATGCGCGCGAATGTCACTATGCTCCAAAATGCCGAGCGCCATCAGCGCGGCGATCCCCTGCCCGTTTGGCGGGATTTCATGCAGTTCCACATCATCGAAGCTCTGGCTGATCGTGCCACACCATTCGGGCTTATTGGCCGCCAGATCCGCCATGGTCATCGCGCCGCCATTGGCCTTGGCATGGGCGACGATCTCTTCGGCGATCTCCCCCTCGTAAAAGGCGCGGCCATTGGTCTCGGCGATCAGCCGCAGGGTGCGGGCCGCGCCGGGATTGCGGAACCGCTCCCCCGCTTTCGGGGCGCGCCCCTCGGGGAGAAAGGTCTCGGCAAATCCCGGCTGCTTGCCCAGAACCTCGGCCCCGCGCGCCCAGAGTGTCGCGATAGTGGGCGAGACGAGGAAGCCCTCTTCGGCATAGCGGATCGCCGGGGCCAGCACCGTCGCCAGATCAAGCTTGCCGAACTTCTCCATCAATTCGACCCAAGCGCTGACCGCGCCCGGCACGGTGACACTGTCCCAACCATGCTCGACCATGCCATTGGGGAACCGCTCAGGCGACCAAGCCGCAGGCGCGCGGCCCGAGGCGTTGAGCCCATGCAGCTTCTCCCCATCCCACAGGATGCAGAAAGCGTCAGAACCCAGCCCATTGCCCGTAGGCTCCACCACCGTCAGCGCCGCGGCGGTGGCGATCGCCGCATCCACCGCATTGCCCCCCTGCTGCATCATCAAGAGACCGGCCTGCGTGGCCAAGGGCTGAGAGGTCGCGACAACATTGTCGGCAACCACAGGAGATCGGTGGGACGGGTAAATGGGATCGTGACGAAGCATGGCTGTCCTTTGCTTGGGTAAGGCCAGCGGCACGGTAAAACCGGCCGCCTGCGGCGTTGCCGGCAAAGTGAACGTGAATGCATCTGCATGCAACTGCCCAGCGGGAGAATTCCGCTGGGATAACGTGCTTGTTGGCGGCTTTGTTACCCGCCGCTGCCCGCGGAGCTGCGCGCCTTGAGGCGCAGCATCTTGCGATGGTGGCGGAAACTCCGCTCGCAATGGCCCGGGGTGAAGATCATGACCCAAAGCGCCCAAAGAACGCTCTCCTCCCGGTATTGCCACGCCCTTGCACAGAGCGACTGATCGGCATCGGAGAAGATGCAATTATGCAGGATGCGAGACCAGTCTCTTACGTTAACCAACATCTGAAACCTCCCTTTCGCTGAGCGATGGGGCGTCTCGCCGCCATCGCCAAGGATCTGGTCCCCCCGGATGGTTAGAATGCTGGCCGAAAATTCTGCCAAGAATAAGGCGGAGGGCTGGTAAGACCGTGCCGGGCAAATATAACAAAGTTGCAAAGCGGGGGTACGCTGGGGGCGCATGCGATGACGGCCCGGTCGGGGGCGGTCTATCGTGCAGGTGTGGGTGGCGGAGACGAAGGGATTCGAACCCTCGAGACCCTTCCGGGCCTACTCCCTTAGCAGGGGAGCGCCTTCGACCACTCGGCCACGTCTCCGTCGACCCGTCTAAAGAGGTCGCGCCCGAGGGGCAAGGCGAAATTCGTGGGAAATTCTGCATTTCTTGCGGTGGGTTTCTTTTCCCGCCCGCTGATCCGCCGCGCTGAGACGGAATGCTGCGTGATCAACTGTGCTGCTGTGCAGAAGCAGCCATCCCAGCAGCCCCAACCACTGGCATCTCCCGGCCATTTGGCGCGGCTGTAGCAACTTACACGGCGGCGTGAATAACTTGTGAAACAATGCGAGGGATATAGCAACTAACTGAATATATACAGAAAAACAGACCGCAGCCTTCCTTCGAACAAGCAAAACGCCCCACCCTATCCCCAATCTCGCAACGGCAGCGAAACTTTCGCGGCGGAGCGCCCGTTACTTCACCACAAACGATGACATCGCAATGACGCGATTTAACAGAAACCTGAAGGAACACGCTATGAAACTCATCATGACCACCGCCGCCGCCGCTTTGATCTCGACCGCTGCCGTTGCCGACAACTCCACCCGTCACAACGACATTTTCCTCGACACTTCGGTGAACGCTGACGCAAGCGACGTCTATGGCAACAGCGACCGTATGCGGAACCCGCATGCCTCGACCAAGGCGAACGACATCATGCTGAACACCGCCGACACCGACAAGAACCGCGACACCGTGATGAGCACACGCAACGCCCTGCGCAGCCCCGGTGAAGGCTATGTCTACGGTGGCTTTGGCCCGGGCAACGACAGCAAGTAAGCTGTTGCCCTAACAAACAAAAAGGCCGGCAGCGCGCGCTGCCGGGCTTTTTATGTGGGCGGAGGCCTTGCCCCCTGCCCCGCTGATCAGGTGTTGAACAAGAAGTGCAGCACGTCGCCGTCTTTGACGATATACCCCTTGCCTTCAGCCCGCATCTTGCCTGCTTCTTTTGCAGGGCCCTCACCGCCGAGGCTTACGAAATCATCATAGGCGATGGTCTCGGCGCGGATGAAACCCTTTTCGAAATCACCGTGGATGACCCCCGCCGCCTTGGGCGCGGAGGTGCCGGACTTGATGGTCCAAGCACGCGCTTCTTTGGGGCCGACGGTGAAATAGGTCTCTAGGTGCAAAAGCTCATAGCCCGCGCGGATCAGCCGGTCGAGGCCGGCTTCCTTCAGCCCCATTTCTTCAAGGAACATCTCGGCCTCTTCGGCTTCGAGCTGGCTGATCTCTTCCTCGATCTGGGCCGAGATCACCACATGGGAATTGCCCTGTGCGGCGGCCATCTCGGCGACTTTGGCGGAATGTTCGTTGCCTTCGGCGGCCTCGGATTCGCCCACGTTGCAGACGTAAAGCACGGGCTTGGTGGTCAGCAGCTGCAGCATGCGCCAAGCCTTGGCGTCGTCCTCGTCGACATCGACCACGCGGGCGGGCTTGCCGTCTTCCAGCGCCTCCAGCGCCATGCGCATCAGACGCTCCTGCTGGACCGCTTCCTTGTCACCGCCGCGCACTTTGCGAACGATGTTTTGCAGGCGCTTTTCGATGCTCTCGATATCGGCGAGCATCAGTTCGGTGTCGATGGTCTCGGCATCGGCCACGGGGTCAACGCGGCCTTCGACATGGGTCACGTCGCCGTCTTCAAAACAGCGCAGCACATGGGCGATGGCGTCGACTTCGCGGATGTTGGCGAGGAACTGGTTGCCCAGACCTTCGCCTTTCGACGCGCCTTTCACCAGACCGGCGATGTCGACGAATGTCATGCGCGTGGGGATGATGCTTTTCGAACTGGCGATCTCGGCCAGCTTGTCGAGCCGCGCATCGGGCACCGCTACCTCGCCGACATTGGGCTCAATGGTGCAGAACGGAAAATTCGCCGCCTGCGCCGCAGCAGTGCGGGTCAGCGCGTTGAAAAGGGTCGATTTGCCGACGTTCGGCAGACCGACGATGCCCATTTTGAAACCCATGACGATACCCCTATGAAAGCTGCGCGTGTGTTAGGGGTAAGGGCCGCAAAGCGCAAGGCTCAGCGCGCGCGTCGGTCCTGATGCGCCTGATAGATCAGGATCCAAGCCAGCAGGATGAACATCGGATGCGTCAACCCGCCCGAGAAGATGATCGCAGGCAGCCAGATCAGGAAGACCACGATGGACAGGATCGGCCGTCCGATCAACAGGATCGACAGCGGTGGCAGGAAAAGGGCGAGTACATAATTCATGGCCCATGAGATAGGAGGCTTTACGCAAAATGGAAGGGCGCGGCGTGCCATAGGCGCCCACCGGAGGCGAATTTTGCCGCCCCCTGCCCCGCGGTGGATTGATTTTCACCGCGACATTCGGCATTGCCGAGGAAAGCACCAAATGAGGCAAGCCACATGACCCGTATCGACGCCAAATTCGAAGACCTCCGCGCCCGCGGCAAAAAGGCGTTTGTGTCCTATGTGATGGCGGGCGACCCGGATTTCGACCGTTCGCTGGAAATCGTGCGCGGCCTGCCCGCTGCCGGGGTCGACATCATCGAGCTTGGCCTGCCCTTTACCGATCCGATGGCCGATGGCCCGACGATCCAACTTGCCGGTCAACGCGCCCTCGAAGGCGGGATGACACTGAACCGCACGCTGGAAATGGTCCGCGCCTTCCGCGAAAATGACGACACGACCCCGATCGTGCTGATGGGCTATTACAACCCGATCTATTCGATGGGCGTCGAGACGTTCCTGAAAGAGGCCAAAGACGCCGGGATCGACGGGCTGATCGTGGTCGATCTGCCGCCCGAAGAAGACATCGAGCTTTGCCTGCCCGCGCAGGACGCCGGGTTGAACTTCATCCGCCTTGCCACCCCCACGACGGACGACAAGCGCCTGCCGCGCGTGGTGCAGAACACCTCAGGCTTTGTCTATTACGTCTCAATCACCGGCATCACCGGCTCGGCCGAGGCGAATGCCGCCGATGTCTCGCCCGAGGTGGCGCGCATTCAAAAGGCCAGCGGCCTGCCCGTCATCGTCGGCTTTGGCGTGAACACGCCCGAGAAAGCCCGCGCCATCGCCGAAGTGGCCGACGGTGTGGTGATCGGCTCGGCCATCGTCAGCCGGATCGCCAATGGCGACAGCGCAGAGGATGTGCTGGGCTTTGTGAAGTCACTGGCCGACGGGGCGCATTCAGCGTAACCCCCCCCTCGCCTTGGGAAACGACCCCAAGCCCGCGCTGCCTCACTGGCCGCGCGGGCTTTTTCGTCGCCGCAGCCTTCCCAATTGCCAAGCCCCCCACCAGTTGCTACCAAAAGTTAACCCATTCAGCACAGGTGGCCCATGCCCGTCATCACCAGCATCGACGATCTCAAACGTATCTACAAACGCCGCGTCCCGCAGATGTTCTACGACTACGCGGAATCGGGCAGCTGGACCGAACAGACCTTCCGTGAGAATTGCAGCGACTTTGACCAAATCCGCCTGCGCCAGAGGGTCGCGGTGGATATGTCGGGGCGCAGCACGGCGACGCAGATGATCGGCGAAGACGTGGCCATGCCGGTGGCCCTCGCCCCCGTGGGCCTGACGGGGATGCAATGTGCCGACGGGGAAATCAAAGCCGCGCGCGCAGCCGAAGCCTTTGGCGTGCCCTTCACCCTCTCGACCATGTCGATCAATTCCATCGAAGATGTGGCAGATGCGACGACGAAACCCTTTTGGTTTCAACTCTATACCATGCGCGATCAGGATTATGTCAGCCGCCTGATCCAGCGCGCGAAGGACGCGAACTGCTCGGCCCTCGTCATCACGCTTGATCTGCAAATCCTCGGACAGCGCCACAAAGACCTGAAAAACGGCCTTTCCGCCCCGCCCAAACTGACGGTCAAAACACTCGCCAACCTTGCCACCAAATGGGGCTGGGGGCGCGAGATGCTGGGCGCGAAGCGGCGGCATTTCGGCAATATCGTGGGCCATGTGCATGGGGTCACCGACAACGCCGACCTTGGTGCTTGGACGGCGGAGCAGTTCGATCCCTCTCTCGATTGGGACAAGATTGCCAAGATCAAAGAGCAATGGGGCGGCAAGGTCATCCTCAAGGGCATTCTGGATGCCGAGGATGCGCGCATGGCGCTGAAAGTCGGGGCCGATGCGATCATCGTCAGCAACCACGGCGGGCGGCAGCTCGATGGGGCGCTAAGCTCGATCCGTATGCTGCCAGAGATCCTCGACGCGGTGGGCGACCAGATCGAAGTGCATCTTGACGGCGGTATCCGCTCGGGTCAGGACGTCCTCAAAGCCATGGCCATGGGGGCCAAGGGCACCTACATCGGGCGCGCCTTCATCTATGGGCTGGGCGCGATGGGGCAGCCGGGCGTGACCCGCGCGCTGGAGGTGATCCACCGCGAGTTGGATCTGACCATGGCGCTCTGCGGAGAGACGCAAATCGCCAACCTCGGGCGGCACAACCTGCTGATCCCGCGCAACTTTGGCGGTGATTGGCAGGAACGGCCGCGCGATCCGGGCACATGCTGATCTTTCTCAGCCGCAACCTTACCTTTCTCGCCACGCCGAAAACCGGGACCACCGCAGTCGAAATGGCGCTGAAACCCGAGGCCGAGATCATCTTTTCGCGGGGGCGCAAACATGTGACTGCCCTGCGCTATCGGCGGCGCGTTCTGCCCTTTTTGCAGGAAACCTTCTCGGCCTCCCCCGAGGCTTTGGCGGTGATGCGCAACCCTGTCGAGCAAATCCGAAGCTGGTATCGCTACCGCAGCCAGCCCCGGCTGGATGGCAAACCGCTCAGCACCAAGGGGCTGAGTTTCGAGGACTTCGCGCTTGAAGTCATTTCCGAGACGCCCCCGCCCCGCGCGCAGATCGGCAGCCAGTTTTCCTTTCTGACCTCTGACCGTGACGACCTGCTGGTCGAGCACCTCTTCGCCTATGAACGCCAACCGGCCTTTCGCGATTTTCTGGCCGAAAGACTGGGGCGGGAGGTCAAGCTTAAGCCCAAGAACGTCTCCCCCGATCTGCCCGCGCCCCTGTCGCGTAAGGTCGAATCCCGCCTGCGCGCCGCGCGGGCCAAGGAGTTCGCCCTCTATGACCGGCTCATGGCGGCGGATGGCTATCTGCAGACGCCGCAGGAATAGCGCCGCCCCCGCCCTTTTGCCCTTTCCAGCCGGGCAAAACCGGTCTATACGCGCGGCTTCACGCGGGAATACAGCCTTGGAGGATTCCCGCCCTAACAAATTTGGAGACTAAAATGGCCGGAGAGATTCCTGATCTTGAAGCCCAGGTACGCGCGGGGACAGGCAAGGGCGCCGCTCGCCAAGCACGTCGTGACGGCATGGTTCCTGGTATCGTATTTGGTGGCGACAAAGAGCCGCTGCCGATCAACATCCCCTTCAACAAGCTGCTGACCAAGCTGCGTGCAGGCCGCTTCAAAGCGACCCTGTTCAACCTCAAGGTTGAAGGCCACGACGACGTTCGTGTGATCTGCCGCGACGTTCAGCGCCACGTTGTCAAGGACCTGCCCACGCACATCGACCTGATGCGCCTCAAGCGGACCACCAAGATCAACCTGTTCATCAACGTCGACGTCAAAGGCGAAGAAGAATGCCCCGGCCTGAAAAAGGGTGGCGTGCTCACTCTGGTCCGTCCGGAAGTTGAACTGGTCGTCACCGCCGCGGACATCCCCGAGCATGTGACCGTCGACATCACCGGCCTCGAAATCGGCGACAGCGCGACCATCAGCCGCGTCGACCTGCCCGAAGGTGTGAAACCCACGATCGACCGCGACTTCGTCGTCGCCACGATCTCTGCACCTGCTGGTCTGGCCGCGTCGGATGACGACGATGACGACACGGCAGCGGACGAAGTGCCGACAACCGAAATGGGCCCGCCCGACGGTGAATGATAGCGCGCCGCAAGGCCGTGCTGAAACGGGGTCGCATCACGCGGCCCCGTTTTGCGTTTGGGGCCCGATTTCTTTCAAAGAAATCGCCCCGGAATTTACAAAAATTCCGGCGACCTTGGGGACATTCTCCCGCCCCGCTTGTTAAGATAGGCGAAACCAAAGGAGACCTCGCCCATGAAACTGATCGTCGGCCTCGGCAATCCGGGCGCGAAATATGCCCGCAACCGTCACAACATCGGCTTCATGGCGCTGGACCGCATTGCCGATGATCACGGGTTTTCCGCGTGGAAGGGCAAGTTTCAGGGCAGCGTCAGCGAAGGGCGTTTCGGCTCTGACCGGGCAGTGCTGCTCAAGCCCGAAACCTTTATGAACAACTCCGGCCAATCGGTGCAGGCGGCGATGAAGTTCTACAAGATCGACCCCGCTGATGTGATTGTTTTTCATGACGAATTGGACCTCGCCCCCGGCAAGGTCAAATGCAAAACCGGCGGCGGCCATGCAGGCCACAACGGGCTGCGTTCGATCCACGCGCATATTGGGGCGGACTACGACCGCGTGCGCATGGGCATCGGCCACCCCGGCCATAAGGATGCGGTGGCGGGCTATGTGCTGCGCGACTTTCCCAAAGCAGACGAAGGCTGGCTGGACGATGTGCTGCGCGGCGTCTCGGACGGGGCGGCGGATCTTGCACGAGGCGACACTGGCCGTTTCATGAATGCCGTGGCGCTGCGCGTGGCCCCGCCCCGCTCGGGCACCGGCAGCAAGGGGCCAAAGAAACCCACCGAAGCCCAGCCAAAGCCCGCCCCCAGCAAGCCCGAGCCGGAGGCAGTGCCCCAATCGCCGCTGCAAAAGCTGATGGACCGCTTCCGCTGACGCTTTTGGCCTCACGCCTCCCTTGGCGTCCCTCCTGACGCCCCTGCTGACGCAATGTCGGGCTGGCCCCCGCCCCCGCGCCGTGGTTCACTGCGGGCCAACAGGGGAGATATCATGCGTACATTCGGAAAATGGCTGGGCCGGGTCTTGCTGGCGCTTTTGCTGGCGGCCATCGTCATCGGCCTTTGGAAGCGGGAAGAGATCGAACGGCTCTTGGCGGTGAACTCTCTCTTCTCCGAAGAGAAGATCGTCCACAACTTCAGCCATATGGACGGTGCTTTCCTCTCCGCCCCCGTTTCGCGCGGAGACGGGCTGACGACCGAGCTTCCCTATGGCCCCGAGACCGAACTGCCTGAAACTGTCGATGACTGGATCGCGGTGCGCGACGTGACCGCGTTGGTGGTGCTGAAAGACGGTGCCATCGTCTATGAGAACTACTTCAAAGGCACCGGCCCCGAGGACCGCCGCATCAGCTGGTCGGTGGCGAAAAGCTATCTTTCGGCGCTGGTTGGCATCCTGCTGGAGGAGGGCCAGATCGCATCCCTCGACGATCCGGTGACCAAATATGCCCCCAGCTTGACGGGCAGCGCCTATGACGGGGCCAGCCTGCGCAATGTGCTGCATATGGCCAGCGGCGTCACCTTCGACGAAGATTATCTGGACTACGATTCGGACATCAACCGCATGGGCCGGGTGGTGGCGCTTGGCGGCAAGCTCGACGATTTCACCGCCGAATTGTCCGAGACCTTCACCGCGCCGGGGAGCCAATGGCAATATGTCTCGATCGACACCCATGTGATCGGCATGGTGGTGCGTGGTGCTACCGGGCGCAGCGTGCCGGAGTTGCTGAGCGAGAAGGTCATCGCGCCGTTGGGGCTGGAACATGCGCCCTATTACATCGTCGATGGCTCCGGCACCGCCTTCGTGCTCGGGGGCCTCAATATGACCACGCGCGACTATGCCCGTTTCGGCCAGATGTTCGCCCAAGGTGGGGAATGGAACGGCCAGCAAATCGTGCCCGAAGACTGGGTAACAGAATCAACCAGCCCCACCGCCCCCACCGCCGAGGGCCGCATCGGCTATGGCTACCAATGGTGGATCCCGCAGGGCGCGCCCGAGGGGGAATATATGGCGCGCGGCATCTATGGGCAGTACATCTATGTCGACAGCGCCCGCGATGTGGTCATCGCCACCAATGCCGCCGACCGTAAATTCCGTGAGGCCGGAGTGGCGGAACAGAACATCGTGATTTTCCGCCAGATCGCGGCCTCACTCGATGAGGAAAGCTGAGACAGAAAGGAAACCATGACCCCGGACGACAGCATCAACGTTCTGAACCAGCCCCTCGCCATCTGCGGGACCGATCCGGTCACGGGCTTTTTCCGCGATGGCCATTGCAACACCTGCGCACAGGATCAGGGCAGCCATACGGTCTGCGCGGTGATGACGGCGGAATTTCTGGCCTATTCGAAATATGTCGGCAATGACCTCAGCACCCCGCGCCCTGAGTTCGGCTTTGCCGGGCTGAAGCCGGGCGACGCATGGTGCCTCTGTGCCACGCGGTTCCTGCAAGCCGCGGATGAGGGCTGCGCCCCGCGGGTGCATCTGGCCGCCACGCATCTGCGCGCGCTCGATATCGTGCCGTTGGAGGTGCTGCGCGACCATGCCATCGACCCGAGTGAGGATTAATCATGCGCCTGCGCCTCTTGCCCCTCCTGCTGCTTCTGCCCGTCACCGCTTGGGCGGAAACCACGCTCCGCCCCGCCGATAGCGCCCGGTTAGAGACCTTTGACGCCGCCTTTGGCGATGCCATGATGCAAGCGCTGAACGGGGGCGAGGCGGGGGATGTGGCGGCGCTGACCCGCGCGCTTTCCGGCAAACCTCAGGTCGCATTCTCTGCCGATTTGCAGGGCGATTGGTCTTGCCGGACGATCAAACTGGGCGGGATCAGCCCGCTTGTGGCCTATAGCCCGTTCAAATGCCGCTTTACCGCCAGCAATCGCGGTTTCACCTTTGAAAAACTCACCGGATCACAGCTTACCAAGGGTGAGATCACCCTGCGCGAAGGCCGCGCGATCTATGCCGGGGTGGGCTATGTCCGGGGCGAAACGCCGCCCGATTATGCCGATCTGCCCGAAGATTCCACCTCAGGCGGCAAAGTACAAAGCGACGTGGCCGTGTTCCAGCGGGTCAGCCCCACCCGCGCGCGGCTGTTGTTCCCGTCACCCGCAGTGGAAAGCGATTTCGATATTCTGGAACTGACGCGCTAAGGCGCCACGCCGCCCTTAGGCCGCGTGGCAGAGTTGCAGTTTCGACTTGGGACGCGGCATCAGGGAATCGTCCATCAAGTCTTCGATAAAGGTGCTGAGAAGCTGGGTCCGCCCGGTCACGCCCGCCTTGCGGTAAATCGCATTGGTCTGCGCCTTTACGGTGCCTTCGGAAGTGCCGCGCATCTCGGCAATATCGCGTGTATTCAAACCCTTGGTGAGGAAAATCGCCACGTCGCGCTCTGCCGGGGTGAGGTGCCATTCGCGGAAGTGTTCTTCGAGCACATCGGCGAATTCCACCGTACAATGACGCAGCGCCGTCTCTGCCCGCTCGGCCCGCTGGAGGCTCATCCGCAGTGCCATCCAGCCTAGAACGACCCCGAGAATCAGACCCAAAACCTGAATGCCCTTGTTCGGCCCAATGTCAGCCAGCGGGGTGCCGAAAAGCGTCACGCCGCGCCCCTCCAGTGCAAAAACAAGCACGAAATAGACAGTGGCGTTGAACTGTAGAGCGGCGATAACCCACAGTGCGATCTTTTTCTTATTATTCATGGTGAAGCCTTGCCTTGGTGTTCGCCGTATTTAACCGCGGCGCACCGAAGTGCAAGGGATGGCGGGCATGCGCCCTGATCAACCCTTAGTGATTTGGCACCCGCCCCGGGGGGCGAGTGCATTCTCTTGAGGCCAGTTCAGGGTTGCTTGGCTGGCCGGAAGACTGTTTTACCGCAATGCCTTAGCAGGCATCGAGCCGATATCAGCGCGGGAAACGGTTCACTTTCTCGGCGTCTTGCGCAGCAGGGAAGACGGTGACGGTCACGTCGGATGTGTCTTCTGCACGGAAGGTGCCGCTGTTGAAGACGTCCAGTTTTACATTGTCGACCGCGTCGTTGCGGCTGGCGTAGGAAACGCCTGCATCAGCTTTGTCGTTATAGCCGATTTGCTGGCCTTCCATGCCCTGTGCGAAAGCGACGGAGCCTGCGGTGGCAAGGATCAGGGCGGTGGTTGCGAGTGTCTTTTTCATGTCGTGTCCTTTCGGGGGAAAGTTAGGGTCGCGCAGGGATCAGCGCGGGAAACGGTTGACCGAAGCGTCGCTCTGCGCGGTCGGGAAAACGGTGATGGTCACGTCGGAGAGGTCCTCGGCGCGCAGGATACCGTCTTGGAAGATTTCCAGCTTGGTCTCGTCCACGGCTTCGCTGCGGCTGGAATAGGAAACGCCGTTGTCGGTCTTGTCGTTATAGCCGATGCGCTGGCCTTCCATGCCTTGAGCGAAAGCAGCGGTGCTTGCGGTGGCGAGGATCAGTGCGGTTGTTGCGAGTGTCTTTTTCATCGTTTTAGCCTTTCGGGGGAGAAAGTTAGGGGGAGGAGCCGTGGCCCGCGTTTAGCGGACGAAACGGCCATCTTCTTGTGCGTCTTGTGTGGTGACGAATACGGTCGCTGTTGCCTCGGCAGGTGTTTCGGCGCGCAGGTCGTCAAAGCTCAGAGCGTCGGAAGTGACGTTGCGTGTCGAATAGGCGGCATCTGCGTTATCTGCGGTATAGCCGACCTGCTGGCCTTCCATGCCCTGTGCGAAGGCGGCGGTGCCTGCTGTGGCAAGGATCAGTGCGGCGGTTGCGAATGCGTTTTTCATGTCGTGTTCCTTTCAGTCCCGGGTTGGGTTGCGAGCCGCTCATCGGTGACGCGGCGTCGTTGGGATGACAGGGAAAAGGGCATTCGAGGGGGGATTGGCTATCTGCCCCGGGTTTAAATCGTCCGATCTAAACCCCTGTAAGAGCGTCATAAACTTTGGTTTACGAAGCCAATCGGGCGCGAAAAACGGGGGTGGATTGCCTTAGCGTCAAGCCTGCAAGGGCGAAACGGGGTTTCGCGGGCAGGCGCGCGGGCTGCAACGAAAGGCTAGCTGGTCTTTTCGCGATGTGAAAGTTTTTTCGTGCTTTTTCGGCAAAGAACTTCGCCCCCTGCCCAAAGTTTATGCGCAAATCACGCGCAGCGGGGCGCCGCATAAAAAACGGGCCCGCGTTTTCACGCGGGCCCGTCAAACTCGACTCGGATTCGGATGGGAATTTAGGCGAATTCACCCATGTCGAAGTCCAATGCGCGGGCGACGGTGAAGATGTCTTTGTCGCCCCGGCCGCACATGTTCATCACCAGCAGGTGATCCTTCGGCAGCTCCGGCGCGATCTTCAGCACATGTGCGAGCGCGTGGCTCGGCTCAAGCGCCGGGATGATGCCTTCTAGCGCGCAGCAGAGCTGGAATGCCTCCAGCGCTTCACGGTCGGTGATCGAGACATATTGCGCACGACCGATGTCATGCAGCCAAGAATGCTCAGGGCCGATGCCGGGATAGTCCAGCCCGGCAGAGATCGAATAGCCTTCGAGGATCTGCCCGTCGTCGTCCTGCAACAGATAGGTCCGGTTGCCATGCAGCACGCCCGGCCGCCCGCCGGTAAGCGAGGCGCAATGTTCCATCTTCTCGTCCACGCCCTTGCCGCCGGCCTCAACACCGATGATGTTCACCGATTTGTCGTCGAGGAAGGGGTAGAACAGCCCCATGGCGTTAGAGCCGCCACCGATGGCGGCGATCACCGTGTCGGGCAGACGGCCCTCGGCCTCTTCCATCTGGGTGCGGACTTCCTTGCCGATGATCGACTGGAAGTCGCGAACCATCGCCGGATAGGGGTGCGGCCCGGCCACGGTGCCGATGCAATAGAAGGTGTCGCGCACATTGGTCACCCAGTCGCGCAGCGCGTCGTTCATCGCGTCCTTCAGCGTGCCGCGACCGCTCGTCACCGGCACCACCTCGGCGCCCAAAAGGCGCATGCGGAAGACGTTGGGGGCCTGACGCTCAACATCATGCGCGCCCATGTAGACCACGCATTTCAGGCCGAACTTGGCGCAGACCGTCGCCGTGGCCACACCGTGTTGGCCCGCCCCGGTCTCGGCGATGATGCGTTTCTTGCCCATGCGGCGGGCAAGGATGATCTGCCCCAGCACGTTGTTGATCTTATGCGCGCCGGTGTGGTTCAACTCGTCGCGCTTCATATAGACCTTGGCACCGCCCAGATGCTCGGTCAGCCGCTCGGCGTGATAGAGCGGGCTGGGGCGGCCAACGTAATGGGTCCAGAGGTCGTGCATCTCGGCCCAGAAACTGTCGTCGGTCTTGGCCTTCTCATATTGTTCTTCCAGCTCAAGAATGAGCGGCATCAGCGTTTCCGAGACAAAGCGCCCGCCGAAATCGCCGAAACGGCCCTGTTCGTCGGGGCCGGTCATGAAGCTGTTGAAAAGATCGTTGGCCATTGCGCCTCTCCTAGAATGTCGCGTCAGCCTTACCGCAGCCCGCCCGCCTACGCCACCATGAGTTTCGCCAAGCGGCGGCAGGGGGCGGCGGGGGGGCGCCTAGTCGAACAGTTTGAACAACTCGCGTCTGACCGCATTCTCCAACTCATCTTTCACGATATCCTCGGTCGAGCGGGTGTCGTCGGGTGCGATGTTCAATTCTTCCTGTATTTTCTGGCGCACCACATCCTCGGCCCGCTGCTTTTCCTCGGCAAAGTTCAGGTCGATCGCGGCGCGCAGATCGGCCTTGATCTCAGGGTCCGCCCATGGCCCCCTGATCCGCACCGGCACCGCCAGCCCACCGCGCGACGCATTGACGCGCAGCGCCTTGGGCGTGACCGTATAATCCAGCCTCTGCGCCCCCAGATCGACCTGCCCTGCCCCCGTCGCGTTGAAATTCGGCAGCAGCATCAGCAGATCGTCGTTGCGCAAGACGCCCTTGGCGATCTCGAACGTCGCTTGGACGGAATCGAACACCGTGCTGCCGCCTTCGGCATCGACGGAGCCAAGCAGCGCGTCCAAGCCGATCCCCGCAATCGTGCCGCGCCCCATGGACAGCGCGCCAGAGCCGCTGAGCGAGCGCATGATCGCGTCAATAGACTGCCCCACCCCGAGGAACGACAGTTCGGCATCGCCCGCCCCGGTAAAGCGCGTCACCCCGGCGGTATCCTCAAGCAGGTCGCGCATCTGCACGCTTTGCGCTTGCAGTTTGCCGCCCACCGACAGGCCATCGCGGTTGTTCATCACAAACTCCCCCGCGACCTTGCCGCCATAGGCGTTCATATCTTGTAGATCGAAGACCATCCGCGAACGGTCATTGCGCAGCACGGCGCGGGTGGGGCCAAGGTCGAGTTGCCCCAGATCGATGCTTTCCGCGCTCAGGGTGATGTTCCCGTCAAAGGCGGCGAGCCAATCGGCGTTGATCTCTTGCCGTGACCAGCCCTCTGCATCCGCCGTGGCGGTGCCGTCGGCGCCTGCGGCCTGACCGGTTTCCTCGGACAGGGCCGAAAGGTCCAGCGCCCCGGTCCGCAGGTTTGCGGTGATCCGCGGCCTGCCGTTCAGGGCCAGATCGGCCTGCCCAGCCAGGCTGTTGCCACCCAAATCCACCGCGAGATTGCGCAGCGATAGACGCCGATCCGCCGTCAGGGTCAGCCCAGAGCGCAGATCGACCGACCGGCCCAAACCGCGCGGCAGCGTCACAGCGCCCGCGCCGAGCGATGCCAGAAACCGCGCCGTATCGGGGCTGTCGATCCGAATATTACCCGCCAGCGCCCCGTTGAGCGCGCCGCGCCCATCGAACAGGGCTTCACCCCCGCCCGTCGCAACCTCCGCCCGCAGCGGCTGCACGCCGCCCTCCAGAAAATCCGCGAATCCTTCGATCCGCGCGGCAAGCTTAACCGGCTCGCCCGCGGGTGCCATGCTGGCGGTGATCTCCGCCGCCCCGCCCCGCTCGGGCCAGTCCAGCGCCAGATCGACACCATCATAGCGCAGCAGGTCCGCCCCTTCGGCGTCATAGATCAGCGTGGCATCGGTCACCGTCAGCTTCTGAATACTCAGCGGGCGGCGGCTGGCGCTCGGCGCGCTCTCGGTCTCGATCCGCGCACCGCTGGCGCTGTCGGTGAACTGCCAGCTTGCACGGCCATCAAGACGTTGCTCCAACCGGATTACCGGGCTTTGCGCTGCGATATTGGTGATGCGTATCTCACCGCGCAAAAGCGCGCCCGCATCCACCCCAATCGCCGCATTGGCCGCCGTCAGCAGCGCGCCCTTGTCGGTCCAATCGGCATTGCCGACCTCAAGCCCGCCCGCGGTCACCCCCAGCACCGGCCAGAGCGTCACGCCCACATCCCCGGTGATCGACACTTCGCGCCCGGTCATCCGGCTGAGTTGCTCACTGGCGATCCGCGCGATCCGTTCGCCGGGCAGCAGGAACAGCGCCCCCAGCATGATTACGACGATCAGCAACAGCGCGCCGATGACCCGCATAATCCATCTCATGGCTCTCTCCTCCTGCCCGGCGGCTCTTTCCCCGCTCATCCGCTTGCCTTATAGCGCAAGCCATGAGCACAAACCCACCCAATCTGCGCCCCGACCTCGCCCCGCAGGCGAAGATCAGCGATCCCGCCCGCCCTGGCCAGCCGACCATCGGCATGGTCAGCCTCGGCTGTCCTAAGGCATTGGTCGATTCCGAACGCATCCTGACCCGGCTCCGCGCCGAGGGCTATGGCGTTTCGCCCGATTACGCGGGCGCCGATGCGGTGATCGTGAACACCTGCGGGTTTCTCGACAGCGCCAAGGCCGAAAGCCTCGACGCCATTGGCGAGGCGCTGACCGAAAATGGCAAGGTGATCGTCACCGGCTGCCTCGGGGCCGAGCCGGAATACATCCGCGAACACCACCCCAAGATCCTCGCCGTGACCGGCCCGCATCAATATGAACAGGTGCTCGACGCGGTGCACGGCGCAGTGCCGCCCAGCCCCGATCCCTTCATCGACCTTCTGCCCGCGCAGCAAGTCTCGCTCACCCCGCGGCACTACAGCTACCTCAAGATTTCCGAGGGCTGTAACCACAAGTGCAAGTTCTGCATCATCCCCGACATGCGCGGCCGGCTGCAATCGCGTCCCGCCCATGCGGTGATACGCGAGGCCGAGCGGCTGGTCGACAATGGCGTGAAGGAACTCTTGGTCATCAGCCAAGACACCTCCGCCTACGGGGTCGACATCAAACATGCCGAAGACCGCGGCCACCGTGCCCATATCACCGATCTGGCGCGGGATCTCGGCTCCCTCGGCGCATGGGTGCGGTTGCACTACGTCTACCCCTACCCGCATGTGCGCAAGCTGATCCCGCTGATGGCCGAGGGCCTCGTACTGCCCTACCTCGACATTCCATTCCAGCACGCGCATCCGGACGTGCTGAAACGCATGGCCCGTCCCGCCGCTGCGTCGAAAACCCTCGACGAGATCGCCGCATGGCGCGACACCTGCCCCGACATCACCCTGCGCTCAACCTTCATCGTCGGCTACCCGGGTGAGACGGAGGCGGAGTTCCAAACCCTGCTCGACTGGCTGGACGAGGCGCAGCTCGACCGGGTCGGATGCTTCCAATATGAAAACGTCGAAGGCGCGCGGTCGAACGCGCTGCCGGATCATGTGGCGCCCGAGATCAAACAAGACCGTTGGGAGCGCTTCATGGAAAAGGCGCAGGCCATTTCCGAGGCCAAGCTCGCCGCCAAGGTCGGGAAACGCCTCGACGTGATCGTGGATGAGATCGACGAAGACGCCGCCACCTGCCGCACCAAATCCGACGCGCCCGAGATCGACGGCAATCTCTTCATCGACGAGGATTTCCAGAACCTCAAGGTCGGCGATATCGTCACCGTCGAAGTCGAAGAGGCGGGCGAATACGATCTTTGGGGACGTCAGATCACCTGACGCCCCCGCGGGTTTCTCTCAGGCGTAAGCGCCTGCCGAATAGGTCAGCTCATAGCTGTGGCTGTAAAGCTCGAAGACGATGCCGAAGGGGTCTTCGACATAGACCATGCGGTAGGGTTTCTCGCCCGGGAAATATTCCCGCACCGGCATCCGCTGCTTGCCGCCCGCCGCGATGATCCGCTCCAGCAGACCTTCGACATCGGGGTCTTGGATGGCGAAGTGGAAGGTGCCGTGGCGCTTATGCTCCAGCTTTTCTTCGGGGGCGTAGTTGCCCGGGAACTCGAAGATTTCGATTCCGATGCCATCCGCTGTCGCCAAATGGGCGATGCGCAGCGATCCCCAGCCGGGGCCGAAGACATCGGTGCACATGACGCCGATGGCGGTGTCTTCTTCCACCGCTTCGGTGGGCTGCATCACGACATAGAACCCAAGAACTTCGGAATAGAATTTCACGGCGGCGTCGAGGTCCGGCACGGATAGGCCGATGTGGGAAAAGGTACGGGGGGTGGTCATATGCGGTCTCCTGTTTGCGTTGAGGTTGAGATAGACAGGCGCACCCCACATGTGAAATTATCAAATCTCATCGAAATCATAACGAACTGTTTGCCATGCTGAACGCCACTTGGCTTGAGACCTTCACCACCCTTTGCGAGACCGGCCATTTCACCCGCACGGCGCAGCGGCTCAACATGACCCAGCCGGGGGTGTCGCAGCATCTGCGCAAGCTGGAAGACCAGTTGGACCAGCCGCTGATCGCGCGCGAGGGCAAAAGCTTCACCCTGACCCCGGCGGGCGAAGCGTTGTTTGAAACCGGCCTTGCCCGCCGCCGCGAAGAGCAGCGCCTGCGCGAACGCATCGCGACCGACCTGCCCGACCGGGGCGTGGTGCATATCGCCTGTTCCGGCAGTTTCGCCATGCTGCTCCAGCCGCTGCTGCTGGACTGGATGACCCAAGCGCCAGACCTCTCTCTCCACCTCGAAGCCGCCCCCCAAGCCACGATCCGCGCCGGGCTGCTCGATGGGCGCTTCGATCTGGGCGTGCTGGCCGATGACCCTGCCCACGCAAGGTTAGAGGCCCGGCATCTGGGGCGCGAGGAACTTTGCCTCGTGCTGCCGGTTAATGCATTGGAACGGATAGAAAGTTTTGCCGATCTCGAAAGCCGGGGCTTCATCGCCCACCCCGATGGCTTCGCCTATGCCGACGATCTGCTCCAGCTCAATTTCCCGGAAAGCTATCCGGGGGCCGACCGGATGCGCCTGCGTGGCTATGTGAACCAGATCGGCCAGATCCCAGCGGCGGTGGCGCGGGGCGTGGGCTATACGCTCTTGCCCCGCAGCGGGGTCGAGACTTTTGCAGCCAAGGACCGGTTGCGCCTACTGCCTCTGCCCAAGCGGCGTTGGCATGACCTCTGGCTCGCCTCCCGGCGCGGGCGCCCCCTGCCCGCGCGGATGGTGAAGACGGCGGAACTGATCGCAGAGGCGGCGGAACAGCTGCGATAGCGCACGCATCGCAGATATTGTGGAACAAAACAGCCCCGCTACTAGATATACTACCATGGAAGGGCGAGATTACGGAGAGACTTGCATATGTTCCCTTTCTGTTCTATATGTAGAACGCAGTAGCAGAGGAATGACCACATGTCTTTTCAACCTCAGTTCCCCGGCATCTTCGACCTTGAGCAGCAAGGTCGCCCGCCCCGTGGCAACGATAGCGCGCAGCCCAAACAGGCCGACCGCCGCATGCCCGCGACCGAAAAACAGATGCAATACGCCCAGTCCCTCGCCAAGCGAACGGGTGAAGAGCTTCCCAAAGGCATCGAAGCGGATCGCGCGGCAGTCTCGGAATGGATCGACGCCCATAAACCGCAGACGTTGGAGGGGCCTTTTGCCGCCTACCCTTCCGCCAAACAAGTCGCCTTTGCCGAACGCATCGCGCGGTTGAAACGCCGCGATGTCCCGCAGGAGTGTTTTCGCGACAAGACCCTGATGTCGCGCTGGATCGACGGGAACAAACCGCGCTGATCCACCGGGCTCGGCGCTTTCCCTTTCGTCACCCATGGCAGAAAGCGGTTTCGCTGCTACCTTTCTGTCATGGGCTATCCGACCTCCATCGCTGAGACTTTGGCCGACGGCACCGTGCATGTGCTGAGCCTTGGCTTCGCCATTCCCGCCAGTATCCTTTTGATGATCCATGCCGCCGGGCAAGAGGGGCAATTGACCGCCACCGCGATCTACGCGGGCTGCATCCTTGCCTCCTTCACTGCCTCCGCCATCTATCACCTTTTGCCCTTCGACCGCAGCCGCGCCTTTCTGGGCCGGGTCGATCATGCGGCGATCTACTTTAAGATCGCGGGCACTTATACGCCGCTGGTGATGGTGATTGGTTCGGGCTTTGCCTATGGCATCCTCGGCGTGGTCTGGGCGCTGGCGGTGATCGGCGCGGTGGCCAAGCTCTGGTTCTGGCGCACCGATGCGCGCGGATCGCTCGCGCTCTACCTCGGCATGGGCTGGCTCTCGGTCCTGTTGATCTACCCGATGTGGCACAATCTGCCGGGGGCGGCACTGGCGCTGGTGGCCGCGGGCGGGCTGACCTATTCGGCGGGCACCTTGGTCTATGCCCATCCCGGCATGCGCTATCAAAACGCCATATGGCATGTCTTTGTGCTGGTCGCCACGGCCTGTTTCTTTGCCGCCATCGCGCTCAGCCTTTAGCCTGCGGCCTCATCCAGATAGGCCCGCACGCAGGTCTGCACATGGCGAAACCGGTCACCGCCCAAATGTTTGCCGCCGTACCAGCGGGTGACGACGATCAGATGATCGGTCAGCCCCTCGCGCTCCAACATCCGCAGGATCACCATGCCCGCGCCGGATTCGCCATCGTCCCCTTTCAGCGGGCCGCCATCCGACAGCAGCACCGCCCAAGTGCTATGCGTGGCCTTGGCGTAGGATTTCTCGCGTTTGAGGTCTTTCAACGCGGCATCGACCTCGGCCCGGTTGCGCGCAGGGCAGCCCGACACCGCATATTTCGACCCGCGGTCGTTCAGCACCTGACCCAGTTTGCGCAAAGCGTTACAGCCCCGCCATGGTGCGCCGCACGATATCAATCCGGGCGTTATTGGGCGGATGGGTGCCAAGGAAACGGTCGCCGGGATCGGGAATGCGGGTAAAGAACTCGGCGCCGCGCAGCGGGTCATAGCCCGCCCGCGCGGTGATGATCGTGCCAAGGGCGTCGGCCTCAAGCTCGAAATCCTTGGAATAACGCCGCGCGCCGACCTCTGCGCCCAATTCCTGCGCCGTGCGCACGGCATTGGCATCGCCCCCGCTCAGCGTAGCGAGACCGGCAAAGATCACCGCCCCCGCCATGGCGTTTTGCTGCTGCCGTTCAATATGGCCCGCGATGTGATGCGCGGCCTCATGGCCCAGCACAAAAGCAAGCTCGTCTTCGTTGCGGGCATCGGCGATCAGCGCCAATGTGAACGCCACGATGGGGCGGCCATTTTTATCAAGCGTTTGAAAGGCGTTGGCCGGTTGGCCGGGGCGGTCGTCGACCACGATATTGAAATCACAGTTCATCCCCGTCGTCCGGTTCCGACACTCCCGTTCGGCCACGGGTTCGAGCGTGCGGACCACCTGAACAAAGCTCCGCGCCGCCGCGCTCGCGCTCAGCTGCGGGCTTGTCTTTCCCGTGGTCTGCGGCCGGTCGACCGGGATCGGGCCTGTTTGGATCGGTGCCACCTCACAGGCAGAAAGCAGGGCGATGACGGCAAATGCGCCAAGGGCATTTAACAATTTCACGGCTGATCCTCGCTCGGGGGTCCTTGAGCCACCTGTCTATCATGACGCCCTGCCGCCGCCACCCCCGTTCACGGCGCTTTGACATCCCACGGCGGTCTTGCGCTTGGCTTCACAAACCCTGTCTTGCGCTCGTGAGCACAAAGCCTGTCTTGCGCTCGTGAGCACAAAGCCTAATGTGCCCTCATGTTTACCATCGAGCATGAATTCGACGCCACCGTCATCACCCTGATCGACGAATCCGACGCGCCCCTGCGCGAGGACGTCACCGTCTCTGCTTTCGCGGGGCAGATTACGATCGAGCAATGGGACGCCCGAACCGACCGTGTGGCCAAGATCACCCTGTCCCCCGCGCAGCTGAGCGATCTGACGGCGGCCTTGAACCTGCCCGAGGGCATCTACCGAAGCAATTCCTGAGGATCGTCACATGGCCACCGGCACAGACATCAAGACCTATTTCAACGGCGCATGGCATGACGGCGATCTGCCGACCATCAAAGCCGCCGACCACGGCGCATGGCTGGGCACCACCGTTTTCGACGGGGCGCGGCTGTTCGACGGGCTGGCCCCGGACCTCGAGGCGCATTGCGCGCGGATCAACCGCTCGGCCCGCGCGCTGATGATCACTCCCACGGTTGAAACCGAGGATATGATCGAGATGTGCCGCGAGGGGCTGAAGAGCTATTCGCGCGATCAGGCGGTCTATATCCGCCCGATGTATTGGGCGCTGGCGGGTGACGAGTTGGGCATCGTGCCGCGCGAAGGTGCCACCGGCTTTGCCATCAGCCTTGAGGCCATCCCCATGGCCCCGCCCGAAGCCGCGACCACCCTCACCCGCACCCGCTTCCGCCGCCCGGTGCTGGAGGATAACGTCGTTAACGCCAAGGCGGGCTGTCTCTACCCCAACAACGCCCGCATGATGGTCGAGGCGCGCGCCAAAGGGTTTGGCAACGCGCTGGTGGCCGATGCCATGGGCAATGTCGCCGAAAGCGCCAGCGCCAACGTCTTCATGGTCAAGGATGGTGAGGTCTTCACCCCCATTCCCAATGGCACCTTCCTTGCCGGGATCACCCGCGCGCGGCATATGTCGAACATGCGCGAGGCGGGGATGAAGGTGCATGAGACCGTCCTCAGCTTTGACGACTTCCATGCCGCCGATGAGGTCTTTCTGTCGGGCAATATGATGAAGGTCACGCCTGTCAGCGCCTTTGACGAGACGCAATATGGCACCGGGGACAACCAGAACCCGGTCACGCGCCGGGTGCGTGAAATGTATTGGGATTGGGCCGCAAGTCAGCGCGGCTGAAGGCCCGTACGGCGGCGGCGCGCGAAAGCAATTGCCAGCGCCGCCCGCCCGCGCCATGATCGTACCGCACCGGGAGGAGGTGCGGAGAGAGGGTTTGATGCGGAAATTCCTAGTGGTGTTGGACGATAGCACCGAATGTTTGAATGCCATGCGTTTCGCCGCCCTGCGCGCGGCGCGCACGGGGGGCGGCGTGGCCGTCCTGTCGGTGATCCCGCCCGAAGAGTTCAACCATTGGATCGGCGTTGGCGACCTGATGCGCGAAGAGGCCCGCGAGCGGATCGAAGTGCATTTCGAGGTTTTCGCCAAATGGATGCGCGACAAACAGGGCGTCGACCCTGAGTTGATCATCCGCGAGGGCGAACACACGGATGAGATCATCCAGCAGCTGTCCGACGACCCCGACATCGGCGTTCTGGTGCTCGGCGCCAGCGGTGACCGCAAGAAAGGCCCCGGCCCGCTGGTCACGCAATTGTCGCGCTCTGCCGGTGCCCTGCCCGTGCCGATCACCATCGTGCCCGGCGATCTGAGCAAGGAACGGCTCGAAGCGATCACCTAAGCGCTCTGCCGCCCGCCCAATGCCCGGCGCCGCAATTTAGAACGGTTCTAAACCTTGACTTGCCGCCCGCGCAGGCGCATATCAGGAGCCACGCCGAAAGCGAGGTACACCCCATGTTCATCCAGACCGAATCCACTCCGAACCCCGCAACGCTCAAGTTCCTGCCGGGTCAGACCGTGCTGGAGATGGGCACCGCTGATTTCCCCTCCCCCGAAGCCGGGGCAACCTCCCCGCTGGCCCAACGGCTCTTTGCGGTCGAGGGCGTGACCGGTGTGTTCTTCGGCACCGATTTCGTCACCGTGACCAAGCAAGACGCGGTGGAATGGGACCATGTGAAACCCGCCCTGCTCGGCGCCATCATGGAGCATTTCCAGTCCGGCGAGCCGGTCATGGCCTCTGACCACCAGCCCACATCCGGCCACGCCGCGCATGACGGCGAAGACGGTGAAATCGTCGGCCAGATCAAAGAGTTGCTGGACAGCCGCGTGCGTCCCGCCGTGGCCCAAGACGGGGGTGACATCACCTTCCACGGGTTTGAGCGTGGCGTCGTCTATCTGCACATGCAGGGTGCCTGCGCGGGCTGCCCCTCTTCGACGCTGACGCTAAAGATGGGCATCGAGAACCTGCTGCGCCATTACATCCCCGAGGTCACAGAGGTGCGCCCGGTTGCCTGAGCATCACGCAAGAGGGCCACTGATTCTGGCCTTCGACACATCGGCCGCGCATTGCGCGGCCGCTTTGCTGTCGGGCGATCGGATCTTGGCTTCCCGTACCGAGCCGATGACCAAGGGACAGGCCGAACGCCTGCTGGTCCTCTGCGAAGAATTGCTGGCCGAAGCGGGCGTGGTCTATGCCGATCTCACCGCGCTTGGCGTCGGCATCGGGCCGGGGAATTTCACCGGCATCCGCATCGCCGTGTCCACCGCGCGCGGGCTGGCGCTCGGCCTTGGCATTCCGGCGGTCGGGGTCAACGCCTTTGACGCGCTGCGCGAAGGCCATGATGGCCCCTGTGCCTGTGCGGTGGATGCCCGCCGTGATCAAGTTTTCTTGCAAGGCTCTGACAACCCCGGCATTTCCGAACCCGCACTACACGACGCCGCCGCCCTCCCGGCCTTCACCGGCCCGCTGATCGGCGCGGGCGGAGAGCCGCCAGCGATGCCGGTGGCCGAAGCCATCGCCCTCATCGCCGCGCGCCGCTTTGCCAGCAATCCGCCGCGCCCTGCGCCGCTTTACCTGCGCCCCGCCGATGCCGCGCCCGCCCGCGACGCGGCACCGGTTCTGCTGCCGTGACACCGGCGGCCCTCGCCGCGCTCCATGCTGCGGCCTTCACCCAAGACAGGCCGTGGCAAGAGGCGGAGTTCGCAAGCCTGCTCGACAGCCCCTTCGTGCAGCTTTTCACCCGCCCCGGCGGCTTTGCCCTGACCCGCACCATCGCGGGCGAATCCGAACTGCTGACGCTTGCCGTGGACCCTGCGCAGCAGCGCCGGGGGCTGGGCCGGGCCCTGCTGCGCGACTGGCTGGCGGCCTTGCCCGCCGACTGCGAAAGTGCCTTTCTCGAAGTCGCTGCCGATAATCTACCCGCCCGCGCGCTCTATACCGATCAAGGCTTTGCCCAAATCGCCACCCGCCGTGCCTATTACGCGCGCAGCGGCGTCCCACCTGTGGATGCCTGCATCCTGCAACGCGTCTTGACCCATGGTCACGCTGGCGATCCGGGCGGCTTGCCCTCAAAAAGCGGTTGACCCTACCCCCCGCCTGCGCCCTAGATTATACTTGATCACATGATCCACAAACGCCGTGGCGGCAGCATCTGATTGACCGCCCGACACCACAACCCGGGAGACACCAAATGACCCTCATGACGAAATTCCTCGGCGCTGCTGCGGGCCTCGCGCTCACCGCGGGCGCGGCAGCGGCTGAACCGGCGCTGATCTTCGACCTCGGCGGTAAGTTCGACAAGAGCTTCAACGAAGCGGCCTTCAACGGTGCCTCCCGCTGGGCCGAAGAAACCGGCGGCAAATTCGCCGAGATCGAAATGCAGTCCGAAGCGCAGCGTGAGCAGGCCCTGCGCCGCTTCGCCGAATCCGGTGCCAACCCGATCATCACCATGGGCTTTGCCATGGCCGATCCGCTGGCGACCGTCGCGCCCGACTATCCCGACACCAAGTTCGCCGTGATCGACGTGAACTGGCTCGACCTGCCCAACGTGCGTCAGGTCAGCTTTGCCGAACATGAAGGCTCCTACCTCGTCGGCGTCATGGCCGCGATGGCCTCCGAGAGCGACACCGTGGGCTTCGTCGGTGGCATGGACGTGCCGCTGATCCGTCACTTCGGCTGCGGCTATGCCCAAGGCGTCAAGGCGACCAACCCCGACGCAACCGTCATCGCCAATATGACCGGCACCACCCCCGCCGCGTGGAACGACCCGGTGAAGGGTTCCGAGATCACCAAGGCCCAGATCAACCAAGGCGCTGACGTGGTCTATGCCGCGGCGGGCGGCACCGGCGTGGGCGTGCTGCAAACCGCTGCCGACGAAGGCATCCTGTCGATCGGCGTCGATAGCAACCAGAACCACCTGCACCCGGGCAAGGTCCTGACTTCCATGCTGAAACGCGTCGATGTCGCCGTCTATGACGCGATGATGGCGGGCGAAGACCTTGAAGTCGGCGAAGTCGTGACCCTTGGCCTTGCCGAAGAAGGTGTTGGCGTTGCCATCGACGAGCATAACCAAGATCTCGTGACCGAAGAGATGAAGGCCGCTGTCGACGAAGCGCGCCAGAAGATCATCGACGGCGAGATCAAAGTCGTCTCCTACTACGAGAACGACAGCTGCCCGGCACTGGACTTCTGAGTCCGATTTATCCACAATCGACCCCCGGGGCCGCGCCGATCATCGGCGCGGCCCCTTTTAAAACCCCACAGCGTGACCGGGGCAGCGATGGACCAACGCCAGATCAAGGGCTGCAACGCCCGCAGGACCTTTTGACATGACCGATACCGCCCCCGCGATCGAACTCAAGGGCATCTCCAAGGCCTTCGGCCCGGTACAGGCCAACAAAGATATCTCCATCCGCGTCATGCCGGGCACGATCCACGGCATCATCGGCGAGAACGGCGCCGGTAAATCGACGCTGATGTCGATCCTCTACGGCTTCTACAAGGCCGACGCGGGCGAGATCTACATCGGTGGCCGCAAGACCGAGATCCCCGACAGTCAAGCCGCCATCGCCGCAGGCATCGGCATGGTGTTCCAGCACTTCAAGCTGGTCGAGAACTTCACCGTTCTGGAAAACATCATCCTCGGTGCCGAGGATGGCCGCCTCTTGAAGCCCTCGCTGTCGAAGGCGCGCAAGACGCTGATCGAACTGTCGAAGGACTACGGCCTCAACGTCGACCCCGACGCGCAGATTCAGGACATCGGCGTCGGCATGCAGCAGCGTGTGGAAATTCTGAAAGCGCTCTACCGGCAGGCCGATATCCTCATCCTCGACGAGCCCACCGGCGTGCTGACCCCGGCCGAGGCCGACCAGTTGTTCCGCATTCTCGGGCGTCTGCGCTCCGAGGGCAAAACCATCATCCTCATCACCCACAAGCTGCGCGAGATCATGGAGATCACCGACACCGTGTCGGTCATGCGCCGCGGCCAAATGACCGCCACCGTGAAAACCGCCGAGACCTCGCCGCAGGAACTGGCCGAGCTGATGGTCGGGCGCAAGGTGCTCTTGCGCGTGAACAAAGAGCCCGCCACCCCGGGCGATGTCATCCTCGACATCAAGGGCCTGCGGGTGGTCGACGACAAGGGCGTCGAGCGGCTGCGCGGGATTGATCTGCAGATTCGCGCCGGCGAAGTGCTGGGCCTTGCGGGCGTTGCGGGCAACGGCCAGTCGGAACTCTTGGAAGTGCTAGGCGGCTATGCCGACGGCACCGGCAACGTCACGCTCAACGGCACCCCGCTGGATCTCTCGGGCAAGAAGAGCGACGGCCAGTCGCGCCGTGCGCGTGGTGTGGCCCATGTGCCCGAAGACCGCCAGCGCGAAGGCCTGATCATGGATTTCCAGGCTTGGGAGAACAACGTCTTCGGCTACCACCACGACGATCGCTTCAACAGCGGCATGCTGATGGACCATGCCGCGATCCGCGCCGATGCCGAAGACAAGATGGCCCGTTTCGACGTGCGCCCGCCCGATCCGACGCTGGCGGCCAAGAATTTCTCGGGCGGCAACCAGCAGAAGATCGTTCTGGCCCGCGAGATCGAGCGCAACCCCGATCTTTTGCTGATCGGCCAGCCCACCCGCGGCGTCGACATCGGCGCGATCGAGTTCATCCACGAGCAGATCATCGCCCTGCGCGATCAGGGCAAGGCGATCCTGCTGGTCTCGGTCGAGCTCGAGGAAATCCTCGCCCTGTCGGACCGCATCGCGGTGATGTTCGACGGGCAGATCATGGGCGAACGCGCCGCCGATCAGACCGACGAAAAGGAGCTTGGGCTGCTGATGGCAGGCATCACCGATACCGAGAACGAACATAGCGTGGCCGAGGTCGAGGCCAATCTCGCCCGGGCGGGCGGCGACGCGCGCAAGGAGGTCTGAGATGGACGTGATGCCGAAATGGGCCGAGGTGATCCTCGTGCCGCTGATCTCATTGCTGCTGGCTGCCGTGCTCTCGGCGCTGGTGATCCTGTCGATCGGCGAAGACCCGATCGCGGCCGTGAACCTGATGGTCAAGGGCGCGCTCGGCTCGACCTATGGCTGGGGCTACACGCTCTACTACGCCACCAACTTCATCTTCACCGGCCTTGCCGTCGCCGTGGCGTTCCACGCGCGGCTGTTCAACATCGGTGGCGAGGGTCAGGCGATGCTGGGCGGCCTTGGCGTGGCGCTGGCCGCGCTCTACATCCCCTGGCCGCATTGGACGCTGGCACTGATCGGTTGCGGCGTCATGGCCGGTCTTCTGGGCGCCATCTGGGCCGCGATCCCCGGCTGGCTACAGGCCAAGCGCGGCTCCCACGTCGTCATCACCACGATCATGTTCAACTTCATCGCCGCGGCGCTGCTGAACTACGTGCTGGTCAACGTCATGCGCCCGCCCGGCAGCATGGACCCGGCGAGCGCCCGCTTCCCCGAGGCCGTGCATCTGCCGACCCTGCACGAGTTGCTTGCCCCCCTTGGCATCGCCTTCTCCAAATCCGCACCCGCCAACGTCTCGCTGCTGGTGGCCGTCGGCGCCTGCGTGGCGATCTGGATGCTGATCTGGCGCACCCGTCTGGGCTATGAAATCCGCGCCTACGGCCATTCGCAGCCGGCGGCGAAATACGCCGGCATCTCGCCCGTGCGCATCACCATGATCACCATGATCATCTCGGGCGCGCTGGCAGGGCTGATGGCGATCAACAACGTCATGGGCGAAAGCGAACGTCTGGTGCTGAACGCGACCGAGGGCGCGGGCTTCATCGGCATCGCCGTGGCGCTGATGGGCCGCTCGCACCCGGTGGGCGTCTTCTTTGCCGCGCTGCTCTTTGGCTTCCTCTACCAAGGCGGCGCGGAGCTTGCGCTCTGGACCTCGATCCCGCGCGAGCTGATCGTCGTCATCCAGGCGCTGGTGATCCTCTTCACCGGGGCGCTCGACAATATGGTGCGGATGCCGCTGGAGCGTTTCTTCTTGATGTTCCGCCGCCCCGGCCCGCCCAAACCCGGCCCCCGCAGCGCCCAGTCGGAGAGCGCGGAATGAGCCCCTATACCCCCCTGAGAAAGCGGGTCTGACCTATGGACTACATCACGCTCATCCAATTGCTTGACAGCACCGTGCGGCTCGCGACGCCGCTGCTCTTAGCCTGTCTTGCCGGTCTTTTCTCCGAACGCGCGGGCGTCTTCGACATCGGGCTTGAGGGCAAGATGCTGGCCGCGGCCTTCTTCTCGGCGGCGCTCGCCTCAATCACCGGGTCGGTCTGGCTGGGTCTGGCGGCGGGCATCGCCTCTTCGCTGGCGCTTAGCGCCGTGCATGGCCTTGCCTCGATCACCTTCCGCGGCAACCAGCTGATCTCAGGCGTGGCGATCAACTTCCTCGCCGCGGGCATGACCGTGCTGATCGCGCAGGACTGGTTCGCCCAAGGGGGCCGCACCCCCTCGCTCTTCGGCGGCGCGCGGTTCGAGCCGATCACTCTGCCCTTCGCTGAGGCGATGGAGAGCGTGCCCGTCATCGGCCCGCTTTACGAAGAGCTGATCTCGGGCCATTCGATCCTCGTCTATGCCGCCTTCCTCGCCGTGCCGCTGACATGGTGGATCCTGTTCCGCACCCGCTTCGGCCTGCGCCTGCGCGCGGTGGGCGAGAACCCCGCCGCCGTCGACACCGCCGGTGTCTCGGTCGTGGGTCTGCGCTATGCCGCGGTGGCCATCGCGGGGCTGCTCTGCGGCGTGGCGGGCGCCTACCTCAGCACCGCGCTGCAGGCGGGTTTCGTCAAGGACATGTCGGCGGGCCGCGGCTTCATCGCGCTGGCCGCGCTGATCTTCGCCAAGTGGCGTCCGTGGTACGCCCTTTGGGCCACCCTGCTCTTCGGCCTCTTCGGCGCGCTGGAGACCCGACCGGACGTGATCCAGTCGGTCATCGGCATCAAGGTGCAGGGCCAGCTTCTGGGCGCCCTGCCCTACCTGATGACCGTGGTGATCCTCGCCGGTTTTGTCGGAAAAGCGATCCCGCCGCGCGCGGGTGGCGAGCCCTATGTGAAAGAACGTTGACACTTCCTTCCGGCCCTTGCACCCGAGGGCCGGATCGGCGCAACCTGTCAAAGTGGTCGCCTCACCGCGACAAGCTATGTTGAACTGCGCGGCCGTTCGGGGCTAGGAAACGTCATGCAAATCTACCTGCCCATTGCCGAAGTATCGGTCAACGCCTTCCTCCTTTTGGGATTGGGCGGCATCGTGGGCATCCTTTCGGGCATGTTCGGCGTCGGCGGCGGGTTTCTGATCACGCCGCTGCTGTTCTTTGTCGGCATCCCGCCCGCCGTGGCGGTGGCGACCTCGACCAATCAAATCGTGGCCTCTTCCTTCTCGGCGCTTCTGGCGCATCTCAAGCGAAAGACGGTCGATTTCCGAATGGGCTGGGTGCTGCTGGCCGGGGGCCTGATCGGCTCCGGCATCGGCATGTTCATCTTTAACTACCTGAAATCGCTCGGCCAAGTCGATCTGCTGGTGACGCTTTGCTATGTCGTCTTCCTTGGCATTATCGGCGGGCTGATGTTCGTGGAATCGCTCCGCGCCATCCGCCGCACCCGCAAGGGGGGCCGAGTCAAACGCAAGAAGCACTATTGGGTGCATGGGCTGCCGTTCAAAATTCGCTTTCGGGTTTCGGGCCTCTATATCTCGGTGATCCCGCCGGTGCTGGTCGGCGCGGCGGTCGGGATGCTTTCGGCGATCATGGGCGTGGGCGGCGGTTTCATCATGGTGCCCGCGATGATCTACCTGCTCGGCATGCCGACAAAAGTGGTGATCGGCACCTCGCTGTTGCAGATCATCTTCGTCACCGGCTTCACCACCATGCTGCATGCCACCACCAACCAGACGGTCGACATCGTGCTGGCAGTGCTGCTGCTGGTGGGCGGCGTACTCGGCGCGCAGGTGGGCACGCGGATCGGCGTGCGGATGCAGGCCGAACAGCTGCGCATCCTGCTCGCGGTGCTGGTCTTGGCGGTCTGCGGCAAGCTGGCGCTCGACCTGTTGCTGGAGCCGGCGGAACTCTATTCACTCAGCCCGGTGGCGGCGGAATGATGCGCGCGCTGATCGCCTTCCTTGGCCTGTGTTTCACGGCCCTGACCGCCACGGCGGAAGAGGAAATCGTGCTTGGCCTCAGCCAGGCCGAAGTCTCCATCACCACCAATTTCGACGGGTCCGAGATCCTCGTCTACGGGGCCGTCAAACGCGAAACCCCGATCCCCGATGGCGCGCCGCTCGAAGTCGTCATTACCGTCTCCGGCCCCTCGGCCCCGGTGATGGTGCGCCGCAAAGAGCGGCGCTTTGGCATCTGGGTGAACACCGCCGCGGTTGAGGTCGACCGCGCACCAAGCTTCTACGCCGTGGTCACCTCCGGCCCGCTGGCCGAGGTGCTCAAACGCATCGAAGACCTGCGCCACCGCATCTCCATCCCCCGCGCCATCCGGTCGGTCGGCGCCCCGATGGAAATCGCGGACCCCACCCAATTCACCGACGCGCTGATCCGCGTGCGCAAAGATGCGAACCTGTACCAAGTCATCGAAGACGGGGTGAAGGTGGATGAGCAGACCCTCTTCCGCGCCGCCGTCGCCCTGCCCGCCTCGCTCACCGAAGGGGCCTATGACACGCGGATTTTCCTCACGCGCGGCGGCGATGTGGTGGCGCAATATGAGACGATCATCGACGTGCGCAAAGTCGGGATGGAGCGTTGGTTGTTCAACCTCGCCCACCAACAGGCGTTTCTCTACGGGCTCCTGTCGCTCTTCATCGCGGTCGCGGCGGGCTGGGGCGCCTCTGCCGTCTTCGGCCTCATGCGCCGCTAAGCCGCGCCATCCTCGGTCGCCTCAAGCGTCAGCGCCGCCGCTGGCGCGGCCCGCAGATCGTCCACCCGCAGCGGCCCCGAAGGCTTGCTGAGCCGGTTGCGCACCACCCAGATCAGCCGCTCCTGAGCGCGGGTGATGGCGACGTAAGCCAGCCGTTTCCACAGCGGCTGCCCCGCCTCACTCCGCCCCATCCGTGCGGCGGCATAGAGATCGGGGGCGAAGACCTGCACATTCTCCCACTGGCTGCCTTGGGCCTTGTGGATCGTCACCGCCGCCCCGTGCAGAAAGGTCGCCCCCATGCGCGCGGCGAAGGGGATGAAGGGCTCTTCTTCGTCGGGTTTCTCGATCTTCACGATCGAAGCGGCACTCACCTGCGGGTCCTCGGCCCCGATCACATGCAAGCGGCTAAAGCCGGGCTTGCGCCCCTCGCCCAGATAGACCACCTGCGCGCCCTTGATCAGGCCGCGCGCTTCAAGGTCCAGCCGTTTCTTCCGGTGTTTCAGCGGCAGTTCGATCCCATCGCAGATCAGCGGCTCACCCGCCAACAACGCATCCTCCGGCGCGCCATGCACGCTGCGGAACGCATTGATGAGCCGAATACGCGTCGCATTGCGCCAGACCAGCACCGGGCTGCGCGCCATCAGGTCGACCTCAACACGCTGGCCCCAGACCACGCGGTCATCGCGGCGCGCCGCGTCTTCAATCATCCGCTCAAAGTCATGAAACTCCAACTGCGGATCGGCCAGCGCATGGGCGAGATCAAGGATCGGGTTGTCGGCCTCTTGCCGGTGGATGCGGTTGAGGTTCAAGACGCGCTTCTCGGGCAGTTTCTCGAAGACCATCGTGCCCGACTGCCCCACCGGTGCCAACTGCGCCGGGTCGCCGAACAGCAGCAGCGTCGGGAAAATCTCTTTCAAATCCTCGAACTGCTTGTCGTCCAGCATCGAGCTTTCGTCGACAAAACCGATATCCAAGGGCTCTTCCCGCCGTTTCCAGCCGGTGATGAAGTCGCTGCCACGCAGCCCCGCCGCCGCCAGCGCCCCGGGCACCGACTTGTTGTTCGCGAAAAACGCCGCCGCGCGGTCGAGCGCCATTTCGCTGAGGCCCTCGATCTCGGGCTTTTCGCCGTTGCCGGTCAGCCATTCGGCGATGCGCTCGTATTCAGGGTGATAGACCGGCGTATAGAGAATGCGGTGGATCGTCGTCGCGGGCACCCCGCGCAGGCGCAGCACGCTCGCCGCCTTGTTGGTGGGCGCGAGGATCGCCAAGGTGCGCTTCTCCCGCTTCTTGCGCGATTCGTAATCGCCCGAGACGATCTCGACCCCGGCCCCTTCCAGCGCGCGGTAAAGCTCGGCCAGCAGCAGGGTCTTGCCCGATCCGGCCTTGCCGGTCACCGCCATCACCTGATCCGGCCCGCCCGCAGGCGGCATCAAAAGCGAGTCGTCCAGATCGATGCCCGCAGAGCGCAGCATATCGGCCACCTTGTCATGGGCGGCGGCTTGGTCTTCGGAATAGGTGAGCGCGGTAGATGTCATTGGGCGACCCTAAATGAGCCCCGCGCCGGGGGCCAGATGGCTTTGCCCCGCGCGCCTGCGATTCATGTGGATTATCCGCCTTAGACGACGATCAGCCCCCGGCTGAGCGCACGGGCGACGGCATGGGTGGTGTTGGACGCCCCCAGTTTGAAGCGGGCGCTTTCCACATAGGCCCGCAGCGTATGTTCCGAGATCGACAGACGGTCAGCCACCTGCGCGCGGCTGTAGCCCACCGCCAGCAGGGTCATCGCATCCACCTCGCGCGGGGACAGCGCCTGCACGGCACCCGGTGCCCGCTCCGGGGCCAGCGCCAGCGCCTTTTCGTTGAAGCAATGGGCCGCCCAAATCAAATCGCGCCGGTGCCGCGCGGTGAAAGCGGCCCAAACCCGATCGGTGCAACTGTGGTTCGTGGTGAAAAGCGCGAATTGCCCATGCGGCCCCCGGATCGGGACCGAGAACCCCTGATCGCCAACCCCATGGTCCAAAGCATCCCGGCGAAACTGCCGCGCGGCGCGAGAGGACCAATCGAGGTCTTTCCAATCCACCGGCTCGAACCGGCGATAGCAGCCCGAGACCACAGGATCGATCCGCAGGTAATTATGCGCCTGATAGCGCTCAGACCAGAGCGCGCCATAGGTGCCGCAGCCATATTGCACCCCCGCCGTGTCGACCCAGTGATAGACGACATGCAAAATGCCATAGTGATCGCGCAGGTCTTTGCAGGCCTGCCCAAGGGCGGGCTGGCCATCAGCCTGCGCCAGCCTTTCCCAAATCCGTTCCAGATGCGGCTTTATCCTCATGCGTCCGGCCCATGGCCCTTTCGCGTTGCAAGGACATCTCAGCCAGAGCGATCAGCGCCGCGTCGTCCAACTGTTCCGCCGTGCGCGGCAGTTGGTTCGCCATGGCAAAAGCCCTGAGATCGGCCAAAACGTCCAATATCCAATCATCTCGCATGAGGGTCGCCCAGCTTTGGTTAATGGCAGATTAATACAACCATAGCATGTACGAAATTTTGCACCATCCGCGCTTTCTGCCCCCACATAAATAGCGGGGCTGCGGGCGCTAAGCCTCTGTTTCGACAGGGCACCATGCAAAACCCCCGCAGCCGAAGCCACGGGGGTTTCATCTTAGCCGATCCGTGATGCTCAGTCGCGGGCGACCAGCGTGTCTTCCAACGTGCGCAGCCCGGTCGTCGGCGCTTGGACCAGTACCGACATATTCCCCGGCTTATGCTCATTACGCATCATCTTCATATGCGCCTCGGGCAGGTCGGCCCAGCTAAAGACCTCGGACATGCAGGGGTCGAGCCGCCGCTCCATCATCAGCTTGTTGGCCGCACTCGCCTGTTTGAGGTGGGCAAAGTGGCTGCCCTGCAAGCGCTTCTGGTGCATCCACATGTAGCGCACGTCGAAGGTCAGGTTGAACCCGCTTGTGCCTGCGCAGATCACCACCATGCCGCCCTTCTTCACCACGAAGGTGGAGACCGGGAAGGTCGCCTCGCCGGGGTGCTCAAACACCATATCGACGTTCACGCCCTTGCCGGTGATGTCCCAGATCGCCTTGCCGAACTTCCGCGCTTCCTTGAACCACTCGGCATATTCCGGCGTGTTCACCGTGGGCAGTTGGCCCCAGCAGTTGAAGTCCTTGCGGTTCAACACCCCCTTCGCACCGAGATCCATCACGAACTGGCGCTTGCTCTCGTCGCTAATCACGCCGATCGCATTGGCGCCCGCGGTGTTGATGAGCTGGATCGCATAGGAGCCGAGGCCACCGGAGGCGCCCCAGACAAGCACGTTCTGGCCGGGCTTCAGGTCATGCGGCTCATGGCCAAAGAGCATCCGGTAAGCGGTCGCCAGCGTCAGCGTGTAGCAGGCGCTTTCCTCCCACGTGAGGTGCTTGGGGCGCGGCATCAACTGCTGGCTCTGCACCCGGGTGAACTGCGCGAAAGAGCCGTCGGGCGTCTCGTAGCCCCAGATCCGCTGGCTGGGAGAATACATCGGGTCGCCGCCGTTGCATTCCTCGTCGTCGCCGTCGTCTTGGTTGCAGTGGATCACCACCTCATCGCCGACCTTCCAACGGGTCACCTTGTCGCCCACCGCCCAAACGATGCCCGAGGCATCGGAGCCTGCGATGTGGTAAGGCTCGCCATGGCCGTCGAAGGGGCTGATCGGCACGCCGCGCGCGGCCCAGACACCGTTGTAGTTGATGCCCGCCGCCATCACGAGAACCAGCACGTCTTGGCTATCAAGCTTGGGCACGTCGACCACCTCTTGCAGCATCGCGCTGTCGGGGTCGCCGTGCCGTTCGCGGCGGATCGCCCAGGCATACATCTGTTTCGGGACATGCCCCATCGGGGGCATCTCGCCCACTTCATAGAGGTCCTTTTGCGGGGCGTCATATTCGGCGTGTTTCGTATCCAGTGCCATGTGGGCCTCCTGCCGGTGATCGGTGTCTACAAGGTCTGTGCCGCACCGCAGAATCGCGGCGGCTCCCTTTCGGGATATGACCCACCGCGCAACAATGCAACCCCTAGATGCCGCCGTTTGTAATTTTATGACCCAGCAGTCGCAGCAATTTCTGCCGCAGGTGCAGCATCCTCCGAGGGGAAATGTGCAATGGAATTAGCGTAGAAGGCCAAAACAGGCCCCTGCCCCTCGACGATCTCCAGCCCCTCTGGGCCTTCGGAAATGACGCCACGTTTCTTGAGCCGCGCGACAGCGCGGGCGACCCGTTCGGGCAGGACTTCCGGCTTTGGCACCCGATTGCGCGGTGGCATCTGCTCCAAAGTGGCAGCCACTTCGGCCAGCAGATCGGCCTCCTTCATCGGGCGGGCGGCCTGCAACATCACCCGCGCGATCAGCGGCACGGTCAGCACCGGCATCGCCTGCGCGATCCGCTCCATCAACATCTCGGACAACTCCGAGACCGGCACGCCGGCCCCAGTACGACGCAGCGACAGCGGATCGCCGAAAGTCACCGCCGCCGTGCCAAAACGCGTGTCGCGCCCGCGCAGCCGCCGCCACATCTTGCGCAGCACAAAACCCACAACCACCGTGATCCGCGCTCCGAAACGCCGGTCCCCGCGCTGCCCGGCGGCGATCAACACGCGGTCTTCCAGCACCCGGTCATAGTTAATCGCCACGGGCACAAAGATGATATCGCGCTCGCCCTCGGGGTCGAACCCATCCACGACATAGGACAGAAGCCCGACCTTCGGCGGCTGCAAGGCCCCGGTCAGGCTCAAGCCGCCCTCGGGGTAGAAGGCCTGCGTCACCCCGCCCGTCGTGGCCATCTGCACATAGCGCGCCAAGACCTTGCGATAGAGCGCCCCGCGCGACCGGCGGCGGATGAAGTAGGCCCCCATGGAGCGGATCAGCGTGCTCAGCGGCCAAACCCGCGCCCATTCCCCCACTGCATAGCTCAGCGCCGAAGACCGCGCGGCGAGATAGGTCACCAGCATGTAATCCATGTTCGACCGGTGGTTCATGATAAAGACCACCGTGGCATCCCGCGGCAGCGCGGCAAATGTCGTCTCGTTACTCACGGCTGTTTCGACCCGGTAGACCGTATTGGTCAACAACCGCGCAAGCCGGATGCCAAAGCTGAAATAGGCAAAGGCCGAAAACCGCGGCACGATCTCGCGCGCATATTCCCGCGCCTTTTGAAAGGCGACGTTCTCGGGCACGCCGTTGCTGCGGGCATAGTTGACGATCTCTTGGCTGACCTCCGGATCATAGATCAGCCGCTGGATCATGTCGTGCCGCCGCGCCAGTTTGAAGGGCTCAATGGGCCGCGTCAGCCGCTTGTTCAACCGCGCCACCGCCCGCTCAAGCCGCCGGCGAAAGAACCAACGCACCGAAGGCAGTAGAAAATGGCTCAGCGCCGTGACGGCTGCGAAAACCACGATGAGGATGAACAGCCAAAGGGGCAATTGCACAGTCTGCGTCATGGCTTAACCCTTACAGTGCAGGGGCGAGAGGACAATATTTATCTGTCTAGCGCCCCCTTGCGCGACGCAGGTGATGCCGCAACGCAGCGAATTGACAGAGGCATATTATTTCCCCTATCAACATCGCAACGCAACTTTATTGCCACCCAGATTCATGAGGCCACGATGACCCAACCGCAGAAAGACCGCCCCTGGCTCATTCGCACCTACGCGGGCCATTCCACCGCCGCCGCATCCAACGCGCTCTACCGCTCGAACCTCGAGCGCGGGCAGACCGGGCTTTCAGTGGCCTTCGACCTGCCGACCCAAACGGGCTATGACAGCGACCATGTGCTCAGCCGTGGCGAGGTGGGCAAAGTGGGCGTGCCAGTGAATCACCTCGGCGATATGCGCGCATTGTTCGACGGCATCCCGCTGGAACAGATGAACACCTCGATGACGATCAACGCCACCGCCCCATGGCTGCTCGCGCTCTATATCGCGGTGGCCGAGGAACAGGGCGCGGATGTCTCAAAGCTGCAAGGCACGGTGCAAAACGACCTGATCAAGGAATACCTCAGCCGCGGCACCTATATCTGCCCGCCCGCGCCATCGCTCAAGATGATCGCGGATGTGGCCGAATTCTGCTATACGAATGTCCCGAAATGGAACCCGATGAACGTCTGTTCCTACCACCTGCAAGAGGCGGGCGCGACGCCGGAACAGGAATTGGCCTTCGCGCTGGCCACCGCCACCGCCGTGCTCGACGCGCTGAAACCCCGCGTCCCGGCAGAGGATTTCCCGAAATTGGTGGGCCGCATCTCCTTCTTCGTGAACGCAGGCATCCGTTTCGTCACCGAAATGTGCAAAATGCGCGCCTTTGTAGACCTTTGGGACGAGATTTGCCGCGAGCGCTATGGGGTTGAAGACCCAAAATTCCGTCGTTTCCGCTATGGGGTGCAGGTCAATTCGCTGGGGCTGACCGAACAACAACCCGAGAATAACGTCTACCGTATTCTCATCGAAATGCTGGCCGTGACCCTGTCGAAAAAAGCCCGCGCCCGCGCCGTGCAATTGCCCGCATGGAACGAAGCCCTCGGCCTGCCCCGCCCCTGGGATCAACAATGGTCGATGCGGATGCAGCAGATCATGGCCCATGAAACGGATCTTTTGGAATTCGACGATCTATTCGACGGCAACCCGGCGGTCGATGCAAAGGTCGAATTGCTCAAAGAAGGCGCACGGGCCGAATTGGCGAATCTCGACGGTATGGGCGGCGCGATTTCCGCGATCGATTACATGAAAGGACGTTTGGTCGAAAGCAATGCCGACCGGCTGCGCCGCATCGAAAGCGGCGAAACCGTCGTGGTGGGCGTCAACAAATGGCAGCAAGGCGCGCCCTCGCCCCTGATGACCGGCGCGGGCGATATCATGCAATCCGACCCCGGCGCCGAGGCCGACCAGCTCGCCCGGCTCGACGCATGGCGCAGCGCGCGCGACGAGGGTGCCGTGAAACAGGCGCTGGCCGATCTGCGCGCCGCAGCGCAGGGCGGCGAGAACATCATGCCCGCCTCCATCGCCGCCGCGAAGGCCGGGGTGACCACCGGCGAATGGGCCGCGCAGATGCGCGCCGTTCACGGGGAATATCGTGGCCCCACAGGGGTTTCCGCAGGCCAGTCCAACAAGACCGAAGGTCTGGACGACCTGCGCGACGCGGTAGACGCGGTCAGCGACAAATTGGGCCGCAGGCTGAAATTCCTCGTCGGCAAACCGGGCCTCGACGGCCACTCAAACGGGGCCGAGCAGATCGCCGTCCGCGCCCGCGATTGCGGCATGGACATCAGCTATGAAGGCATCCGTCTGACACCTGCGGAGATCGTCGAAGCAGCACAAACGGAAGCTGCCCATGTGGTCGGCCTGTCGATCCTCTCGGGCTCTCACGTGCCCCTGGTCGAAGACCTGATGAAACGCATGGCCGAGGCCGGGTTGACCCATATTCCCGTCATCGTCGGCGGCATCATTCCCGAGGCCGACGCGACCCGTTTGCGCGCCGCCGGGGTGGCGCAGGTCTATACGCCGAAGGACTTCGAATTGAACGTCATCATGCAGGATATCATTACGCTCGCCGATCCCAAAGCAGTGGCGGCGGAATAGGCTGACACAAAATACATCGTGCAATTAACTTATTGCCTCTATAATTCCCTCTACCAGCACAATCTGGAAAGGAAATATCAGATATGGAAAAAGACCTGAAATCCATGAGCCGTAAGGAACTGGAGAAACTTCTGTCGGATGTCAAAAAGGCATTGCAGGCCGCGCAGGCGCGCGAACGCCGCGCCGCACGCAAGGCCGCGCAAAAGGCAGCGGCGGAATATGGCTTTTCCCTGAATGAGTTAGCTGATGAGGCCCCCGCGCCCAAGAAGGCCAAGAAGCCGCGCAAAGCGCCCGCCGGTCCGAAATCGAAACCTCAGTTCGCCAATCCGGAGAACCCGTCCCAGACTTGGACTGGAAAAGGCCGCCAGCCGAATTGGTTCCGCGCCCAAGTAGAGAATGGTGCCGATCCGGAAACGATGCGGGTTTAATACTTCCCGAAATACGGGAATTTCGCGCCGGCTGAATAGCAATTCACCGGCGCTTTTTTGTTGCTAACGGAAATGTGAATTCGATAGTCACCGCCCGCACGGCGCCGAGCGGAAGTTTACGTCACGCCCCCTGCCCCACCGCAGCCCTTGTGAAGCCCGCCTTGCGCAGGCAAAATGCGCCAAACATCAGGAGACAGAAATGACCGTCCATATTGGCGCAAAACCCGGCGATATCGCCGAAACCGTATTGATGCCCGGCGACCCCTACCGCGCGAAATGGGCGGCGGAGACCTTTCTTGAAGGGCCCGAACTGGTCAACGAAGTGCGCGGTATGCTCGGCTTTACCGGCACATGGCGCGGCAACCGGGTGACGATCCAAGGCTCGGGCATGGGCATGCCGTCGCTGTCGATCTACGCCAATGAGTTGATGACCGAATATGGCGCGCAGACCCTGATCCGCATCGGCTCTTGTGGCGGGATGCAATCCCATGTCGGCATCCGCGACGTGATCATCGCCATGACGGCGAGCACGATCACCTCGCCCTCCTCCGGCATTTTCCGCGAATTGAACTACGCCCCCTGCGCCGATTACGGCCTTTTGAGCGCTGCTGTCGCTGCCGCCGAAAAGCTGGAGGCCAAGACCCATGTGGGCGGGATCTATTCCTCAGATGTTTTCTATGCGGAGCGCCCCGATCTCGATGAGCAGATGGTGCGCCATGGCATCCTCGGTGTCGAGATGGAAGCGGCGGAGCTTTACACGCTGGCCGCGCGGCACAAGCGGCGTGCCTTGGCGGTGTTGACGGTGAGCGATCATTTGCAGACCGGCGAGGCGTTGCCGTCGGAGGATCGCGAGAAGAGTTTTGGCGATATGGTCGAGATTGCGCTGGAGGCGGCCTTTGCCTGAGTGCGGCGCCTGCTGAGAGGGCGGGATTGGTATTTGAAAAAGGATGAAGGGGCGCGGCGGGGGTCGCGCCTTTTTTCGTGGCTTGGCGGGTGGTGTGAGCGAGGGGGGTGCTTCGTTGGTTGGCGCTCGCGTGTGGGGAAAGTGCGGAAGGTATTTGGGAAAGGATGAAGGGAGGGGGTGTGGTGCGTCTTTCAGGCGTGTTGGCCGGCGAGGCGGCCGGAGTAGAGGCAGCCGCCCAAGAAGGTGCCTTCGAGGGCGTTGTAGCCGTGGTAGCCGCCGCCGCCGAAGCCGCAGACCTCTCCGGCTGCGAAGAGACCGGGGAGGATGGTGCGCGCAGGCGTGAGCACGCGGCCTTGGGTGTCGCTGTGTAATCCGCCGAGGGATTTCCGGGTGAGGATGTTGAGCCGCACGGCGATGAGCGGGCCGTTGGCCGGATCGAGAATGGCGTGGGGTTTGGCGGTGCGGATCAAGCGGTCGCCACGGTAGTTGCGGGCGCCGCGTATTGCTGTGATCTGGGCGTCTTTGGCGAAGGGGTTGCCCAATTGGCCGTCGCGGGCTTTGATCTGGGCGCGGATGTGCTCTAGGGCGACGGGGGTCTCGGGTGTGACGGCGTTCATGCGGGTGACGAGGGTTTCCAAGTCCTCGGCGACGATGAAATCCGCGCCTTTTTCTTTGAAGGCCTCGACCGCGGCGGTTGCCCCCTTGCCGAGCCGTGCTTTCAGGACTTCGCCCCATTTGCCGGAGGTAAGATCGGGGTTCTGTTCGGATCCCGAGAGGGCGAATTCCTTTTCGATGATCTTTTGCGTGAGGATGAACCAGCTGTGCTCGCCTGCTTGCAGGATGCGTTTGAGGGTCGAGAGCGTGTCGAAGCCGGGCAGGCAGGGCGCTTCCATCCGATTGCCCTGCGCGTCGAACCACATGGACGAGGGACCGGGTAGGATGCGGATGCCGTGGTTGGGCCAGATCGGATCCCAATTTTGCACGCCTTCGCAGTAGTGCCACATGCGGTCTTCGTTAATGAGCCCCGCCCCGGCCTTTGCCGCGATGGCGTGCATCTTGCCGTCGACGTAGTCGGGCACGCCGCTGACCATGTGGCGCGGCGCGGGGCCGAGACGGTCTTTGGGCCAGTGTTGCCGCACCAGATCGTGGTTGGCGCCGATGCCGCCGGTGGTGAGGATGACGGCCTCGGCGGTATGCTCAAAGTCGCCGGTGACATTGCGCGATGTGCTCTGACCGCGCGGGGCGTCGCTGTTTTCCAGCACCTCGCCCGCCACGCCGGTGACCGCGCCATCCGTTGTGACCAGCCGGGTGACGCGGTGGCGGAAGGCAAGGCGCAGTTTGCCCGCTGCCGCGTAGTCCTGCATCAGCCGCGCGAAGGGGGCGACGACGCCGGTGCCGGTGCCCCAGGTGATATGAAAGCGCGGGACAGAGTTGCCGTGGCCATGGGCCCCTGCCCCGCCGCGCTCGGCCCAGCCGACGACCGGGAACCAGCGCAGGCCAATCTGGTGCAGCCAAGCGCGCATGTCGCCCGCGGCCCAGTCGATGAACCCTTCCGCGAGCTTGCGGGGATTGGCGTCCTCTGCCCGGTCGAACTGCGCCGAGCCCATCCAGTCGCGATAGGCGAGTTCCGCGCTGTCGCGGATGCCCATGCGGCGCTGTTCGGGTGTGTCGACCATGAAGAGACCGCCGAGCGACCAATAGGCCTGCCCGCCAAGGCTTTGCGGGCCTTCTTGGTCCATGAGCAGCACCCGGCGACCGCGCAGCACGGCCTCATGGGCGGCGACCATGCCGGCCAGACCCGCCCCCACCACGATCACATCTGCATTGAAACGCTCACCCATTCCCACCTCCCCTGTTCCGGCAAGCTTGCGGCGGGCTGGGGGCAAAAGCAAGTCACAGGCGCGGAGTGTCGAGCCCTTTGAGGCAGCGGTCGGGCGGGCCTTCGCTGCGGTAGGCTTCGGCCCCGCAGGCGACGCAGTGGTATTTGCGCAGCGCGCCCTTGTCCCCCGCCCGGTCTTCGCGCCAGCGGCAGTCGCGCGTGGGCGCGTTGCGACGGGCAAAGATCAGCACGATCACAAAGACGATAACGATGACAAAGGGCAGGATCATGGGAAAAACCAAAGGCCCGGCGCTTGGCCGGGCCTTCCTGTCGGATTGGGTGGATTAGACGGTGCGCTCGACCATCAGTTTCTTGATATTGGCGATCGCCGCCGCCGGGTTCAGCCCCTTGGGACAGGTTTTGGCGCAGTTCATGATCGTGTGGCAGCGGTAGAGCTTGAAGGGGTCTTCGAGGTCATCAAGACGCTCGCCCGTCGCCTCGTCCCGGCTGTCGATGATCCAGCGGTAGGCATGCAGCAGGGCCGCTGGCCCGAGGTAGCGGTCGCCGTTCCACCAGTAGCTGGGGCAAGAAGTCGAGCAGCAGGCGCACATGATGCACTCATACAGACCGTCGAGCTTGGCGCGGTCATCGATCGACTGTTTCCACTCCTTGCGCGGCTCGGGCGTGTCGGTCTCCAGCCATGGTTGGATGCTGGCGTGCTGGGCGTAGAAGTGGGTCAGATCGGGGATCAGGTCCTTGACCACCGGCATATGCGGCAGCGGGTAGATCTTCACCACGCCGTTGATCTCTTCCATGCCGTAGGTGCAGGCCAGCGTGTTGATCCCGTCGATGTTCATCGCACAAGAGCCGCAGATGCCCTCGCGGCAGGAGCGGCGGAAGGTCAGCGTCGGGTCGATCTCGTTCTTGATCTTGATCAACGCGTCGAGAATCATCGGCCCGCAATCGTCCATATCGACGAAATAGGTGTCGAGCGCCGGGTTCTTCCCGTCGTCGGGGTTCCAGCGATAGATGTGGAACTCGCGCAGGTTGGTTGCCCCTTCGGGCTTGGGCCATGTCTTGCCGCTGGTCATGCGGGAGTTTTTCGGAAGCGTCAGTTGAACCATTATGCGTCTCCTAAAGCGTCAGACCGGCTGCGGGCGCGGCGGCCAGCAGGCAGGTACGGGTCTCGGGGCGCGACAGGATGGTGCGCACGGAGCCCGCTGTTGTCTCATCCACGCCAACCACGGTGGCGCGGGCCAATTCGCGCAGCTCCAGCGCGTCGGCATTGTCGATGATGCAATCGGTGAAGGGGGTGATTAGCTCTTTCGGCACCTGCGGGAAACGGGTGGCCAGAACCTCGGTCACCACGCCTTTGGAGGTCTGGCGGGCGGTGTCATCCACCGCCTGCTGAACCTCGACACAGGCCGACAGGCCGAGCAGTGTGGCCGCGATGAGTGCTGTGCGAACCATCAATACACCCGTGCCTTGGGGGCGATCTTCTTCATATCGATCCCGCCTTCGTCTTCCTTGGTCAGCGGATCAAGGTGCACGGCGCGGTAGGTCAGCTTGGCATCGTTGCCATCGAACCAGGCCAGCGAATGCTTGCGCCATTCGTCGTCGTTCCGGTCCGGGTAATCCTCATGCGCATGCGCGCCCCGGCTCTCTTTCCGCGCGGCGGCGGCGGTGATCGTGGCGGTGGCGTTGGGCATCAGGTTGGTCAGCTCCAGCGTCTCCATCAGGTCGGAGTTCCACACGAGGCTGCGGTCGGTGACATGCAGATCGTTCAGCTTGTCGGCCACGTCGATCATCTTCTTGCGGCCTTCCTCCAGCGTCTTGTCGGTGCGGAAGACGGCGGCATCGGCCTGCATGGTCTTTTGCATCTCAAGGCGCAGTTCGGCTGTCGGCGTGCCGCCCTTGGCATTGCGCAGACCGTCGAAGCGATCGAACGCCTTCTCGACCGATTTGAGGTTCGGCGCGGGCACGGGGCTGTCGGCGTCGACGATCTTGGCGGCCCGGATCGCAGCGGCGCGGCCAAAGACCACGAGGTCGATGAGCGAGTTGGAGCCCAGACGGTTGGCCCCATGTACAGAAGCACAGCCCGCCTCGCCCACGGCCATCAGGCCGGGTGCGATGGCATCGGGGTTGTCGGCGGTCGGGTTCAGCACCTCGCCCCAGTAGTTCGTGGGGATGCCACCCATGTTGTAGTGCACGGTGGGCAGCACCGGGATCGGCTCTTTCGTGAGGTCCACACCGGCAAAGATGCGTGCCGATTCCGAGATGCCCGGCAGGCGCAGGTCCAGCGTCTCCGGCGGCAGGTGGTTGAGGTGCAGGTGGATGTGATCCTTATTCTCACCCACGCCGCGGCCTTCGCGGATTTCCATCGTCATGCAGCGCGAAACAACGTCGCGCGAGGCCAGATCCTTATACGTCGGCGCGTAGCGTTCCATGAAGCGCTCGCCTTCGGAGTTGGTGAGATAGCCACCCTCGCCCCGCGCACCTTCGGTGATCAGGCAGCCCGCACCGTAGATGCCGGTGGGGTGGAACTGAACGAATTCCATGTCTTGCAACGGCAGACCCGCGCGGGCCGCCATGCCGCCGCCGTCGCCGGTGCAGGTATGTGCGGAGGTCGCCGAGAAATAGGCGCGGCCATAGCCGCCTGTCGCCAGCACGACCATCTTGGCGCTGAACAGATGCATGGTGCCGTCGTCGAGTTTCCAGCAGAGCACACCTTGGCAGACACCGTCGTCCGACATGATCAGGTCGATGGCGAAATATTCGATAAAGAATTCCGCGCTCTGCTTCAGCGACTGGCCGTAAAGCGTGTGCAGGATCGCGTGGCCGGTCCGGTCAGCGGCGGCACAGGTGCGCTGCACGGGCGGGCCTTCGCCGAATTCGGTGGTGTGGCCGCCGAAAGGACGCTGGTAGATTTTGCCCTCTTCAGTGCGCGAGAAGGGCACGCCGTAATGCTCAAGCTCGTAAACCGCCTTGGGCGCTTCGCGGGCGAGGTATTCCATCGCGTCGGTATCGCCCAGCCAGTCCGACCCCTTGACCGTGTCATACATATGCCACTGCCAATTGTCGGGGCCCATGTTGCTCAAGGACGCGGCTATGCCGCCCTGCGCGGCCACGGTGTGGCTGCGGGTCGGGAACACCTTAGAGATACAGGCCGTGCGCAGCCCCTGCTCCGCCATGCCCAAAGTCGCGCGCAGACCAGCACCGCCTGCCCCCACCACGACAACGTCATATTCGTGGGTTTCGTATTCATATGCTGCCATTTAATCGGTCTCCCGTTTGGGCGTATTGTTACAGGGCGAGCTTGGCGATGGCGAAAACGCCGACCGCTGCTGCGCCGTAGCTGATGATGGTCATCACGATGAGGGCGACTTTGTTGGCCAGCCCATGGACATAGTCCTCGATCAGCACCTGCACGCCGTCATTGAAATGTTTAAAGCCCACGATCAGCGTCAGCGCCGCCACGATGGCCGGGAAGGGACGCGCGTAATAGGCAAGGATTTCTTCATATGTGCCGCCGAGCGCACTGCCGAAGGTAAAGACGAACAGCGGGATCAGTACCAACAGCGCCAGCGAAGAGACTTTCATCGCCCAGAAATGCGCGGTGCCGGTTTTCGCCGAGCCAAGGCCGCGGGCGCGTTTGCGATCTGTCATGTATGCCATGGTGTCGCTCCTCAAACGATGATGATGGTCAGGATGGTCAGCACGACCGATCCGATCAGCACGGTCCAGCCCAGCTTTTCCGCAGTGGGGATATCGAGCATGCGGCCCGTGTCCCAGATCAGGTGCCGCACACCGGCCAGCGTGTGATACCACAGACCTAGGAGAGACAGGGTAAAGACCAGATCACCGAACCAGCTGGTCATGATCCCGTTCACCGTGTCGAAATACTCAAGCGACGTGGCCGCGGCGAGGAACCACCACACGATCAGCAGCGCGGTGATCAGCATCGCGTTGCCGGTGATCCGGGTGAGAATCGACGTCATGGAGGTCAATTGAGGGCGGTAGATCGTCAAATGCGGGGAAAGCGGGCGGTTACCCCGGTTCACATCGGCCATGGCGCGGTCCTTTGTCCTGTGCTTTGTCCTGTGCTTTGCATCTTGATAGCGGTTTTTACAGGACTGTCACGGGGAACTGCGGGGAATCTGCGGGGTTTGGCCGGTGTTTCGGTGGAAAAATGACAGAGTGAGGTGGTCCTGCCCGCTTTTGTGATCACAGCAGATTATCGTGTGATCACAAACCTACCCCACCCCCGAACGAAAAAGCGCGCCCCGATTGGGACGCGCTTTCGAACGCATATGCCTTGAGGCTTAGGCGAGGCTCTCGTCGATGCCTTTGCAAGCTTCGACCAGACCTTTGACCGCGCTAACGGAGTTGTCGAACATCGCCTGCTCGTCTTTGTTCATCGAAATTTCGACGACACGCTCAACACCGCCTGCGCCGATCACGGTGGGCACGCCCACGTAGAAGCCGTTCAAGCCGTAGGCCCCATCGACATGCGCCGCCGCGGGCAACACGCGCTTTTGGTCCTTGAGGTAGGCTTCAGCCATCTCGATCGCCGACGTGGCAGGCGCGTAGAAGGCCGAACCGGTCTTCAGCAGGCCAACGATCTCGGCACCGCCATCACGGGTGCGCTGCACGATCGCGTCTAGCTTGTCCTGTGTGGTCCAGCCCATCTTGACCAGATCCGGCAGGGGGATGCCTGCGACGGTGGAGTAACGCACCAGCGGCACCATCGTGTCGCCGTGACCGCCCAGAACGAAGGCGGTGACGTCTTTCATCGAGACGTTGAATTCGGTCGCGAGGAAGTGGCGGAAACGCGCGCTATCGAGCACGCCAGCCATGCCGCAAACCTTGTTGTGCGGCAGGCCCGAGAATTCGCGCAGCGCCCAGACCATCGCATCAAGCGGGTTGGTGATGCAGATCACGAAGGCGTCGGGGGCGTGTTTGGCGATGCCCTCGCCCACGGATTTCATAACCTTGAGGTTGATGCCCAAGAGGTCGTCGCGGCTCATGCCCGGCTTGCGCGCCACACCGGCGGTGACGATGCAGACATCCGCGCCGGCGATGTCGGCGTAGTCTTGGGTGCCCGACATGGTGGCGTCGAACTTGCCTGAGGGGCCCGACGACGCGATATCGAGAGCTTTGCCCTCAGGGGTGCCCTCGGCAATGTCGAACAGGACGACATCGCCCAATTCTTTCAAAGCTGCGAGATGGGCAAGAGTGCCGCCGATTTGCCCCGCGCCGATAAGCGCGATTTTGGGTCTGGCCATGGTCATGTCTCCGACAGAGGTTTCATTTGCGCCGGAGATACCGAAATGCACGGTCCCGTGCAAGTTGCAGCATTGGCGGGCGGCTAACCCCTGCCCTCACCACGAAAAAGGCCGCCCCGGGGGGGCGGCCAATTGCTAAACCTTAAGGCGAAGAATTAGTCGCCTTGGTACTCAGGCTGCGATTCCAGACGCTCTTCGGTGCTGTCGATGTAGATGCGCACGTCATCGCCTTCCACGTTTTGCAGAACCTGAAGTTCATCAAATGTCACGGCCACCGGCTTTTCGCCCAGACCAAGGAAACCGCCCACGTTGATGACCACACGGTCAATCTGGCCGTTGTCGCCGATCAGCAGGGTGTCGATCTCACCCACGGTTTCGTCGTTGGCACCATAGACATAGGAGCCTTCAAGGTCTTCGGCGCTCATCTGCTCAATCATCTCGGCTTCGGCATTGGCATAACCTTCACGCTCAACTTCGGGGCGCGGCAGCAGTTCACGCTCAACGGTTTCGTCGCCTGTGATCACGGTGGTGTTGGTTTCGGCTTCGTTGACAGCTTCTTCTGTCTCGGCTTCGGCGTTCTCCATCATGGTTTCGGCTTCTTGCGCCATTTCCTCGGATTCGGCCTCTACATCATTGGCCATCTCTTCGGTTTCGGCTTCAAGGTTTTCGGCCGCGTTCTCGGTGTCTTGCGCCAGTTCCTCGGTCTCGGCCTCTACGTCATTGGCCATTTCCTCGGTCTCGGCTTCGACATCGTTCGCCATCTCTTCGGCTTCGGTCTCGCCATTGATGACGGTGACGTTCGCGTCAGTCTCGTTCATGGCGTCGCCTTCCATCCGCTCGCCATCCATCATGGGGCGTTCGAACTCAGGCGCCTGCTCCAGCATCTCTTTCGAGGTGTTCACAACGAGGAAGCGCTCGCCGCCTTCGTCGTTCAGGATGCGAATCTTGTCCATGGAGATGGAAACGTCACGTTCGCCCATGCCAAGGAAGCCGCCGATGCCGAGGATCACGGCAGTCACTTCGCCGTCCTGCGACACGATGATGTCGTTAATCTCGCCAATATCATCCCACTCCTGCTCGGCGCCATCGGCAACGGGGGTTGCCGCGTCAACTTCGGCTTCGGAGTTGTAGATGCGCATGCCGATCAGGTCGGATGCAAGGAAATCTGTCTGCTCTACGGCAACGTTGCCAAAGCCTTCGGAATGCGCGTCAGCAAAGGCTGCGCCGGTCATGGTCAATACGATGGCCGTCGTGCTCAGAAAACGTTTCATTGTAGGTCTCCTTCCAAAAATGAGCGTTGCTTGCTCTTCTGGAACCACAACCCGGATGGCCCTCTCCAGTTCCACGGCGGCACAAATAAATGGCGAAACTTCGCCCAAGCAGCGGCAAGCCCCAAACATAGAAAAGGCGGCCCCAGGCCGCCCGCGCTTTCCCGATATATTCCGCCCTCAGGCGTCTTCGCCCTTGGCGGGCAATCCCTCAGCCAGCGCCTCGAACCCCTGCCCCGAGGCAACCAGACAGGTGATCCCGTTCACGCCAGTCACCGTGATCGTCCAACTGCCCGTCTGGTCAGAGGCGAAAACCTCAACCACTGCGTTGTCGCCGCCCAACCCCATCGACTGACGCGTCTCGCCATAGCCGTCGGCCAGCCGCAGCACCACATGATCGCGCGGCGCGCAATTGCGCGGCGTCTGCGCCTCGGTCGTGGTGGCCAGCACAATCGCCGAAGCCGCGGTGAGCGCCGCGAGGTGAAGAAATTTAACGAAACCTGTCATAGCATCTGCCTTCGCATCGAAAGGCGTGATCCTTGGGGGATGGCAATGCGCCGTCTTTCGCACCGGCCCCCAAAGCAGCCTTGGTTGAAATGACTGCATCCGCTGCGCTGGAAACTGCGGCAGATGCGATGCAACTGACAGTGCGCCCCAAGGCTGAAAGACTGGTTAATCCGCCGCGCGGAAATCACCGCAACAGCTTCGCTGCGTCGCGGCATGTTTTGCCTTGAAGTTTTCGCACAAAAATGCCCCTCTGTGCGCAATAATGTTAGGCGGCCAGCACGCCGCCCTGCTTGAGGAGACTTTCATGACCGCCACAACCCGCCCCCTGCGTTCCGTTCTCTACATTCCGGGCTCCAAGCCCCGTGCCTTGGACAAGGCCCGCGGATTGGCCTGCGACGCGGTGATCTTCGACCTCGAAGATGCCGTCTCCCCCGATGAGAAGGTCGCTGCACGTGAAACATTGGCCGAGGCACTGGCCGAAGGCGGCTACGGCGCGCGGATGCGGGTGGTGCGGATCAACGGGCTCGATACCGAATGGGGCGCCGATGACGCCCGCGCCGCCGCCGCGATGAACCCCGATGCGATTCTCCTGCCCAAAGTCGGCTCCCCCGCCGATCTCGAAGCGCTGGCCGAGATCGTGGGCGACATCCCCCTTTGCGCGATGATGGAAACCCCCGGCGCGATGCTCAACGCCGCCGCCATCGCCGGACACCGCCAGTTGCAGGCGATGGTCATGGGCACCAACGATCTGGCGAAAGACCTGCAAACCCGCTTCCGCCCCGACCGGCTGCCGCTGATGACCGGCCTCGGGCTTTGCCTGCTGGCCGCCAAAGCGCATGGCGTGGCGATCATCGACGGGGTGTATAACGCGTTCAAAGACGAAGACGGCCTGCGCGCCGAATGCGAACAGGGCCGCGACATGGGTTTCGACGGCAAAACGCTGATCCACCCCGCGCAGCTCGACATCGCGAATGCCGCCTTCACCCCGTCAGAGGAAGAAGCGGCCCTCGCCCGCCGCCAGATCGACGCCTATGAAGAGGCACAGGCCGCAGGTCAGGGCGTGGCGGTCGTCGATGGTAAAATCGTGGAAAATCTCCATGTTGCCACCGCCCGCGAAACACTGGCAAAACTGGCGGCAATTGCAGCCATGAGCCCGGAGCCTTCGCCATGACAATCCTCATCCTCGGCCTGATCCTTTGGATCGGGGCCCATCTCTTCAAACGCCTGATGCCTGCCCAACGGGCGCAGATGGGCACCGCGGGCCGGGGCGCGGTGGCCGCCGCATTGGTCGTGGCGCTGGCCCTCATCATCTGGGGCTACCGCGCGGCGGAGTTCATTCCCGTTTGGAACCCGCCCAGCTTCCTGACGCACATCAACAATCTTCTAATGGTGCTGGCTTTCTGGGTCTTCGGCTCAAGTGCTGCTAAGGGCGCCAAAGCATGGCCCGCCTATAAAACCCGCCACCCGCAACTGCTGGCGGTGAAGATCTGGGCCACGGCACACCTTCTGGTCAACGGCGATCTCGCCTCCATCCTGCTCTTCGGCACCATGCTCGGCTGGGCGGTGAGCGAGGTGATCCTGATCAACCACGCCGAGCCGGGCTGGACACCCCCGCCCCAGGCAGGCCGCGCCACCTATATCCGCCTCATCGTGATCTCAACGATCCTCTTCGTTCTCGTCGCCGGCATTCACACATGGCTCGGCGTCATCCCCTTCCCCCATTGATCCCGGAGCCTTCCATGAAAGTTTACCGATTCCTCTCCGAAGAAGACACATCCGCCTTTTGCCACAAAGTCACCGATGCGCTGAACAAAGGCTGGGAGCTTTACGGCTCTCCCACCCAAACATGGGACCACAAGGCCGGGGTCATGCGCTGCGGCCAAGCCGTGGTGAAAGACGCCCCCGGCACCTATTCGCCCGACACCAAATTGGGCGAGCAGTGATGAGCAAGACCAACCGGGGCCGCTTTTTCGAAGACTACAAACTGGGCGAGGTGCTGCATCACGCGGTGCCCCGCACAGTCGGCGCGGGCGAACGCGCGCTTTATCACGCGCTCTACCCCGCCCGGCACGCGCTCTATTCCGCCGACAGTTTCGCCCAGTCCTGCGGGCTGAAGGCCAGCCCGCTCGACGATATGATCGCCTTTCACATCGTCTTTGGCAAAACCGTGCCGGATGTCTCGCTCAATGCCGTGGCCAATCTGGGCTATGCCCAAGGCCGCTGGCTGCGCCCCGTCTGGCCCGGCGACACGCTGCGCGCCGAAAGCGAGGTCATCGGCCTCAAGCAAAACTCCAACGGCAAGACCGGCGTCGTCTGGGTCCGCACCACCGGGTTGAACCAGAATGACGAAAAGGTGCTCGACTATGTCCGCTGGGTCATGGTGCGCAAAGGCGACCTCGACGCCCCCGCGCCCGAGACCATAGTGCCCGACCTGCCCGATGCGCTGAGCGTGGATCAATTGCACATCCCGCAGGGCCTCGACTTCTCCAATTATGACTTCGCCCGCGCCGGGGAGCCGCACCGCTGGGGCGACTACGCCGTGGGTGAAAAGATCGACCACGTTGACGGCGTCACGATCGAAGAGGCCGAGCACATGATGGCCACGCGCCTGTGGCAGAACACGGCCAAGGTGCATTTTGACACCTCCGCCCGCCCCGATGGCTCGCGGCTGATCTATGGCGGTCATGTGATCTCCATGGCCCGCGCGCTGTCCTTCAACGGGCTGGCCAACGCGCAGATGGTCGTGGGGCTGAACGGCGGCGCCCATGCCAACCCCTGCCTTGCGGGCGATACCGTGCGTGCCTGGACCGAAGTGCTCGACAAGGCCGAGACGTCGGCCCCCGGTGTCGGCGCGCTGCGTCTGCGCCTTGTGGCGACCAAAGGCGGCGCCCCCTTCGAGCTGCGCGACGAGGTCGGAAAATACCGCCCCGAGGTTTTGCTTGACCTCGATTACTGGGCGCTCATGCCGCGCTAAACAGCCGGTCCGCCCCTTCGGTGGGGCGCCCTATCCCCCCTTATTCAAGCAAGAATCAGCCGATTCGGAGCCGCTGAGCGGAAATGTGATCACACCTATTTATCGTGTGATCACAAAACTCATTTTTAGCTGGCCAAACCCGGCTTTCTCCGAAAAAACCCTTACAGGAACGAAAGTCATCCCCATACTACGGGGCAACTGGAACAGAAACGGGACCGTTTTCATGAACATCCACGAATATCAGGCAAAAGCCCTCCTGCGCAGCTATGGCGCCCCTGTCTCCGACGGCCGCGTTGTGCTGAAGGCAGAGGACGCCAAGAACGCAGCCGGCGAAATGGACGGGCCCCTCTGGGTTGTCAAAGCGCAGATTCACGCAGGCGGTCGCGGCAAGGGCAGCTTCAAAGAAGCCGCCGCTGGCGAAAAGGGCGGCGTGCGCCTTGCCAAATCCGTGGAAGAAGCGGCCGAGGAAGCCAAGAAGATGCTGGGCAAAACACTGGTCACGCACCAGACCGGCCCGGCAGGCAAGCAGGTCAACCGCATCTACATCGAAGACGGTTCCGACATTGAGCGTGAGCTGTACCTCGCCCTGCTGGTCGACCGTCAGACCAGCCGCATCTCCTTTGTCTGCTCCACCGAAGGCGGCATGGACATTGAAGAAGTCGCCGAAGCGACACCTGAGAAAATCCTCAGCTTCTCCGTCGACCCGGCCACCGGCTACCAGCCCTACCACGGTCGCCGCGTTGCCTTCTCGCTGGGTCTTGAGGGCGCCGCCGTCAAGCAATGCGTCAAGCTGATGGGTCAGCTCTACAAAGCCTTCATCGAGAAGGACATGGAGATGCTGGAGATCAACCCGCTGATCGTCATGCCCGGCAACGAACTCAAGGTGCTGGACGCCAAAGTCGGCTTCGACGGCAACGCCATGTACCGCCAGCCCGACATCGCCAACCTGCGCGACGAGACCGAGGAAGACGCCAAGGAACTCGAAGCCTCCAAGTATGACCTGAACTACATCGCGCTCGACGGTGAGATCGGCTGCATGGTGAACGGCGCGGGTCTGGCGATGGCCACCATGGACATCATCAAGCTCTACGGTGCGGAGCCTGCCAACTTCCTCGACGTGGGCGGTGGCGCGACCAAGGAGAAGGTGACCGAGGCGTTCAAGATCATCACCTCCGATGAGAACGTCAAAGGCATCCTCGTCAACATCTTCGGCGGCATCATGCGCTGTGACGTCATCGCCGAAGGCGTTGTCGCTGCGGTGAAAGAGGTCGGCCTGCAAGTGCCGCTGGTTGTCCGTCTCGAAGGCACCAACGTCGAAGAAGGCAAGGCGATCATCAACAACTCCGGTCTCGACGTCATCGCCGCCGACGACCTGAAAGATGGCGCGCAGAAGATCGTGAAAGCGGTCAAAGGCTAAGCCTTTTTGGCCGTTCCCGCAGGGCACGGCGCCCCGCGGGCATGGCCGATATCACCGTTCCCGCCGCCCCTTGGCGGCGGGGGCAGATGCGACGACACCGCGCCGCGCCCACCCGATCACGCAATGAGGTCAGTATGGATCAATCTCCCAAATCCTCCCCCGTTCTGACGGGTATTGCGCTATTGGGGGCGGGCATTCTGATCCGCCAATGGCAACCCGGCGCCCTGCGCCTGCCCGAACCGGTCAACCACCGGCGCCACGACCGCGGGTTACGCCGCGCCGCGCGGAAATCCCGTGACGGGCTGGCGATGATCCTGCCGTCGAACCTCACTGGCTCCATTGGCCGCAGCCTGATGATCATGGGCGCGGGTCTGCTGACCCTGCGGGTGCTGGACCTATTGGTCGATCAAGATGAGCAGCTTTACTGATGCCCGTGCTGTCGCTCGCCCCCTTTACCCAACATGCGGCCAAGCGCGACAGCGCCCCGCGAAAGGCGGGCCTATGACACAGGCGTTTGCCTCTTCCCGCGCGGGCTGGTGGGTGATCCTTGCCCTGATCCTGGCCTTTGCCGCGCAGATGGTCGTCGTGAACGGCCTGCCCGCCGCCACCCAAACCACGCTACTGGCCGAAGGCGGCTTTTACGAAAGCCTCTCCGTCGTGGGTTACATCCTTTGCATTCTCGCATTGGTCTGGACCCTGCGCGGCGCGGTGCAGCGGGTCTGGTATCTGCCGCTGGTACTCGCGGTCATGGCGGCGCGTGAATTGGACCTCGACAAAAGCCTGTTCACCCGCGGCCTGTTCAAAGCCCGGCAATATACTGGTGAGGGCGTCCCGCTGGGCGAAAGGCTGATCGCCGGGTTGATCCTTGCGCTGATCGTCACCGCCATCCTGCTGATGCTCTGGCGTCACGCCCGGCCCTATCTCACGGCTCTGTTTCGGGGCCGCGCTTGGGCGGGGGCCGTCCTGCTGGGGATCGGTTTCACCGTCGCTTACAAACTGCTCGACGGCATCGCGCGCAAACTCGCCCCCTTGGGGATCGAGGTCAGCGCCGATGCCGAACGCACCGCTTTCGTCGTCGAGGAGATCGGGGAGCTTGGCATCCCGGTCATGTTCCTCGTCGCCATCCTGCTGTGGCCCGGCCCTGCGCCTGCCACGGCCCATCCCACCAACCGGGCGCACCGCGTCTGACGCCCCCGGGGCCTGCCCCCGGGATTAAACATCACCGACCAAGGAAGAAATCATGGCCGTACTAGTCAACGAAAACACCAAAGTCATCTGTCAGGGTCTGACCGGCTCGCAGGGGACGTTCCACACCGAACAGGCCATCGCCTATGGCACCAAGATGGTCGGCGGCGTGACACCGGGCAAAGGCGGTCAAACGCATCTCGACCTGCCGGTCTTCAATTCCGTGCACGAAGCCAAACACGCGACCGAGGCCAATGCCTCCGTGATCTACGTCCCGCCGCCCTTCGCCGCCGACTCGATCCTTGAGGCGATCGACGCCGAGATGGAGCTGATCGTCTGCATTACCGAAGGTATCCCGGTGCTCGACATGGCCCGCGTCGCCCGTGCGCTCGAAGGTTCCAAGTCGCGCCTCATCGGCCCGAACTGCCCCGGTGTCATCACGCCCGATGCCTGCAAAATCGGCATCATGCCGGGCCACATCCACCGCCGCGGCTCCGTCGGCGTCGTGTCGCGCTCGGGCACGCTGACCTATGAGGCCGTCAAGCAGACCACCGACATGGGCCTCGGCCAATCCTCCGCCGTGGGCATCGGCGGCGACCCGATCAAAGGGACCGAGCATATCGACGTGCTGGAGATGTTCCTTGCCGATGACGAGACACAATCGATCATCATGATCGGCGAAATCGGCGGCTCCGCCGAAGAGGAAGCGGCACAGTTCCTCGCCGATGAGAAGAAGAAGGGCCGTTGGAAGCCCACAGCCGGTTTCATCGCAGGCCGCACCGCCCCTCCCGGACGCCGCATGGGCCACGCGGGCGCGATTGTCGCCGGTGGCAAGGGCGACGCGGAGAGCAAGATCGAAGCAATGAAAGAAGCCGGGATCGTAGTCGCCGACAGCCCCGCCACACTGGGCGAAGCGGTCAAAGAAGCGATCGACAAAGGCTGATGCCTGCCGGGCGGGCCACGGCCCGCCCATTGACCCACTCCGCAAAGCACTATGTTTTTCGGGGTCTTGATAAAAACCACCCGGCGCCGCCGACAGCGAAGGAGGGCAAGATGCACATTCAGACCGCGGTCAATCTCTGCCCGCTTTCGCCCGGCGCCGGCCCGCGGGCAAGCGCCCGAACCGGCGGCTTCGCAGGGCCCTGCACCTCCGCCTTCAATACCTATGGCCCCCCGCCCCGGGCCTGACTATAGACCGACCCTGATTCTGACCCTGTCCCGTCTGCCCCGCCGAACAAAGGTGACCCAATGACCGACCAACCCGCCAACGAACAATTCCACGCCTCTTCCTTTATGGAAGGCGACAACGCGGAATATCTTGAGGCGATGTACGCCCGCTATGCCAACGATCCCAACGCGGTTGACGAGGCATGGCAAACGTTCTTTGCGGCGATGGGCGATGACGCCGAAACCGCGCAGGCCGAGGCCGCTGGCCCCTCTTGGGCACGCCCCGATTGGCCCCCCGCCCCGCAGAGCGAGGTGATGGGCGCGCTGACCGGCGTCTGGCCCGAACCGACCGAGGCGAAGGCCGCAGGCGAGAAGATCAAGAAAAAGGCCGAGGAAAAGGGCGTGCCCGTTTCCGACGATCAAATCCGCGCCGCCGTGCTCGACAGCATCCGCGCGCTCATGCTGATCCGCGCCTACCGCATTCGTGGCCACCTCGCCGCCACGCTCGACCCTCTGGGCATGCGCGACATGGGCGAGCAGCCCGAGCTTGACCCCAAGTCCTACGGTTTCACCGATGCTGACATGGACCGCCCGATCTTCATCGACAATGTGCTGGGCCTCGAAGTGGCCACCATGAAGCAGATCGTCGGCATCGTCCGCTCGACCTACTGCGGCACCTTCGCGCTGCAATACATGCATATCTCCGACCCCGAACAGGCCGGTTGGCTAAAAGAGCGGATCGAAGGCTACGGCAAGGAAATCGCCTTCACCAAGGAGGGCCGCAAGGCGATCCTGAGCAAGCTGGTCGAAGCGGAAGGTTTCGAGAAGTTCCTCCACGTCAAATACATGGGCACCAAGCGTTTCGGCCTTGATGGCGGCGAAAGCCTTGTCCCGGCGATGGAGCAGATCATCAAGCGCGGCGGCCAGTTGGGCGTCAAGGACATCGTTATCGGCATGCCGCACCGGGGCCGCCTCTCGGTTCTCGCCAATGTCATGCAGAAGCCCTACCGCGCGATCTTTAACGAATTCCAAGGCGGCAGCTTCAAGCCTGACGATGTGGATGGCTCGGGCGATGTGAAATACCACCTCGGCGCGTCGTCCGACCGTGAGTTTGACGGCAACTCCGTGCACCTGTCGCTGACCGCGAACCCCTCCCACCTTGAAGCGGTGAACCCCGTGGTGCTGGGCAAGGTCCGCGCCAAGCAGGACCAATTGAACGACGAAGACCGCACCGCCGTCATGCCCGTGCTGCTGCACGGTGACGCGGCATTTGCGGGCCAAGGCGTCGTGGCGGAATGTTTCGCGCTTTCGGGCCTCAAGGGCCACAAGACCGGCGGCACCATGCATATCGTGGTGAACAACCAGATCGGCTTTACCACCGCGCCGCATTTCTCGCGCTCCTCCCCCTATCCGACCGACAACGCGTTGGTCGTCGAGGCGCCGATCTTCCACGTCAACGGCGATGATCCGGAGGCCGTGGTCCACGCCGCCCGCGTCGCGACCGAGTTCCGCCAGAAGTTCCACAAGGACGTGGTCATCGACATCTTCTGCTACCGCCGCTTCGGTCACAACGAAGGCGATGAGCCGATGTTCACCAACCCGGTGATGTACAAGAGCGTCAAGAAACAGAAAACCACGCTGAGCCTTTATACCTCGCGTCTGGTGGCCGACGGTCTGATCCCCGAGGGTGAGATCGAAGACATGAAGACCGCCTTCCAGAACCATCTGAATGATGAGTTCGAGGCCGGAAAAGACTACCGCCCGAACAAGGCCGACTGGCTCGACGGCAAGTGGTCCGGCATGGACAAAAAGAACAAGTCCTACCAACGCGGCAAAACCGCCATCGCCCCCGAAACGCTTCAAGACGTCGGCAAGGCGATCACCACCGCGCCCGAGGGCTTCCCCCTGCACAAGACCATCGGCCGTTTGCTCGACGCGAAAAAGAAGATGTTCGAAAGCGGTGAGGGCTTTGACTGGGCCACGGCTGAGGCGCTCGCCTTCGGCTCCCTGCTGACCGAGGGCTACAAGGTCCGCCTGTCGGGTCAGGACAGCACCCGCGGCACCTTCAGCCAGCGCCACTCGGCCTTCATCAACCAAGAGAACGAAGACCGCTACTACCCGCTGAACCACATCCGCGAAGGTCAGGCCGACTATGAGGTCATCGACTCGATGCTCAGCGAATATGCGGTGCTGGGTTTCGAGTATGGCTATTCGCTGGCCGAACCCAATGCGCTGACGCTCTGGGAGGCCCAATTCGGTGACTTCGCCAACGGCGCGCAGATCATGTTCGATCAGTTCATCTCAAGCGGTGAGAGCAAATGGCTGCGGATGTCGGGCCTCGTCTGCCTGATGCCGCATGGCTACGAGGGTCAGGGGCCCGAGCACTCCTCGGCCCGTCTGGAGCGTTTCCTCACCATGTGCGGCGGCGACAATTGGATCGTGGCGAACTGCACCACGCCCGCCAACTACTTCCACATCCTGCGCCGCCAGCTGCACCGCAGCTACCGCAAGCCGCTGATGTTGATGACGCCCAAGTCGCTGCTGCGCCACAAGCTGGCCGTCAGCAAGGCCGATGAATTCACCACCGGGTCGAGCTTCCACCGGGTGCTCTGGGATGACGCCGAAAAGGGCAACTCCGACACCAAACTGGTCGCGGATGACAAGATCAAGCGCGTGGTGATGTGTTCGGGCAAGGTCTATTACGACCTGCTGGAAGAGCGGGACGCCCGCGGCATCGACGACATCTACCTCCTGCGCTTCGAGCAGTTCTACCCCTTCCCCGCGCAATCCGCCGTGAAGGAGCTGGAACGCTTCAAAGGGGCCGAGATGATCTGGTGTCAGGAAGAGCCCAAGAACCAGGGTGCATGGTCCTTCATCGAGCCCAACATCGAATGGGTTCTGGGCCGCATCGACGCGAAACATGGCCGCGCCTCCTATGTGGGCCGCGCCACCTCGGCCTCGCCCGCCACGGGTCTGGCCAGCCAGCACAAAGCACAACAAGCCGCCCTCGTTGACGAGGCGCTGACCATCAAAGGAAAGTAAACCATGACAAGCGAAGTACGCGTCCCAACGCTGGGCGAATCCGTCACAGAAGCCACCGTTGCCACATGGTTCAAGAAACCCGGTGATACCGTCGCGGTGGATGAAATGCTCTGCGAGTTGGAAACCGACAAGGTGACTGTCGAGGTGCCCTCCCCCGTCGCAGGCACCCTGAGCGAGATCGTGGCCCAAGAAGGCGACACCGTGGGCGTCGACGCCCTTCTGGCCAATGTCAGCGAAGGCGACAGCGGTTCTGCCGCCGCGCCCAAGGCCAAGGAGGCCGCCGAAGACTCTGGCGCCGCCTCCCAGTCCGACCGTGGCGGCGATGCGCCCAAAGCCATCGACGCAGGCGCTACCGAAGTCGCCGCTCGCGAAGGTCAAAGCATCGACGTACAGGTGCCCACCTTGGGCGAGTCGGTGACCGAAGCGACCGTGAGCACTTGGTTCAAAAAGGTTGGCGACAAGGTCGAAGCCGATGAGATGCTCTGCGAGTTGGAGACCGACAAGGTCAGCGTCGAAGTCCCCGCCCCCGCCGCAGGCGTGCTGGCCGAGATCTTTGCCGAAGAAGGCAGCACCGTCGAAGCCTCCGCCACGCTGGCCGCGCTGACCACCGGCGCAGGCGCTGCCGCCCCCAAGGGTGAAGACGCCAAATCCGGTGCCGGTGCCGCGCCTGAGACCAAGCCCGCCGATGGCAAAGATGTCGAAGACGCGCCTTCCGCCAAGAAAGCGATGGCCGAAGCAGGCATCAGCCGCGATCAGGTCACAGCTTCGGGCCGTGACGGTCGCGTGATGAAGGAAGACGTGGCCAAAGCCGTGGCCGCCGGCGCCTCCGCGCCGAAAGCCGAGGCGAAACCCGCAGCACCCCGCGCTGCCTCCGCCCCCGATGACGCCGCCCGCGAAGAGCGCGTCAAGATGACCCGCCTCAAGCAGACCATGGCGCGCCGCCTGAAGGAAGCGCAGAACACCGCCGCGATCCTGACGACCTTCAACGAGGTCGACATGACCGAGGTCATGGCCCTGCGCAACGCCTACAAGGCCGACTTCGAGAAGAAGCACGGCGTGCGGATGGGCTTCATGTCCTTCTTCACCAAGGCCTGCTGCCACGCGCTGAAAGAGATCCCCGAGGTCAACGCCGAGATCGACGGCACCGACGTGATCTACAAGAACTACGTCCACATGGGCGTCGCCGCGGGCACGCCCACGGGTCTTGTGGTGCCGGTGATCAAAGACGCCGATGCGATGTCCTTTGCCGAGATCGAAAAGGCCGTGAACGCCATGGGCAAAAAGGCCCGTGACGGCAAGCTCACCATGGCCGACATGACCGGCGGCACCTTCACCATCTCCAACGGCGGCGTCTACGGCTCGCTGATGACCGCGCCCATCCTGAACCCGCCGCAGTCCGGCATCCTCGGCATGGCGAAAATTCAGGACCGTCCGATGGCGATCAACGGTGAGGTCGTGATCCGTCCGATGATGTATATCTCGCTCAGCTACGACCACCGCCTGATCGACGGCAAGGGCGCTGTGACCTTCCTCGTCCGCGTCAAAGAGATGCTGGAAGATCCGCGCCGTCTGTTGATGGATCTGTGATACTATGGGCGGGGGGCGACCCCCGCCCTATCTACCTGTGGACCCGTGGGTTTTCCCACATAGCGAAAGGACACAGACCATGAGTGAAACAACCCTCCTCGCCGCCTATGGCCTTCTGGTCATGCTGACGATCCTCTTGCAGGTGCTGGGCGCGACCCGGCAACTCTCGATGGGCTACCTGATGTCCTCGCGCGACGAGACGCGCACCACCACTGGCATGACCGCCCGTCTGGGCCGCGCGCTTGATAACTCCGTCGTGGCCATGGCGATCTTCGCCCCCGCCGTGCTGCTGGTCGAGATCATGGGCCGCAACAACAGCGCCACCTTGCTCGCCGCACAGGTCTTTTTGCTGGCGCGGATCATCTATTTGATCGTCTACGCCCTCGGCGTGCCGACGATCCGCACGCTGGCGTGGCTCGCAGGCTATGCCGCCACCGCCGTTCTTTATTTCCACGCGCTCTGAAAGGCATTCCCATGCAGATGATCTGCCACTTCGACGTCACCGATTTCGCCGCTTGGAAAGACGCATTCGACGCCGATGCCGAGGCGCGGCGCAATGCGGGGCTCTCGGTGCTGCAAATCTGGCAACACGCCGACAGCAGCAGCAAAGCCTCTGTCCTGTTGGATGTGAACGACCGCAAAAAGGCCGATGACTGGCTCGCCCGCTCCGATGCGCTCAGCAGCGATGACAAGGGCACCGTGACCAGTTCCACCGCCTATTTCGTGAAATCCGCATGAGCGCCGAGCTGACCGTCCTGACCCTCGCGGCCCTGCTACAGGGGCTGCAATTCGTGCTCTACGCCGTGCCCGCCAACCGCGAGCTTGGCCCCGGCTACACCATGTCGGCGCGTGACCGTGAGCCGTCGCGCGCCATGAGCGACCGCACCGCCCGTCTGGGCCGCGCGATGAACAACCATTTCGAAGGGCTGATCCTTTTCGGCATCGCCGTGGGCGTGGTGCAGATGTCGGCCCAGAACACCGCCTTCACCGCCGCCTGCGCTTGGGTCTATCTCATCGCCCGGCTGCTCTATATTCCCGCCTATGCGCTTGGCCTGCGCCCGCATCGGTCGTTCATCTGGATCATCGGTTTCGCCGCGACCATGCTGATGCTGCTGGCGGCCCTCATTTAACCCTTTCCCCCAACACCCGCAGGCAGCGGCGCTTGCACCTGAAACCCGCGCCTCATACCTTGCCTGCACCACCCGACTGCTAAGGAGACCCCCATGTCGAGCTATGATGTCATCGTGATCGGCTCCGGCCCCGGCGGCTATGTCGCCGCCATCCGTTGCGCGCAACTGGGCCTGAAAACCGCCTGTGTCGAAGGCCGTGAGACCCTCGGCGGCACCTGCCTCAACGTGGGCTGCATCCCCTCCAAGGCGCTGCTGCACGCCACGCATATGCTGCATGAGGCCGAGCATAATTTCGAAGAGATGGGTCTGAAGGCGAAAGCGCCGACCGTCGATTGGAAGCAGATGCTGACCTACAAAGACAAGACGATCGAGACCAACACCAAGGGCATCGAATTTCTGTTCAAGAAGAACAAGATCGACTGGCTCAAGGGCTGGGGGTCGATCCCCGAAGCGGGCAAGGTCAAGGTTGGCGATGAGGTCCATGAGGCCAAGAACATCATCATCGCCTCCGGTTCTGAGCCCGCAGGGCTGCCGGGCGTCGAGGTCGATGAGAAAACCGTCGTGACCTCCACCGGCGCGCTGGAACTGGGCAAGATCCCCAAGAAGATGGTGGTGATCGGCGCGGGCGTGATCGGGCTGGAACTGGGCAGCGTCTACGCCCGTCTCGGCACCGAGATTACGGTCGTCGAATATCTCGACGTGATCACCCCCGGCATGGACCCCGAGGTGCAAAAGACCTTCCAGCGCATGCTGAAAAAGCAGGGGTTGAACTTCGTCATGGGCGCTGCCGTGCAGAAGACCGAAGTCGCCAAGGGCAAGGCCACGGTCAGCTACAAGCTGCGCAAGGACGACAGCGAACATGAGATCGAAGCCGATGCCGTGCTCGTCGCCACAGGCCGCAAGCCGGTGGTCAAGGGCATGGGGCTCGATGATCTCGGCATCAAGATGACAGAGCGCGGCCAGATCGCCGTCAACGAGCATTGGGAGACCTCCGTCAAAGGCGTCTATGCCATCGGCGACGTGATCGAGGGCCCGATGCTGGCGCATAAGGCCGAGGACGAAGGCATGGCCGCCGCCGAAGTCATCGCGGGCAAGCATGGCCATGTAAACTACGGCGTGATCCCCGGCGTGATCTACACCCACCCGGAAGTCGCCAGCGTGGGCGAGACCGAGGCAACGCTGAAGGAAGCGGGCCGGGCCTACAAGGTCGGCAAATTCTCCTTCATGGGCAACGCGCGGGCCAAGGCGGTCTTTGCCGGCGACGGTTTCGTCAAGCTGATCGCGGATAAAGAGACCGACCGCATCCTCGGCTGCCACATCATCGGCCCCGGCGCGGGCGACCTGATCCACGAGGTCTGCGTGGCGATGGAATTCGGCGCCTCGGCGCAGGATTTGGCGATGACCTGCCACGCGCACCCGACCTATTCCGAAGCCGTGCGCGAAGCCGCACTGGCCTGCGGCGACGGGCCGATCCACATGTAAGACGACGGGGCGGGCCAAGGGTCCGCCCCTTTTCGTTGCGCAGGCGGCGCACGCTGCGGCTATCGCGCGTTAACACCCCTGCCCTACAACCTCCCCCGTCGCGACATTCACGGAAGACGAGGCCCCTCGCGGGTCATGTCGATACGTAGAGACATGCAGGGTGACGCCTGTCTTTTCCACCACCCTCGGCGGCGCCGCCACTTTCGAACGGCTTCCTAAATTTCTGAGTTTGCGTCCCGCGAAACCATCGTTTCAGCGGGCACTACAGCATGCCGAAAAATCGCGAAGGGCAGCGCCGACCCGCGGGGTGGTGCTGAAAGCGCCGCCCCAGGGGGGCGGGTCGGCGCTGCCCGGCCTGCGGCCGGGCGGGTCATTCCGAGAGCCCCTCGAAGACCAACAAAGGCGAGCGCCCTGCGCCTACCCCGCCTCCGCAGGCCGCCACCCCGCCTCGCGCAGCAGCGCGTCGGAATGGCTCTCCACCTCCTGCTCCAACCGCGCCATGAAGGCGCGCTTGCCCAGCCCCGGCTCGATCGGCTTAAGAAACTCCACCACAGCCAAGCCCGGGCGGCGGTAGAGGCCCCGGCGTGGCCAGAAGTAGCCCGCATTGGTCGCCGCAGGCACGCAGACCTGCCCCAGTTGATCGTAAAGCACCGCCGTGCCGACTTTGTAAGGCGCGCTCAGCCCCGGGGCGACGCGGGTGCCTTGGGAATAGATCACAATCTGCCCCGGCTCCACCCGGCCCGCGTTTACGTCTTCCATCATCTTGGTAATCGCCTGCCCGCGCTTGCCCCGGTTCACGGCGATCATTTGCATCCGCTTGGTGTATTGCCCGATCACCGGCGTCCAAAGCACCTCGCGCTTCATGATGAACTTGGCCCGTGGCAGGGCGTGGAAGATCATGATGATATCGAGGAACGATTGATGTTTGGCCGCGATCAGAACCTCACCCTCGGGGACTTGGCCGCGCACTTCGCAGCGCAGCCCGATCAGCCAACGCGCCGTCCACATGGCCCAAGCGGCATAGGTTTTGCAGCCCGCATAGGCGCCGCGTTTGGAAAACATCGCCCAAGGCGCGAAGGCCAGCCCGATCACCGGCATCGCCACGGTCACCTGCACGATATAAAGGATCGAGCGGACCCATTGCAGCAGCTTCATGTCAACTCCCTCAATGTACGCCGCGCGGCGGCCCCGGTGGCGACAAAGGCGACCGCGCCGACAAGGAATGGCACCATCAGCGGCACGGCCCAATGCCAGCCTTGGAAGCCCAAGCCGGTCAAGAATCCGCCCGCCTCGCCCGCGTCAGGCAGCAACACCACCGCGATCATGCCCAAAGCCGTGCCCGCCGCCGCACCCAGCAGCGCGCGCAGGGTGAAACGGCGGATGAAGGCCCGCGCGATATAATCATCGGTCGCCCCCACCAACCTCAGCACCGCGATCACCTGCGCATTGGCCGCAAGCGCCGCCTGCGCGGCAAGCGTCACCATCGCGGCCACCGCAGCACCGATCAACAGCGTCGAAATCCAGCCCAAGAGGCGCAGGCGGCTCGCCGCCGCGACCAGCGGCGCGCGCCAGCGGCTGTGATCGTCAAGCACCGCGCCCGGTACCTCAGCCGAGAGACGCAGGCGCAGGCCCACGGGGTCCAACCCCTCGCCTTCCTCGACCACTTCGATCAGGCGCGGCACCGGCAGGTTCTCCATCGCCAATTCCGGGCCGAACCACGGGGCGAGCAGCTCTTCCTGCTCCGCATCCGTCAGGGCACGGGCCGAGGCCACGCCCTTGGTCGTCTGCAACACCTTCAAAGCCGCCTCCGTCTGGGCCGCGCGTTGATCCAGCGGCGCCACGATCCGTACCGTCGCCGACTGCGCCAACTCCTGCCCCCAGACCTGCGCCAAACGGCCCGAGGCCAGCGACAGCGCCAAGGCAAAGACCGCCAGAAAGGCCATCGCCGCCGCTGCGAAAAGCGTCAGTTGTGCGGTGAAACCCGAAGGCGGCACAACGCGGTCGGCCTGCCGATCACCTTTGAAAATCGCGCGCAGGGCGCCCAGATCGAAGCGCTTCACAGATCCGCCCCCGCCAGTTGGATGCGCCGGTTCGCGATGCGCAGCACCCGGGCCTGCACATGCGCCTTGGTAGCGCGGATGAGGCCCAGATCATGGGTGGCGATCAACACGGTCTTGCCCATGCGGTTCAACTCGATCAGCAGGCGCAGCAGCCGCTGGGACATCTCCCAGTCGATGTTCCCCGTCGGCTCATCCGCGAGGATCACATCGGGCGACATGATCACCGCGCGCGCCAATGCGGCCCGCTGCCGCTCCCCGCCCGAGAGCTCAGGCGGCAGGGCGTCGGCGCGGTTGGTGAGGCCCACCCAAGACATCAATTCTTCCAGATCGGTGCCCCCCGCCTCGGCCCCGCGGCCCGAGACAGTGAGCGGCAGGGCCACATTCTCGGTCAGGGGGAGATGGTCGAGGAATTTCACGTCTTGGTGCACCACGCCGACACGGCGGCGCATCAACGCGATGTCATCGCGCCCCAGCCCGCGCACGTCTTGCCCGAACATCCGCAGATGCCCCGCCGTGGGCAAAAGCGCCCCGTAGCAGAGCTTCATCAAGGTGGTCTTGCCCGCGCCCGAGGGGCCGGTCAGGAAATGGAACGATCCGGGGGCGAGTTTCAGCGTGATGTCGGACAGCAATTCGCCCCCGCCATAGCTGTAGGCCACATTTTCGAGCTCTATCACGCATCCACCTTAAAAAACTTCGACCTGTTGTGCCTCAGCACCGGAAAGGATTCAATCACTCAGAACCCCAGCACCCTGCCCAGATATCACTTTTCCTACGTTATTCTAGGACATATGCTGCCCGTTACGATCTCAGAGCACCGAACGAACCCAGGAATGACCATGCGGCTGATCTGCCCCAACTGCGACGCGCAATACGAAGTCCCCGACGATGTGATGCCGGCGGCGGGGCGTGACGTGCAATGTTCCAACTGCGGGCAGACGTGGTTCCAGCATCACCCCGACAATGCGCCAGAGGCCGAAGAGGATGATTTCGCCGACGACGTGATGCGGATGAAGCAGCGCGGCCCGGATGAGGACACGGAAGCCGCCGCAGCGGCCAGCCTGCCCGATTTGCAGCCCTTCGGCGATGAAGAGGAAGACGCGCCCTTCGAAGACGATCAAGACGACGACTTCGAAGACGAATTCGACCCCGAGGAGGAAACGCCCCAACCCGCCCCCGCCGCGCCGGTGCGCCGCCCCCTCGACCCCGCCATCGCCGAGATCCTCCGCCAAGAGGCCGCGGCAGAGCAAGAAGCCCGCCGTCGCCGCCAGTCCGAACCGCTGGAAAGCCAGCCGGACCTTGGCCTAGACGATGCGCCCCAGCCGCAGCGCACGCCCGAGATCGCCGCGGACGACCATGTGCCCGAGGATGAAGACGCCCGCCGCGCCCATGAGGCGCGCCTGCGCATGGCCAAGATGCGCGGAGAGCCGGTGCCCGAGAGCGAGGTCGACGCCTATGGCAGCGCCTCGCGCCGCGATCTTCTGCCCGATATCGAAGAGATTAACTCGACTCTGCGCCATGACGGGCAAGAGGGCGCGCAGGCTGGGCCCACCCCCACCGCCGCGCTCGACCGCCCCGAAAAGCCGCAGAAATCCGGCGGGTTCATGCGTGGGTTCACTATAATGATCGTTTTGGCCGCCATCCTCGCGGCGGTCTATGTCTACGCGCCCGAGATCGCGCAGTCCCTGCCGCAGGCCGATCCCTATCTGTCATCCTATGTGGCATGGATGGATGATGCGCGGCTCTGGCTCGACGGGCAGTTGCAAGACCTGCTGGTCTGGCTCGACACCGTGGCGACCCAGTCGCAGGGCTAGGCCCGATCAGAACCGATCCAACAGCCTGTTAAGGTAATCCCGCTCGACCTCGGGCCGCTCCGCCTCGCCTGAGCGGCGGCGGATTTCGTCCAGCAACCGCCGCGCCCGGCCTTGATCGTCCGGCCCCTGCGCCAGCGGCGCGTCCGAGCTGTTGGCCCCGCTGCCGCCCTGCTCACGCCCAAGCGGATCGCGCCCCTCGCCGCGCTGATCGCCGCCCTCTGCCGTGCCTTGGCCCGGCTGGCCTGCGCGTTGCTCCTGTTCCATCGCTTCACCGAGGGCGCGCATGCCCTCGCGCAGCGCTTCCATCGCCTGCGCCTGATTGTCGATCGCCTCGGCCAGTTCATCGCGGCGCAGCGCCTCTCCGGCGCGGTTCATCGCCTCGCCCGCGCGGTCCAGCGCGTCGCGGGCCGCGTCCCCCTCAGCCGTGCCCTGCCCGGGCAAACGCCCTTGCTGGCGGCGCAGCTCGTCGCGCAGTGCCTGCTGGCGACCGGCCAGCCCCTCCTCGGCCCCATCTTCACCGGAGGGGCCGCCCTGCCCGCGCTGGCCTTCATGGCTCTCGCCGCGCCCCTGCCCGCCGTTGCGGCCTTCGTTGCCGTCACTCTCGCCCGCGCCGGTGCCGGGATTGAACTGCTCTTGCAGGTCGCGGAAGGCCTGATCGCTCAGCCCCTGTTGCTCACGCAGCGTGTCCGACAGCCCCTCCATCGCCTGCTCACCGGGCGAATTGCCGCCCTGACCCGGCTGGCCTTCGGTGACGCGCATGTTCTCCATCATTTCCTGCAACTGGCGCAGCGCCTCGGCGGCTTCGGCCATGCGGCCCTGTTCCATCAACTCCTGAATGCGGTCCATCATGCGTTGCAGATCGTCTTGGGTCATCTGCATCGCTTCGCCCTGCGGCTGCTGGTCTTCGCCCGCGCCCTCCTGCGCCTGCTGCCGCTGGAGTTGCTCAAGGTAGTCTTCGGTGGCGCGGCGCAGCTCGTCCATCAGCTCGGCGATTTCGGCCTGAGAGGCGCCGTTCTTCATCGCCTCGTTCAGCCGGTCCTGCGCGCGGCGCATCCGCTCAAGCGCATCGGCCAACACGCCTTCTTCCAACTCGATCGCCAGCGCCCAGAGGTCTTCGGCCAGATCGGTCTGCATCTCTTCGTCCAGCCCGTAGCGCGCCCGCAGTTCCAACCGCCGGATCACCTGCTTGAGCCGCAGTGCTGTCACCTCCGAGCGCAGGTCATCGCCGGGGGCGTAGGTCACGGCGCGCAACACCTGCGCGATGCGCGGCGCATTGGCGCGCGACCACAAAAGATCGCGCCGCATCTCGATCACCGCTGCCGCCGCCGGATCGAAAAAACGCCGCCCCGGCAGGGTCAGCTGGCTCACCTCGGTCAAGGCCTGCTGTTCGGAGGCGTCCAAGACCGAAAGTTGCAGCGACACCGGGAGATTGGCCCATGGGTGTTTCGAGAAATTCTCGATCAACGTCTCTTCGAAATCCCGCCGGTCGCCGCTGATCGGCATGGGCAGCGGCACGACGATCTCAGGCCGCGGCTCGGGGTCGACGGTCAGACCATAGCGTCGGTCGACGGAGGCCAGATCGAGGCTGATCCGCGCCTCTCCGGCTTCGACGCCATAGTCATCCCGCGCAAGGAACGGCAGGCTCATCTCTCCCAAGGCGGTCACCTCAGGCGGGCCGAGCCGTTCGACCTGCGGCACAGCATCGGGCAAAAGCGTGATCTGCCACGCCCGCGCGCCCGGCCCGTCGATGCTGATCTCCCCGCTTTGGCGCAGGGTGAAATCTTGCGCGGGCTCTGCGGATGCCGCCACCTCGCGGCCCGAGACGTTCTCCGCCACCGTCAACGCGCCCAATTCGCCATAGAGCCGCAGGGTAATTAACGTGCCCTCAGGCAGCGACAGCGCCCCGGCCTCAAGATCGTTGAGGTAGAGCGTCGGCTTGCCGGTATGGCGCGGCGGCTCGGCCCAGCCTTCCCAAACGGGGCCGGAGGCGAGCGTGCCACCCGCCCCGCCGGGGGCCAGATGCGTCACCTCGGCCAACCGCCAGACGGAGCCAAAGACAAGCGCCACGATGAACCCAAGCAGCGCCACATAGCGCAGCGCATAGGGATCGGCCTGCGCGACCCGAAGGTCGCCCTTCACCGGCTTGGCCGCAGCCGCCCGCGCAGCCATGCGCCGCTGATGCGCCTGCCAGACGGCCGCCGAGGCGGCATCGCTTGCGCCAATCGCCTGATCGTCCAAGAGCGCCCGGATGGGCCGCCCCGGAAGGCTGGCATCCAACCGCGCCAGCGCCGCTGCACGGGACGGCAGACGGAAACGGCGCAGCGCAAAGAACAAAGCAAAGAGGGCCGCAAAACCGACGACGGCCAGCACGGCCCAAAGCGCGCCGCCTGCCAGAGCATCCTGCGCCCCCATCATCAGCGCCGCCAACACCGCCAGCACCAGCGCCAGCATGGGCCAGAACGCCTGCACCAGCGCCTCGGCCAGCATCCCCGCCCAGGTCAGTCGCAGGGGCCAACGCAAAGCGCGCAGCCCGTCTGTCCTGTCAGCGGATCTCTCCATGCGTCACGCTCCGGTGGCCCGGCGGCGGGATGCCGTCAAAGCCATTCAGGGATGGTATCGCGGTTTATCATTTCGTCAAAGCTTGGCCGTGGGCGGATAACCGCGAATTGATCGCCGTTCACCAGCACCTCGGGGATCAGGGGTCGCGAATTATACTCGCTGCTCATCACCGCGCCGTAAGCCCCGGCAGAGCGGAAGGCCACCAGATCGCCTGAGCCCAGCACCGGCATCATCCGCTGCTTGGCGAAAGTATCGCCGGATTCGCAGACCGGACCCACGATATCGACGGGGCGCGGTTCGGCCCCCGGGGCGGGTTCGTTCAGCGGCACGATGTCATGCCATGCGTCATACATCGCGGGGCGGATCAGATCGTTCATCGCGGCATCGAGGATCAGGAAATCGCGGCCCTCGCCGGATTTGAGATAGACCACCTCGCTCACCAGCACACCTGCGTTGCCCGCGATCAAGCGGCCGGGCTCGATCTCGACCTCGCAGCCCAGATGCCCCAGCGTGCGCTGCACCATCGCACCGTAATCCGTGGGCAGCGGCGGGGCGGAATTCGACCGCTCGTAAGGGATGCCCAAGCCGCCGCCAAGGTCGAGCCGCCGGATGTCATGGCCATCGGCCCGCAGCACCTCGGTCAGTTCCGCGACCTTGCCGTAGGCCTGCTCAAAGGGGGCGAGATCGGTCAACTGGCTGCCGATATGCACGTCGATGCCGACAATCTTGAGCCCCGGCAGTTTGGCCGCCATCGCATAGACTTCGCGGGCGCGGGCGATGGGGATGCCGAACTTATTCTCGCTCTTGCCGGTGGCGATCTTGGCGTGGGTTTTCGCGTCCACATCCGGGTTTACGCGGATGGTGATCGGGGCCACTTTGCCCAATTCCCGCGCCACGACATCCAGCAGGATCATCTCCGGTTCGCTCTCGACGTTGAACTGGCGGATGCCCCCCGTCAGCGCCAGCTCAATCTCTTCCCGGGTCTTACCAACGCCGGAGAAGACAATCTTATCGCCCGGCACGCCTGCCGCTTTCGCCCGGCGGTATTCCCCGCCCGAGACCACATCCATCCCCGCGCCCGCCTGCGCCAACGTGCGCAAGACGGCTTGGTTGGAGTTCGCCTTCATCGCGTAGCAGACCAGATGGTCCATCCCCGACAGCGCATCGTCAAAAAGGTGGAAATGGCGCAGCAGCGTGGCGGTGGAATAGACATAGACGGGCGTGCCCACGGCGGCGGCAATCTCGGCGAGGCTTACGTCTTCGGCGTGCAACACACCGTCTTTATAGAGAAAATGATCCATCTGCGCTTGGCCCCATGTCGTCGCCGCTTATCTGATGGGCGCTGTCCGCAGGAACAGATAGAGCGGCAGGCCACAACTCACCCCAATACAGAACGTGGCGGGAATGGCAATCAGGCTGAGGAAATTGCGCCGCACGGCGACCTCGGCAATGATCCAGATGGTCAAAGTGACGGCAGCGATGGTCAGATCCCAGACCAGCCCGCTGGCGGCGGCATTGGCGTGCCAAGCGTCCACCATGGCGCTCAGGCTCCAGCCTTCGGCGTTGAACCATGTGACGAAGTAATACATCGGATGCACCGCACCCCAGACCGCGAGGGCGAGGTAGAGCATCCGCAAAGGCGACATCAGAAACTCTTGACCACGCCGACGGTGGCATAGCCCGACAGGCTGATCCCCGGCTCGGTCGGCGGTGTCGGCGCGGCCTGCCGTGGGCTGGGCTGCGGCGGGGTGCAAGCGGCCAAAGCAAGCCCCCCGGCCACCAGCGTGATCTGCAACAGCGGCCTCACGACCCGGCCCCAAGCGAGACGGAGAACGGCCCCCGGCGCAGCCCCACCGCTGTGCCTACCGAGACGCCCGACGAGGACATGGTGATGCTGCTGCTCGCCGTGGGCCGCACCGGTTCGCCATCCGCGCCACAGGCGGCAAGGCTCAACAGGGAAAGGGCCGCAAGGAGGCGTTTCACTTCAGGATTTCCTTCCAACGCGCGATCTGGGCACGCACCTGCGCAGGCGCGGTGCCGCCATAGGACATGCGCGAGTTTACCGAATTTTCGACGCCAAGCACATCAAAAACGTCCGACGTGATCTCGGCATGGACCGATTGCATCTGCTCCAGCGTCAGGTCGGGCAGATCGCAGCCCTGCGCCTCGGCCATGGCCACCAGCGTGCCGGTCACGTGATGCGCGTCGCGGAACGGCAGGTTCGGCACGCGCACCAGCCAGTCGGCAAGATCGGTGGCGGTGGAGAAACCCGAGCCCGCGGCAGCGGCAAGGTTCTCGCGCTCGGCGGTCATGTCACCCACCATCCCGGTCATCGCGGCCAGCGCCAGCATCAGGTTGTCGGCAGCGTCGAAGACCTGCTCTTTGTCCTCCTGCATGTCCTTGGAATAGGCCAGCGGCAGCCCCTTCATCACCATCATCAGGGCGGTGTTGGCCCCAAAAATGCGCCCCACCTTGGCGCGAATGAGCTCGGCGGCATCGGGGTTCTTTTTCTGCGGCATGATCGAAGAGCCGGTCGAGAAGCGATCCGACAGCGCCACGAAACGGAACTGCGCGGAGGACCAGATCACCAGTTCCTCGGCGAAGCGCGACAGGTGCATGGCGCAGATGCTGGCGGCTGACATGAATTCCAGCGCGAAGTCGCGGTCGCTCACCGCGTCGAGGGAGTTCGCGGCGGGGCGGTCGAAACCAAGCGCCTCTGCCGTCATCTCGCGGTCGATCGGGAAGGAGGTGCCAGCCAATGCGGCGGCCCCCAGCGGGCATTCGTTCATCCGCGCCCGCGCATCGCGGATGCGCGACAGGTCACGGCCAAACATCTCGACATAGGCCATCATGTGATGCCCCCATGTCACGGGCTGCGCGGTTTGCAGATGCGTAAAGCCCGGCATGACCCAATCGGCCCCCGCTTCGGCCTGAGACAAAAGCGCGCGGATCAGGGCTTGCAGCCCCTCATCGGCCGCGTCCAACTGGTCACGCACCCAGAGTTTGAAATCGGTCGCGACTTGGTCATTACGGCTGCGGCCCGTGTGCAGGCGGCCTGCGGGCTCACCAATCAGGTCTTTCAGCCGCGCCTCCACGTTCATGTGGATGTCTTCGAGCGCGGCGGAGAATTCGAACCGGCCCTCTTCGATCTCTGACAAGATTGTGAGAAGCCCTTCCCGTATCGCGTCAGCGTCGTTATCAGTCAGGATGCCTGTGGCTGCCAGCATGGCGGCATGGGCACGCGACCCTTTGATGTCTTGCGCGGCCATCCGTTTGTCGAACCCGATCGAGGCGTTGATCGCCTCCATGATCGCATCCGGTCCGGCGGCGAAACGCCCGCCCCACATTTTGTTCGAGGTCGTGTCGGTCATGTTGAATACCCTTGGAGGGACGTATGAAAAATCTTGTTCTCGGCCTCGTTTATACGCTGCTTGTCGCAGGTGCAAACCCCGCCCTTGCCGGAACGGCTGACATCGCGGGGCTGCGCGAAGGGGACATGAAGAAACTCGTGATCCATGACGCGCCGCAGGCGGCGTCTGACGTGACCTTTGAGCGTGTGGACGATGGCGAGGCGATGTCGCTGGCGGATTACGAAGGCAAGATCGTGTTGGTGAACTTCTGGGCCACATGGTGCGCGCCCTGCCGCAAGGAAATGCCGCAGTTGAATGCCCTGCAAAAGGAATTCGGCGGCGATGATTTTCAGGTGCTGACCATCGCCACGGGGCGTAACTCAGAAGAAGGGATCAAACGCTTCTTTGAGGAAGCGGGCGTCGACAGCCTGCCCCGTCACCAAGACCCGAAGCAAAAGCTTGCCAGCCAGATGGGCGTGTTCGGCCTGCCGATCAGCGTGATCCTAGACCGCGAGGGGCGCGAGATTGCCCGGTTGCAGGGCGATGCGAAATGGGATTCCGACAGCGCACGGGCGATCATCGCGGCCCTGATCGAAGAAGGCGCCGAAAGCTAAGCGCCCAACGCAAGGCCGGGCGCCCGGACCCGGCCTTCACGCCACATGCCGCAGGATCGCCGCCTCCGAAGTGCTGAGATTGCGCCGCGCGAAACCGCCATAGCTGTGCGGGTCCGTCTCAAGCTGCGGATAGGCCTCCAGCAGCCGCGCCCGGTCCTGCGCGCCAAGGCTGGTGAGCGGGGCCGAGGCGGGATGAAAGCTTTCCGTCTCGACCCCATTGGCCCACATCACCTGATGTTCGGCCAGCAACACATGGACATAGGTCACCTCGCGCAGGGACATATCGCTGGCCACGCTGTGGCCGTTGATCAGGTCCTTGGCGGCGACCAGCACTTCGTCACAGTTGAACAGATCACGGGCCTGAGCGCCTTGCAGCACGATCCGGTGATCGGGGGAGACCAGCAGCGGGGCGTCGGGCTGGGCAATCCCCAAGGCTCCGGGGCGGAAGCGCACGGGGCGCAGATGCGGCATGGCATGTAGCCGCGCGCCGGTCATCCGGCGGCTGCCGATCCACTCCAGCGGCTGCGCGCCATTGTCCTTCGTCTGGATCAGATCGCCCTCGCGCAACTCTTCGATCAGGGCGCTGCCCTTGGGGGTCCGGATGGGGGTGCCGGGGGTGAAACAGATCACCCCGCCGCCCTCGGGCCGGTCATCGCGCGCCGGGGTCAGGGTGCTGTGCATCACCCAAAGCTCGCTGTTGCGCGGGGGCATTTCATCGACGAACATCAGCAGCGGCATCCGCCCCGGGCCTGCGTCAATCAGGGTGACGGTATAGGTCCGCGCGCCATTGGTGACCATGAAGCTGTCGTCGGGCAGCGGGGCCGTGCCCAGATCGCGCCGCGGTGCGGGCGGCAGTATGCCCCCCTCCTCAAGCGCGGCCCCGATCAGGCGCTGCACCTTGCGGGCCGCGCGTTTGCGCAGCCGCTCTGCCCCGTCCGCCATATCCAGCCGCAGCACATCATTCGGCCCATCCACCCGGATGGTATCCCCGCGCCACGCCCAGGCCGAGCCCAGTTTGAGCGACTGCACCGGCGCGGCCTCCAGACCGTCGATCTCTGTTTGCGACCAGCTGATGACAAACGTGCCCCGAAAGCCCGTTTTCATGACTGCTCTGCCTGCCTCTTTATTATTACCGTTAGCCTAGCAAAGGCGGGGCGCTCGCGAAAGATGGCGTGAATGTGGCGGCGCAACCTGTTGCAAATTGATCTTCACCCCTGCGGCACCGGCGAAGCGCTGCGAAACGCTTGTAAATTGTCAGCGTCTTGGTAACGTCAGAGGGGTCAAACAGCCGGAGGCACCGCATGTCGGAAGAAGTACCCCCCACCCCGTCACGCCGCATCGTCTCTTCACGTCACTTGGCCGAGGGCGATGGCTGGGAGGCCTCCGAACTCGAATACGGCATGATCATCGCCTACAACGCCTTCACGCGCTGGATGTCGCGCTGCATGGCGGCGGCGGGCAATGGCGATCTGACGCCGCTGGAAATCCTCGTGCTGCACAACGCCAACCACCGGGGCCGGGAGAAGCGGCTGACGGATATCTGCTTCCTGCTCAACATCGAAGACACGCATACGGTGAACTACGCCCTTCGCAAGCTGGTGAAGGCCGAATTGCTAAGCGCAGAGAAGCGCGGCAAGGAGGTGTTCTATCGCACCTCGCCTGCGGGCGCCGAGCTGTGCGAAGCCTATCGCGCGATCCGTCAGGCGTGTTTTCTGGATGGCTTGCCGCGCACCGATATCTCGGGCGACGAACTGCGCAAGATTGCGGCGCAGCTTCGGGCGATGTCGGGGCAATATGACCAAGCGAGCCGCGCGGCGGCCTCACTGTAGAGCGCGGGCGCGAGGGCTGCCCCCCGCGCCGGCAATAGCTTAAATCAGCGCGGCAATGGCGCGCGCAGTGTCGTTCATGCGGTTCGAGAAACCCCATTCATTGTCATACCAGCTGACCACGCGGATCATGCCGCCATCGGTCACCCGCGTCTGATCGGGCGCGAGGGTGGAGGAATGCGGATCGTGGTTGAAATCGGTCGAGACCAGCGGCGCGGGCTCATAGGCCAACACGCCTTTCAACGCGCCATTGGCGGCCTCTTGCATCGCGGCGTTCACCGCCTCTGCCGTGGCGGGTTTCTTGGGCATGATGCACAGGTCCACGAGCGAGACATTGGCCGTCGGCACCCGCACGGCGGAGCCTTCGAGCACGCCTTTCAGATGGGGGATCACCTCGGAAATCGCGGCGGCGGCGCCGGTCGAGGTGGGCACCATCGACAGGGCGGCGGCACGGCCACGATAGGGGTCGCGGTGCGGGCTGTCATGGGTCGGCTGGTCGCCGGTATAGGCGTGGATCGTGGTCATATAGCCGGTCTCGATTCCGAAGGTATCGTCGAGCACTTTGGCCACGGGGGCGAGGCAGTTGGTGGTGCAGGACGCGTTGGAGACGATCACGTCTTCGCCTGTCAACTCGTCATGGTTGACGCCGTAGACCACGGTGCGGTCCACGCCCTTGCCGGGGGCCGAGATCAACACGCGTTTGCTGCCATTCTCCAGATGTTTCGCCGCCGCGTCGCGGGCGGTGAAGAAACCGGTGCATTCATAGGCCACATCGACGTCGCCCCAAGGCAGCTTCGCCGGGTCGCGCTCTGCCGTCATGCGGATGCTCTGGCCCGCCACATGCAGGGTGCCGTCCTTCAATTCCGCATCCACCGGCAGGCGGCCATGGACGGAGTCGTATTTCAGCAGGTGCAGCAGGTTCTCGGCATCGGTCAGGTCGTTGATGGCAACGACTTCGATCCCGTCAAAGCCGTTCTCGATCAGCGCGCGCAGCACGCAGCGTCCGATGCGGCCAAAGCCGTTGATGGCGATTTTAGTGGTCATGGTGAGTCCTCCGGTGGCCCGGTTTCGGGCGGATTGGCGCGGTTAGCGCTAACATAGCATTGGGTGTGATGGAGTTCAATTGGCCAGAGGTAGGAAATCGGCACCCGGTTTCAAGGCGCCGATTTTGGGCCTGCTTTCAGCCCGGGTTTACGAATGCGCGCTATGGCGGCGGCGCACGCTGTCGGGCCGCCCCGGCAGGCTGAGCCGTGCGTCATTGCGCGCCTGTTGTGAGATCACGCGGCCCTTAGCCACGACGCAGAGCCGGTCGGGCCGCAGGCGCAACGCCTCGATCGGGTTGCCCGCGTCCAGTACCACCAGCGAGGCGGTCGCGCCGACGCGCAGCCCGTAGTCCTGCAACCCGAGGATCCGCGCGTTCACATTCGTCACCATGTCAAAACAGCGGCGCATTTCCTCTGGCGAGGTCATCTGCGCCACATGCAGCCCCATAAAGGCCACGTCGAGCATGTCGCCCGTGCCCATGGAATACCACGGGTCCATGACGCAGTCCTGCCCCCAGCCGACGTCGATGCCCATGGCCTGCATCTCTTTCACCCGGGTCAGGCCGCGGCGTTTCGGGTAGGTATCGTGACGGCCCTGCAAGGTGATGTTGATCAGCGGGTTGGGGATCGCGGCGACTTGGGCTTCGGCCATCAGCGGCAGCAGTTTCGAGACGTAGTAATTGTCCATCGAATGCATCGAAGTGAGATGCGAGCCGGCCACCCTGCCCTGCAGGCCGAGGCGTTGGGTCTCATAGGCCAGCGTCTCGATATGGCGCGAATGGGGGTCGTCGGTCTCGTCGCAATGCAGGTCGACCATGAGGCCGCGTTCTGCGGCGAGCTCGCATAGGGCGGTGACGGAGCGCGCGCCGTCGGCCATGGTGCGTTCGAAATGCGGGATGCCGCCCACCACGTCGACACCCATATCGAGGGCGCGAATGGTGTTCTCATGCGCCGTGGGGTCGCGGTAGAGCCCGTCTTGCGGGAAGGCGACGAGTTGCAGGTCGATGTAGTCCTTCACCGTCTCGCGCACGTCGAGCAGGGCTTCGACGCCCAAAAGGCGGTCGTCGCAGGTGTCGACATGGCTGCGGATCGCCAGAAGGCCCAGCGAGGCGGCCCAATCGCAGTATTCCAGTGCTCGGGCTTTGACCTCGTCTTGGGTCATGACCTCTTTGAGCTCGCCCCAGAGGCCGATGCCCTCCAGAAGCGTGCCGGATGCGTTGATCCGCGGGGTGCCGTAGCTGAGCGTGGCGTCCATGTGGAAATGCGGGTCGACGAAGGGCGGGCTGACGAGGTCGCCGCTGGCGTCAATGGTCTCGCGGGCCTCTGCCGTGGAGAGGTCTTCGATGGCGGTGATGCGGTCGCCCTTGATGCCGATGTCGGTGCTGCGGCCGTCTGGGAGCGTGCCGCCTTTGATGATGAGGTCGAACATGGTTTGGTCCTTGTGACTGCGGGGCTGAATACCACGAAGGGCAGTCCCCGGCCGCGGGTGGGGGGTGAAAGCCCCCGCCCGGGGGGCGGCCGGGGGCTGCCCGGCCTGCGGCCGGACGGAAGGGTTGAGAGGGAGCGCTGCGTTCAGCGCTCACCCTTGTTGAACGGCACCATCAGCGCCGCTGGCACCTGCGCGCGGCGCGACATGACGACAAGCGCGAGGATCGACAGGATATAAGGCGCCATGAGGAAAATCTGATAGGGAATGTCTGCCCCAAGCGGCGTCTGCTGCACCCGGATCTGCAGTGCGTCGAAGGCGGCGAAGAGCACCGCGCCCAGAAGCGTCTTCCCCGGTTTCCACGAGCCAAAAACCACCAGCGCGATGCAAATCCAGCCGCGCCCGTTGACCATCTCAAAAAAGAAGGAGTTGAAGGCGCTCATCGTCAGAAACGCCCCGCCTACAGCCATCAGCCCGCTGCCGACCATCACCGCGCCGATGCGGATGGCCGAGACGCTGAGCCCCTGCGCCTCGACCGCTGCCGGGTTTTCGCCCGCCGCGCGCAGGGCGAGGCCCATGGGCGTGCGGTAGAGCACCAGCGTGACCACCAGCACCAGCACAAAGGCCAGATAGGTCAGCGGGGTCTGATTGAAGAGCGCGGGGCCGATCACCGGGATGTCGGACAGAAGCGGGATTTCAAGCGGTTGGAAGGCTTCAATCTTCGGCGGCGAGGTGACCTCGGGCAGCGCCAGACGGTAGCAATAGTAGGTGAGCGAGGTCGCCAAAAGCGTGATGCCGAGGCCGACGACATGCTGGCTGAGGCCGAAAGGCACCGTCAGCACGCCATGCACCAACCCGAAGGCCATGCCCGAAAGCATCGCCACCGCCACACCGAACCACAGCCCGCCGCCGAGGTAGACGGTGAGCCAACCGGCGAAGGCGCCGACGACCATGATGCCCTCGATGCCGAGGTTCAGCACCCCTGCCCGCTCGCAGATCAGCTCGCCCAGGGCAGCAAAGATCAGCGGCGAGGCGATGCGGATCGCGGCGGTCCAGAAGCTCGCCTGAAGGAGAATGTCGAAGATATCCATCAGTCGCGCCTCACCCGGAATTTCGTGAGCATGATCGCCAGCACCATCGCCAGCAGCGCCAGCGCCAGCATGATGTCGGCAAGGTAGGTGGGCACGCCCGCGGCGCGGCTCATGCTGTCGGCCCCGACGAAGATACCCGCGACGAAGAGTGCCGCGACCACCACGCCAAGCGGATTCAGCAGCGCCAGCATGGCGACGATGATCCCGGTGTAGCCAAAGCCCGGCGAGATATCCAAGGTGAGGCTGCCCTTGAGCCCCGCCACCTCGGAAAAGCCCGCCAGCGCGGCGAGGCCACCCGACAGAAGCGCCGTCTTGATCAGCACGGCGTTCACCGGGATGCCCGCGAAACGCGCCGCCGCGGGGTTCAGACCCACCGCGCGCATCTCGTAGCCCAGCGTGCTGCGGCGCTGGATCACCCAGACGACGAGGGCCGAGATCAGCGCAAGGGCGAAGCCCCAATGCAGCCGCAGCCCCTCGGCGATGCGCGGCAGACGCGCCTCCCCGATCAGCCGGGCGGACTTGGGCCAGCCGAGGCCCATCGGGTCTTTCAGCGGGCCTTCGAGCAGCATGGAAACCCAAAGCAGCACGACGAAATTCAAAAGCAGCGTGGTGACGACCTCATCGACGCCGAATCGGGTCTTGAGGAAGGTCGGCACCAGCAGCACCACGGCCCCGGCGAGCATGGCGGCGAGGGCAATCGTCGGCAGCAGCGCAAAGCTGGGCCATGCCAGCGCGCCGGTGCCCAGCACCACGGTGACCACCGCGCCCATGTAAAGCTGCGCCTCGGCGCCGATGTTCCACAGTTTCGCGCGGAAGGCGACGGCGACGGCAAGCCCGGTGAAGATGAGCGGCGTGGCGCGGTTGAGCGTCTCCAGCAGGGCGAACTTCGAGCCGAAGGCGCCCTTGACGATCAGGCCCAGCACCGAAAACGGCTGCGCGCCTGCGACCATCGCGAGCAGCGAAGCCACGACCACGGTCGCGAAAAGCGCCAGCGCAGGCAGGCCCAGCGAGCGGGTCCATGTGGGGTTGGCGACGGGTTCAAGCCGCATGGGAGGTCTCCTCGAATCCATCGCCCGCCATCCAAACGCCCAGTTCGGCGGGGGTGAGCGCGCCGCGGGCGAAGGGGGGCGAAAGGCGGCCTTCGGAGATCACGTGGATCACGTCCGACAGCGCCGTGACCTCGTCGAGGTCTTCCGAGATCAGCAGTACCGCGGCACCGCGGTCGCGGGCGGCAAGCAGTTGTTCGTGCACGTAGGTGAGCGCCCCGATGTCCAGGCCGCGCACCGGCTGGTTGGCCAGCACCACCGAAGGCGCGGTTTCTAGCACCCGGCCCAAGATCAGCTTTTGCATGTTGCCGCCTGAGAGCAGCCGAATGCGCGTTTCGGGACCGGGGCAGCGCACGTCGTATCCCTTGATGATCTTGGCCGCGAAATCGCGCGCGGCGCGCCAGTTCATCCAGCCGTGACGGGAGAAACCGGGGCGAGAGTAAAGCTCGAGCACCGCGTTTTCGGTGAGGTCGAAATCGGCGATGGTACCGGTCTTATGGCGGTCTTCGGGGATGCGGGCGATGCCCGCGCCGATGGCGGCATGGGGCGACCAGCCGCGCGGGACGTCTCCCTTGACGTGGAACGTGCCCGAGGCAGGACGAATGAGCCCGCCAATCAGGTCGGCAAGCGCCGTCTGTCCATTGCCGGACACCCCGGCGAGGCCGGTAATCTGGCCCGCGCGCAACTCAAGGTCGACGTTCTTCAGCCCCGGTGCAGAGCCGATGTCGGGGGTGGAAACGCCCCTCAGCGTGACCAAAGCCTCGCCCGGATCGGCGCGGCGCACGACCGGGGCTGCGACCTCGGAGCCGACCATCATCTGCGCCATCGCGGCGCGGTCGGTCTCGGCTGTTTTGGCTTCTGCCACCAGCTTGCCGTGGCGCAGCACGACGACGCGCGACGAAATCGCCATGACCTCGTGTAGTTTGTGAGAAATGAAGATGACCGACAGGCCAAGTGCGACGGCCTTGCGCATGGTGGCGAAGAGGTCTTCGGTCTCTTGTGGGGTCAGAACGGCGGTCGGCTCGTCGAGGATCAGGATACGCGCCTCGCGGTAGAGGGCCTTCAGGATCTCGACCCGCTGGCGTTCGCCGACACTGAGGCTGCCGACTTGCGCGTCGGGGTCCACCCGCAGCCCGTAGTCCTCCATCAGCGCCACGATTCGCTGCCGCGCCTGCGTCCTGCCAAAGCCGGGCCGCCAGATCGATCGGGTGCCAAGGACAATGTTTTCCAGAACGCTCATGTTGTCGGCCAGCGTGAAATGCTGGTGCACCATGCCGACACCGGCGGCCAATGCCGCGCGCGGATTGCCGGCGGGCAGACGCTCGCCGAACACTTCGACATGGCCTTCGTCGGGCGTGTAATGGCCGAAGAGGATATTCATCAGCGTGGTCTTGCCCGCGCCGTTTTCGCCCAGCAGGGCAATGACTTCGCCCTGCCGCAGATCAAAGCTGATCGCGTCATTGGCGGTGAGCTTGCCAAATCGCTTGGTAATGCCATCGAGGCGCAGGACCACCTGCGCCTCGGGGTTTTGATCGGTCATTTAGTTGGACTTCGGCTCTTCGTCGTTGATCTCGACCGTGAAGGACCCGTCGCGGATCGCCTTCTCGCGCTCCTCGATGAGGTCCATCGCCTCTTGCGGGACCTTGCCCTCAAAGGTGCCCAGAGGCGCGAGCGAGGAACCACCCTCGGCCATGAAGGAATAGCGGCCGTAGTCGTCGGCCTTGAACTCGCCCGCTTTGACGGCGGCGATGGCGGCGTCCAGCGTCGGCTCGAAATGCCACAGGGCGGAGGCGACGACGGTCTCGGGGTATTCCGCTTGGGTGTCGATCACGTTGCCGATGGCCAGCACGCCCTTCTCCTGCGCCGCGTCAGAGACGCCGAACCGCTCGGCATAGAGCACGTCGGCCCCCTGCTCGACCATAGCGAACGCGGTTTCCTTGGCCTTGGGCGGATCGAACCAGGAGCCGATGAAGCTCACCTGGAACTTGATGTCGGGGTTCATTTCCTGCGCACCGGCCATGAAGGCATGCATCAGGCGGTTCACCTCCGGGATCGGGAAGCCGCCGACCATACCGATGTTGCCGCTCTCGGTCATCGCACCCGCGATGATGCCCGAGAGGTACGCCGCGTCTTGGATGTAGTTGTCGAAGACCGCGAAATTCGGCAGCGCATCGTCCTGCTTGAAGCTGGAGCCCATGAGGAAGGCGACCTCGGGGTAATCGGCGGCGACTTCGCGCGCCTCGGCCTCGGCGCCGAAGACCTCGCCCACAATCAACTGGTTGCCGGCCTCGGCATATTCGCGCAGCACGCGGGCGTAATCGGTGTTTGAGACATTCTCGGTGAAGGTATACTCGATGTCGCCACGTTCCTGTGCCGCCTCGGCAGCCTTGTGGATACGGCTGACCCATTGCTGTTCCACCGGCACGGTGTAGACGCCCGCAACCTTGATCGGCTCGGCGGCCAGCGCGCCCTGCGGCAAAAGGCTGGCACCCGCCAGCATGGCCGCCGTACCCAATAGGAAGCGGCGTGTGAAATTGCGTTGTGTCATTTTTATCCCCCGTTGGTTAGGTATTTTACCGTTTGATAAAATATTTTACCTGTCAAGCTTCTCCTGACCCTAGGTCAGCCCAAGCTTTTCCGAATAGGCGCCTTGTGCTGATTAATGTGGCAGTCAGCAGGCGAAGCGGTAAATAGGGTCGACCCCAAGGATCGGATTCTACGATGAGCCATGTATTGCACCGTAACCTGCGCGCCACGCAACCTGTGATCGTACGCGGAGAAGGAAATTTCCTTATTGATGACAAAGGGAAGCGCTATCTGGACGCCTGTGGCGGTGCGGCTGTATCAAGCCTTGGGCATGACAATGCCGCCGTGCGCGCCGCCGTCACCGCGCAGATGGACAAGCTTGCCTTTGCCCATACTGGCCTTTTCACCAACGCCCCGGCAGAGGCGCTGGCCGACCATCTCATCGCCCGCGCGCCCGAGGGTACGGGCGAAGGCCGGGTCATGTATCTGGGCAGCGGGTCCGAGGCGATGGAGGCGGCGCTGAAGCTCGCGCGGCAGTATCATTTGGAGCGCGGCGACACGGGCCGCGCCAAGATCATCGCGCGCAAGCCCAGCTATCACGGCAACACGCTCGGCGCGCTGGCGGTGGGCGGCCATGCCGGACGGCGGGCGCCCTTCGCCCCGATGTTGATGGAGGTGGAGCATATCGACGCCGCTTATGCCTACCGCCTCCAACGCGAGGGCGAGAGCGAGACGGATTTCGCGCGGCGACTGGCGGATCAGTTGGACGCGCGGATCGTCGAGTTGGGGCCAGAGACGGTTGCCGCCTTCGTGGCCGAGCCGGTGGTCGGCGCCTCGCTCGGCTCCCAGCCCGCGCCCGAGGGCTATTTCAAACATGTGCGTGAAATTTGCGACCGCCACGGCGTGCTACTCATCGCCGATGAGGTGATGTGCGGCATGGGGCGCACCGGTAGCCTTTTTGCGCTGGAGCAGGAAGGCATTTGCGCCGATATCACCACCATGGCCAAGGGCCTCGGCGCGGGCTACCAGCCGATCGCGGCGGTGATGGCGCGGCAAAGCGTGATCGAGGCGATCATGGCGGGCAGCGGCAACCTGTGGAACGGGCACACCTATATGTCCCATGCGGTGGCCACGGCGGGGGCGCTGGCGGTGCTGCAAGAGGTCGAGAGCCGCGATTTGCTGAGCGCGGTGCGCACCCGGGGGCAGCAATTGGAAACCGCGCTGCGCGACCGCTTCGGGGAGCATCCCCATGTCGGTGACATCCGCGGGCGCGGGCTGTTTTGGTCCATCGAACTGGTGGCCAACCGCGACAGCAAGACGCCCTTCGACGTCAGCCGCAACCTTGCGGGCAAGATCCAGCGCGCGGCGATGGAGGCGGGGATGATCTGCTACCCTTCGCAGGGCTGCGCCGATGGCACGGCGGGGGATCACGTTCTGCTGGCCCCGGCCTTTACCTCCCCGCCCGAGGAAATCGAGATGACGGTCGAGATGCTGGGCACGGCGGTCGACGGGGTGATCGCGGAGGGCTGAGCCCTCCGCCTGCCCGTTACCGGCCTTTGATCTGGATCGAGAAGTTGCGCCGCGCCCCGGCGGGCGGGCGCGGGAAAGGGGCGGCCTTGCGGATGATGCCAAGCGCCGCTTGGTCCAGCGCCGCCGAGCCGGAGCTGCGGGCCACGCGGACCCCTGCCAACTGCCCGCCCCCACCGATGGAAAAGGCGATCACAGCCGTCCCGCGGGAGCGGACGCGCGGCTTGCCGACGCGGGCGATGCGGCTCATCACCTTGCCGGGATAGTTGCTGGCCGCCGCATTCCCCGCAGGTGCGGCGGCACGTTGCCGGCTGCCCGATTGCGCGGAATTGCCGGCGCGGCTGGCGGTCTGCGCGCCCTTGGTGTTGTTGCGCTTTGCATTGCCGCGCGTGGTCTGTTTGGGCTTGGGCTTCGGCTGTGGCTTGGGCTTGGCCTTCTTGGCGGCCTCTGCGGCGCGCTCGGGGTCGCGGCGTTGCGGGCGCTGCGACAGGCGCGGCGCGTCATCCTCGGCCTCGGCGGTGAGGGTCTCGACCGGCGGCACCGGGGCGGCAGCGGTGATCGTTGGCGTGGCCTCAGTCGTCTCGGGCGGGGTTTCGACCGGCGTCAGCGCGGGCAAGACCGGCGTCTCTGCCGGCGATGCGGCGGGCGGAGCCACGGGCATGGGTTCGGCTTCGACGGCCTGCACCGGCTCTGCGACGGGCCTAGGCGTCGATGTTAGCGCGGGCTCCGGCGCGGGGGTCGGCGGCAGGGCCTCTGCGGTCTCCACCGGTTCGGGTTCGGGGGTTGGGGTGATCTCTTCCACCGGCTCGGCATCCAATGTGCCGACCGCCATATCCTCGAACCGCGTGCCAAGCTGGGCCGCGGCGGGCGCGCCGCCGCCTGCGATCTTGGCGCTGTCGTCGATCTGGGCGAGTTGCGACACGCCCACGACGAGGCTGGCAGCGACGCCGATGGAAAGTGTTTTGACGAGACCGGAACGGGGGATCATTGCAGCGCCCTTTCGGTGACAAGCATGACGCGCGCGGCCCCTGCCCCGCGCAGTTCGCGGGTCAGTTCGACAAGGCGGCGGGCGGGCAGCGCGCGGTCGGGCAGCAGCCGCACGGTGTCGCGCTCTTCTTCGGGCAGCGCGTCGATGAAATCGGCCACGCTGGCGCGGTCTTGGCCTGCGTAGGTCATGCGGCCATCGGCATGGACCACCAGCGCATTCGGCGGGGCGCGCCCCTCAAGCTCGCGGGTTTCGACGAGGTTGAGATCGGAATCGAGCGGCTGCGACAGGGTGCCTGCGACCATGAAAAAGACCAGCATCAGAAAGACGATGTTGATCAGCGCGATGGTCGGTTCGCGTTGCGGTTTGGCCTTGGCGATGGGTCGCATGGTCAGCCCTCCAGAACCGAGACGCTAAGCCCCGGCAGGGCGCGCAGCGCGATGAGCAGATCGGCCAGCGCCTGCGCCTCGACCTCGGCCCCGAGCGAGACCAGAAGCGGCGCGCCCTCCTCGGCCTCGGCCAAGGGGCTGGTGGTCAGCGCCTCAAGCGCCAGCGCATCGCCGTTGAGGCGCAACCCCTCGGTGGTCAGTTGCAGGAAATAGGGTTTCGCCCCCGTCTCGGCCCCTGCCCCGGATGTCGCTGCGGCCAATTCGATCTCGGCAAATTTTGAGAAGGTCGAGGTCAGCATGAAGAACAACAACAGCAGAAAGATCACGTCGATCAGGGAGGTCATGGAGAGGCGGTTGCGCCGCCGGCGTGGCCTAGCCATGGGCTGGCCGGGGCGCGGCGGCGGCAAAGGGGGTGGCGGCGGGCGCAGCGGCGGGGGCCGCGTTCTGGCCGGGATGCAGCACGGTGAGGATCGCCTTGTCGGCGATGACGCGCTCGTTCTCCATGCGTTGCTCAAGCCAGCTGAGCACCAGCGCGGTCGGCATGGCCACGACAAGCCCGACGGCGGTGGTCAGAAGCGCCACCCAGATGCCACCGGCGAGGATCGACGGGTCCACCTGAGAGCCGGCATCCTGCAAGGCGCGGAAAGCTTCGATCATGCCCAGAACCGTGCCGAAGAGACCCAAGAGCGGGGCAAGCTGCGCCACGGAATCAAGCAGGCGGAAGCCACGCTCTAGCTTGGCAAAACGCATCTCGGCCTCGGCCTGCAAGCGAGAGGCACCCGCCTCAGGCGCGGACATGGCCAATTCGATCACCGGGGCGAGGTAGCTTTTCGACCGGCCCAGCGCCGCGCGGGCGGCGGCGGCATTGCCACGCTCCCATGCGTTGACCGCTTCGGACAGCGCCCGGTGGCGGCCCACGGCGGCGGCGCGGAACTGCCATGTTTTATAAAGCGCGACCGCAAGGGTCAGCACGGCCACGGCCATCAGGATCACCACCACCGGGCCACCGGTTTCGGCAATGCCCCGCAATGGGGTCAGCAGCGCGTCAAGTTGATCCATCAGCCCAGCACCTCGATCTCGGTCCGGGTCGCCGGGGCCAGCGCGCTTTCGCAGGTGCCCGCCTCGATCCCCGCGCCGTCACAGCTTTGCGCGCCGTTAAAGAGGATGCGGCCAAGGTTTTCGCAGGTGGTCTGCGGCACCACGAACTGACGCACGCGCGGGCGGCCAACGGGCAGTTCGCCGAAATCGAAGAGCGTTAGCCGGTTCACGGTGCCTTCACGGTCGAACAGCACGGTTTCATAGACCGCCTTGTCGAGTGGGGCGGAAAGCTCGTTGGTGATGAGGAAGGTCAGCTTGCAATTGGCTTCCGTGGTGTCGGCGGCGTTCAGTTCGACCTTGAGCGCGGGCGCGGCGCTGGCCGGGGTCGCGGCGGGCGTCTCAGCGGCGGCGCCTTGGGCGATGGTCAGGGACAGGGCCGCGAGGAACGCGGAACGAAAATGCGGCATGGGGGTGGCTCCCGATGGGTTTGTCTTTGATCACGGCGCAGGTCTGGGGCGCCTGCCACAGCGGGGCAGAATCGTCGCAGCACCTCTTGCGCCAAGCGGAATTTCTGCCTGCTGCCTAGCAAAACCGGGCGGCGGTGACAATCCTGACTTTAATACTCGGATTATATCTGCGCAGCGCGGCCCGTTCTGCTAAGCGGGGAACAGTTGCGCCGGGTTGGGGTTGGGCCGCTGAAACCACCACGCGCGGGCGACTGCATCCGCGCAGAGAAGGAGGCCAGAATGACCGACGACAGCCAAAAGATCGCGACCATCGACCCTACCCACAACGTGGCTCTGTTCATGCCGGACGCGAAAGCGCTGGAGCAGGCGGCTTCTGCTGGGATGAAAACGGTGGTGAACTTCCGTGCCTCGGATGAGAAAGGCGGCCTCTCCCCCGATGCAGAGCGGCTGGTGGCCGAGAAGCTGGGGTTGAACTACCTGCACCATCCGGTGACGCCGTACTGCCTCGGCCCCGAGACGGTGGATGAATTCCGCAAGTCACTGGACGACCTGCCCCAGCCAGTGTTTCTGCACTGCGCTTCGGGCAAACGTGCAGGGGCGATGACCCTGATGGCGCTCGCGGGGGATAAGGGTTGGGACGGTGACACGGCCCTGCAGGAGGGCAAGGCCCGCGGCATCGACCTGACCGAAGAGAAGATCGGTCAGTTGGTCAAATCCTACGCGGATAGCAAAGCATGAGAGAAGCGCCCGGTTTTGCCGGGCGTTTTACTTTTGCGCGCAGTAGAGGCCATGCAGCGTTTCCAGAACGGCCACGGCTTCCTGCCCCTTGACGCGGTAAAAGATCGTCTGCCCAGCCCGGCGGCTGTCGACCAGACCGGCGTCCTTCAACTTTTTCAACTGCTGCGACATGGTGGATTGCGACAGACCGCAGGCCTGCGCCAAATCCCCGACCGAGCGTTCCCCACCGATCAGACGGCACAGGATCTGCAACCGCGCCTCTGACGCAAGCATCGTCATGAGCGCCGCAGCCCCGGCGATATCGCCCTCCAGAAAGTCGTCCGTGTTTTTCATATTAGCATCATTGAATATTATGAGGTCGTAATATATACTGGTTTCCAGTCTGACACAAGCCAGCCGCTTGGCGGGCCGTAAGGAGTTGAGAGATGGAAACCGAATTCACACCATGGCTGTCGCTGGGCGGCGGCGCGCTGATCGGGGCCTCGGCGGTGCTGTTGATGGCCACGAACGGCCGCATCGCGGGGATCAGCGGGCTGACCTCTCGGCTTTTCGCGCGTGACAGCGACGGCGAAGCGCGGGGCGTGTCGTTTTTCTTCGTATTGGGGCTTTTGCTCGCGGCGCCGCTTTGGTTGATCACCTCGGGTGGCTGGCCGCAGCAATGGGTGCCTTCGAACCCCGTCCTGATGGCCGTGGCCGGGCTGCTCGTCGGCTTTGGCGCGACCTATGGCAACGGCTGCACCTCGGGCCACGGCGTCTGCGGGATCAGCCGAGGCTCGGCGCGGTCGATCGTGGCGACGGTGACCTTCATGGCGACGGCATTCGTGACCGTCTTTGTCATGCGCCATGTGATCGGAGGGTGACATGAAACAGTTCTTCGCCCTCCTCTCCGGCCTTTTGTTCGGCATAGGCCTGATCGTTTCCGGCATGGCCGACCCGGCCAAAGTGCTGAACTTCCTCGACGTTTTCGGCACATGGGATCCCAGCCTTGCCTTTGTCATGGGCGGCGCCATCGCGGTTACGGCACCGGGGTTCGCATGGCTGTTCCGCTGCCGTCAGACCCCCTATTTCGACCATAAATTCCGCCTTCCCACCCGCAACGATCTTGAGCCGAAACTGCTGACCGGCGCCGCGATTTTCGGCATCGGCTGGGGCTTGGGCGGCTTTTGCCCCGGCCCGGCATTGACCGCCCTGCCCATCGCGGCCAACGGCACTTTGATCTTTGTCCCCTTTATGCTGGGCGGCATGTGGATCGCCCGGCACAGCCCTGATTTGACCTCTAAAACCAAGAAAGGACCAGCCTGATGAGCGACCCTCTCAATTCACCCGTCGTGCACCACTCCCCCTCAACAGGGGCGGGCAGCCCCGATGTCTGGGGCATCTATGAACCCGACACCGGCTCGATCCAGTACATCTGCGCCGATCCGGCAACGAAGAAGGCCGCGCTGATCGACGTGGTGTGGAACTTCAACCCGAAGAACTACAAATTCACGACCGAAAGCATGGATCAGGTGCTTGATCTGGTTAAGGAAAATGGCCTCACCGTGGAATGGGTGCTGGATACCCACCCCCATGCGGATCACGTCATGGCCTCGGCCCAGTTGAAAGAGCGTACGGGCGCGCCCAACGCAATTGGCGCGCTGGTGCCTGAAATCGCCAAGATTTGGGCCGATCTTTACAACATGCCCGATGCCTTTGACCCGGATCGCGATTTTGATCACCTGTTTCAGGAGGGCGAGACCTTCAAGATCGGGGAGTTGGACGCGAAGGTGATGCTCTCGCCGGGTCACACGCTGGGGTCGATCACCTATGTCTGCGGCGATGCGGCCTTTGTGCATGACACGTTGATGCAGCCCGATGCGGGCACCTCGCGCTCCGATTTCCCCGGCGGCACGACGGAAGAGCTGTGGGAGTCGATCCAAGACATCCTCGCCCTGCCCGGCGACACACGGCTTTACATCGGCCATGACTACGGCACCGATGAGCGCAATGAACCGCAGTGGGAGGCCACTGTGGACGAGCACCGCGCCCATAACATCCACGTCAAGGATGGCACCAAGCGCGAGGACTACATCGAGCGCCGTCAGAAGCGGGACGCGACCCTGTCGCTGCCCAACCGCATCCTTGCTGCCTTGCAGATCAACCTGCGCGGCGGGCGGCTGCCTCCGACGGAGGGTGACGGCCATCACTACCTGAAACTGCCCGTGAACCGTTTCGACTGAGCCAACCGGGTGGCCCCTCGGGGCCGCCCCTATCTGACGGATCGCCGCCCATGCCTTTCCCTTCGCTTTCGCACTACCTGCCGATCCTCGACTGGGGACGGCGCTATGACCGCGGCCAGTTCACCGGGGATATGATCGCGGCGGTGATCGTCACGATCATGCTGATCCCGCAATCGCTGGCCTATGCTCTACTGGCGGGCATGCCGCCCGAGGCCGGGATCTATGCCTCCATCGCGCCCATCGTGCTCTACGCCATCTTTGGCACCAGCCGCGCGCTGGCGGTGGGGCCGGTGGCCGTGGTCTCACTGATGACGGCGGCGGCGGTGGGCGAGATCGCGCAGAGCGGCACGGCGGGCTATGTCACGGCGGCGCTGACGCTGGCTTTTCTGTCGGGTGCGATGCTGCTGGCGCTTGGGCTGTTTCGGCTGGGGTTTCTGGCGAATTTCCTCTCGCATCCGGTGATCGCTGGCTTCATCACCGCCTCCGGCATCCTGATTGCCGCAAGCCAGCTGCGGCACATTCTGGGGATCGAGGCCGAGGGCCATACCCTGCCGCAGATCCTGTCGAGCCTTTGGGCGCATCTGGGGGAGGTCAATGGCATCACCCTCGGCTTGGGCTTGGCCGCCACGGCCTTCCTGTTCTGGGTGCGCGGCGGGTTGAAACCGCTGCTGCGGCGCATGGGGCTGGGGCCGCGGATGGCGGATATCGGGGCCAAAACCGGGCCGGTGCTGGCGATCTTGGCCACGACGCTGGCGGTCTGGGGCTTCGATCTGGGTGCGCGGGGTGTTGCGATCGTGGGGGAAGTGCCGCAGAGCCTGCCGCCACTCACCCTGCCCTCCTTTTCCCCCGAGCTCTTGTCACAGCTTTTCGTCCCGGCGCTGCTGATCTCGGTCATCGGCTTTGTCGAGAGCATCAGCGTGGCGCAGACCTTGGCCGCGAAGAAGCGCCAGCGGATCGACCCGGATCAGGAGTTGATCGGGCTGGGGAGCGCCAACCTCGGCGCCGCCTTCACCGGGGGTTTCCCGGTCACCGGGGGCTTTTCGCGCTCGGTGGTGAACTTCGATGCAGGGGCCGAGACCCCGGCCGCCGGTGCCTTTACCGCCGTTGGGCTGGCCCTTGCCGCGCTTTTCCTCACGCCGCTGATCTACTTCCTTCCCAAGGCCACGCTGGCCGCCACGATCATCGTCGCGGTGCTGAGCCTCGTCGACTTCTCCATCCTGAAACGCGCATGGGCCTTCAGCCACGCCGATTTCGCCGCCGTCAGCGTGACGATCCTGCTGACGCTGATCTTTGGAGTCGAGGCCGGGGTGAGCGCGGGCGTCGTGACTTCGATCCTCGTGCATCTTTACAAGACCTCGCGCCCGCATATGGCCGTGGTGGGCCGGGTGCCGGGGACCGAGCATTTCCGCAACGTGCTGCGCCACGAGGTCGAGACCCAGCCCCATGTGCTGAGCCTGCGGGTGGACGAGAGCCTCTATTTCCCCAACGCGCGGTTCTTGGAGGATCAATTGGCCCAATATGCCGCCGACAAGCCGGACCTGACGGATGTGGTGCTGATGTTCCCAGCGGTGAATGAGATTGACCTCTCGGCGCTGGAGTCGCTCGAGGCGATCAACACCCGGCTGAAGGACGCCGACATCCGCTTGCACCTGAGCGAGGTGAAAGGCCCGGTGATGGACCGGCTGAAACGCAGTCACTTCCTCGACGATCTGACCGGCAAAGTCTTCCTCAGCCAGCATGAAGCGGTCTGCGCGCTGGCAAAACGCGCCCAATGACCGCGCACAGCGGAATTTCGGGAACCGCCCTGCCCGTCGTGCGTTTGCCTGCCATGAATAAGACAATTGCCCGCGCCGCCGCCCTTTCCGCCACCATCCTCGCCACCACCGCCACCGCCGAAGAGGTGGGCAAAGTGGATGTGGATTGGCTGGGCAATGACATCATCGTCGAAGCCGTGGCCGACCCCAAGGTGAAGGGCGTGACCTGCCATCTGGCCTATTTCGAGCGCGGGCTGATCGACCGCCTGCAAAAGGGCAATTGGTTCGAAGACCCGTCGAACTCCTCCATCTCTTGCCGTCAAACCGGCCCGATTGAGATCGGCGATATCGACCGTGGCGACGAGGGTGAAAACGTCTTTAGCGAGCGGCGTTCGATCATCTTCAAGACCTTGAAGGTGAAGCGTATTTTCGACGAAGCGAACAACACGCTGATCTACATCAGCCACAGCCAGCGGGTGCAAGACGGCTCGGCCAAGACATCGATGTCGACGGTGCCCCTGTACCAGCCCGGTCAGTAGCCGAAAGCCGAGGATCGCTTAGGCAAAGCCTTGCCATTGGGGCGATCCCGCCTTGTCGGGCGACCTGCCTGCGATATGCTGCGCAAAAGGCAACAGCGCAGCGACAGGCAGGTTTTATGAGACATTCACGCAGAACATTTGCATTCGGCCTTGCCGCATTAGGGCTGACCTCGGCCTGTTCGACCGGCGGCGGCACGCTTGGCCCCGCGGCGGCGGCGGGGGTGCCGGACGATCTGCGCCCGGTGCCCAACGCAGGCTATGACGCATGGGTCGCGGCGTTCAAAAGCCGCGCCTCGGCGCAGGGTATTTCGGCCAGCACCTTGGCCCGCGGGTTCCGCGGCACGGGCTATTTGCCCGGCGTGGTCAAGCGGGACCGCAACCAGACGGAATTCAGCCGCAGTCTGGAAGATTACCTTGCCATCGCGGCCTCGGACGAGCGTGTTTCCAAGGGGCGCGCCGCCTTTGCCCGCCACCGCAGCACTTTGAACGCGATTGAGAGCCGCTACGGCGTGGCGGCAGAGATCGTCGCGGCGGTCTGGGGGCTGGAGAGCTATTTCGGAGAGCGGCGCGGCAATGTGCCTGTCGTCTCGGCCACCTCGACATTGGCCTATGATGGGCGGCGCGGGGCGTTCTTTGAAAAGCAGCTGATCGCGGCGCTGAAGATCCTGCAAAACGGTGACATCACTGCCGACCGGCTGACCGGGTCTTGGGCCGGGGCCATGGGGCATACGCAGTTCATCCCCACCTCTTACCAAGCCTTCGCGGTGGATTTCACCGGCGACGGGCGGCGCGATATCTGGTCGGAAGACCCCAGCGATGCGCTGGCCTCGACCGCCGCATATCTGTCGCGCAACGGCTGGACGCGGGGGCTGAAATGGGGCGGTGAGTTAGGCAGTCTCCCCGCCAGCGCGGGGTCAGTGATCCAACCGCAGGCGGGCGGGCCGCAGTTCGTGGTGACCAGCAACTTCCGCGCGTTGAAACGCTACAACAACTCCGACAGCTATGCGATTGGCGTGGGCCATCTGGCGGATCGGATCGCGGGCGGCGGGCCGCTGCTCGGCAGCTTCCCGCCCGATGCCAATGGGCTGACCAAGGACGACCGGATCGCGCTACAGCAACGGCTGACCGCGCGGGGGTTCGATACCGATGGCGCGGATGGGGTGATCGGGCCGAACAGCCGCAAGGCGATCAGCGCCTATCAAGCCAGCGTCGGCCTGCCCGCGACGGGTGAACCTTCGGTCGAGTTGCTGCGCCGGTTGCAGTGACCGGGCCTAGCCCGGGCTGATGCCTGCCCGGTCGAGCATCCCTGCCACCTCGGCAAAAGAGGATTGCGGCGGGGTATGCTCGGCCTTGCGCTGGCTCAGGAAAGCCTCGCAAGGGCCGGCAAAGGCGATGGCGCGGTCAAGCTCGGGGTTGCTGCCAGCGCGGTAGGCCCCGATGCGGATCAATTCCTCCATATCCGCGTGGGCCGCCAGCGCCTTATGGGCGGCGGTGAGCAGCGTATATTCCACATCACTGTGGCAATCCGGCAACGTTCGAGAGACGCTCGCCAGCAGGTCAATCGCCGGGTAGCGGCCCTTTTCGGCGATCTTGCGGTCAAGCACGATATGCCCGTCGGTGATCCCGCGCACGGCATCGGCGATGGGGTCATTCATATCATCGCCATCCACCAGAACGGTGAAAATTGCGGTGATGTCGCCCTTGCCCACTGGCCCCGGCCCGGCGCGTTCCAGCATCTGCGGAAGCTCCGAGAAAACCGTCGGCGGATAGCCCTTGGCGGTGGGCGGTTCGCGCGAGGCGAGGCCGATTTCGCGCTGCGCCATGGCGAAACGGGTGACGCTATCCATCAAGAGCAGCACATGCTGGCCCTGATCGCGAAAATGCTCGGCCACGGCCATGGCGGTCCAAGCGGCTTGGCGGCGGGTGAGCGGCGGCTCGTCGCCCGTGGCGACGACAAGCACCGCCTTCTCCATCCCCTCGGGGCCGAGGTCGGAGGCGATGAAATCCTGCACCTCGCGTCCGCGTTCGCCGACCAGTGCCATCACCACCACATCGCAGTCCGTATAGCGTGCCAGCATGGCCATGAGCGTCGATTTCCCGACGCCGGAGCCTGCGAAAATGCCCAAGCGCTGGCCCTGACAAAGCGGCGTAAAAACATCCAGCGCGCGGACATGGGTCGCGAGTTTCGGCCCGATGCGCTTGCGGTCGAAAGCGCCCGGCGGGGCGGCGCGCAGCGGGCGGGGGTCGTTGCCCTCGGGCAGATGCCCCTTCCCGTCGAGCGGCGTGGCCGAGGCGCTGATCACCCGACCCTTCCAGCTTTCATCGGGGCGGATCACATCGCGGCCAATCGCGACCTCGACCCGGTCGCCCGCCGCCACCCCGCGCCATGAGCCGAAGGGGAGCAATTCGGTGCCGTGACTGCCCAACCCCACCACCTCGGCATGGACCGGCCCGTCGGAGCCATGAACGATGCAGCGCTCGCCGATGCCCAAGACCCGCTCCAGCCCCACGGCAGTCAGGGTGATGCCGGTGATCGCGCGCACTTCGCCGGTGATCTCGGCCTCGCCTGCCTCGCGGGCGAAACTGGTCAGCTCGGAAAAGAGTGTCTGCATGGATAAATTTCCTCTAGGAGCGCGGGGCAATATTTACTATACAAGGATTAAACAGGCTATAGGCAAAAAAATGAACTTGTCTAATCTTTCTATTCTTGGACTCGCGTCGGACCGGATGCAGTGGCTCTCGGCCCGGCAAAAGGTCGTGTCTGAAAACGTCGCCAATGCCTCGACCCCGAACTACAAGGCGCGCGATGTATCGTCCTTTGAATCGATGCTCAGCGGCGAGTTGTCGCGCGATACCGGGCTGGTGACCACCCATGACAAACACTTCACCGGCGTCGCCCATGGCACGCCCGGCGTGCGCGAGGTGACGGATGGCCACGCCAAGGGCACCACTTTGGATGGCAATACCGTGAACCTTGAAGAACAGGCCGTGAAGGCCGCCGAGATCGGCGATCACTACAGGTTGGCCGCACAGCTTTACCGCAAAAGCTATGACATGCTGACCATTGCCGTCACCGGAAACAGGTAAGGAAAGCCCATGGATCCGCTTCAGTCCATCGCTAAAATCGCCGCCAGCGGGATGACCGCGCAGACCGCGCGTTTGCGGGTGATCTCGGAAAACGTGGCCAATGCCGATTCAACGGGCACCACGCCCGGCGCCGATCCATTTCGCCGCAAGACCATCAGTTTCTCAGAGTTGATCGACCGCAATGGCGGCGGCTCTTTGGTGGAGGTCGACCGTATCGGGCGCGACCAATCCCCCTTTCGCCGCGATTATGACCCGGCACATCCGGCGGCGGATGAAACCGGCTATGTCAAACGCCCCAATGTCGATCCGATCATCGAGATGGCCAACATGCGCGAAGCCTCGCGCAATTATGAGGCCAATATGAACATGTTCGAGTCAGGCCGCCGGATGCGCGGTCAGATGCTCGACCTGCTGAAGTGAGGCTGACCTGAGATGAGCGATCCCGCCTCCCTGATCTCGACCGCCGCGGTTCGCGGTGCCTATCGCACCTCGCAATCTCTGACGGCGCAAAAGGGCGAAGCTATCACCGAAGAGGCAGGCGCCAGCGCCAATAGTTTCACCAATATGGTGCAGCAAGCCTCGGAAAGCGCGTTGGAAACGGTGCGCGAGGGCGAAGCCGTGGCCCAAGCCGGGCTGCGCGGTGAGGCGGATACCCAGCAGGTTGTCGAAGCCATGCTGGCGATGGAATCCACCGTCAAAGTGGCTGTCTCCGTGCGCGACCGCTTTGTCGAAGCCTATCAGGAAATTCTGCGGATGCCGATCTAGGCCATGACCGAAACCCAGACCTATGACATCATCTCTGCTACCGTCTGGGCCGTGCTTCTGGCCTCGGGTCCGGTGTTGGGGGTGGCGCTGGCGATTGGTCTGGTGATCGCGTTCTTTCAAGCGCTCACGCAGATTCAGGAAATGACGCTGACATTCGTGCCCAAGATTGTGATGATCTTTGTCACCCTGCTGGCGGCGACGCCGTTTATGTATGCCACGCTGAAGAACCTGTCGGATACAGTCTTTGACCTCGTGCAGAACGGTGGGCTGTGAGAGCGCTTTGGCATATGGCCCGCGCGGCGCTGCTGGGGGCGGTGCTTGCGACCCCTGCCCTCGCCCAAGGCTGGGGGTCGTTCTATGAGCCATCGCAGAAAAACGCGGTGACCAAGACTGCGCGGACGCTGGCCGCCAAGGGCGGGCCCGAAGGCGTCTGCATCCGCGAGATCCTCGCCGCCCAAACCCGGCATGGCATCCCCGACAATCTGCTGCTGGCGATCGGCCTGCAAGAGGCGGGCACCCGCCGCAACGGGCATTTCACCGTCTGGCCCTATGCGGTCAACGCCGCGGGCGAAGGGCGGCTGTTCGACAGCCGCACTGCCGCGCTGGATTGGATTGCAGAGCGTCAGGCAAGCGGCATCCGCTCCATCGACGTGGGCTGTATGCAGATCAACATGCGCTGGCACCCGGAGGCGTTTGACAGCCCCGCCCAAGGGTTCGACCCGCGCGTGAATGTCGACTACGCAGCGCGCTTTCTCAAGCGCTTGCATCGGCGCACGGGCAGTTGGCTGCAGGCGGCGGGCTCGTATCATTCTTTTGAGCCGGAATACCGCGATACCTACCTCGACCGGCTGCAAAAGAACATTTCCGCCGCCAATGCGCGGCTGCCGGAGTTTCAGGCGCTGGCCAGTGCCAGCCCGGCCCCTGCCCGCCCGCGCAAAACGGCGCGGCGCGAAGCGAGCCGCTATGACAGGCTGGCGGCCAAGGCCACATGGGGCGCGCAGATCGGCGGGGCGGCGAACGCGCGGCGCTCGCTTTACTCGGCGCATGAGATGCAGCCGGTCCTGCCGCAGTTCACCACCGTCCATGCGGAGGATGCGGGATGATCACGAAACCCAATACCCTTCTGCCGCAACTGAGCATGTTTGGCGCCAATAAGGACGTGAGCTTTGCCGTTGGCATGGCGTTGGTGCTGGCGGTGCTCTTCCTGCCGCTGCCGCCGATCCTGCTGGATTTCGGGCTGGCGCTGTCGCTCTCGCTCTCGGTGCTGATCTTCATGGTGGCGCTTTGGATTCCATCACCTTTGCAGTTCAACTCTTTCCCGACGCTGCTGCTCGTCACCACCATGCTGCGGCTGTCGCTTAACGTGGCCTCGACCCGGCTGATCCTCAGCGAAGGCCATGCGGGGATGCATGCGGCGGGGGATGTGATTCAAGGGTTCTCCAAGTTCATCGTGGCGGGCAATTTCGTCATCGGCGTGGTGATCTTTGCCATCCTCGTGATCATCAACTTCGTCGTGATTACAAAGGGGTCGACCCGCATCGCCGAGGTTGCCGCGCGGTTCTCGCTGGATGCGATGCCGGGCAAGCAGATGGCGATCGACGCCGATATGGGCGCGGGGCTGATCGACGAAGACGAGGCCCGCCGCCGCCGCAAGGAGCTTGAGGACGAAAGCGCCTTTTTCGGGGCGATGGACGGTGCCTCGAAATTCGTGCGCGGCGATGCGGTGGCGGGGCTGATCATCACGCTGATCAATGTGATCGGCGGCATCCTCATCGGCGTCGTGCAGCGCGGCATGGGCGTGGGCGATGCCTTCAACGTCTTTACCTCGCTGACCATCGGCGACGGGCTGGTGAGCCAAATTCCGGCGCTCGTCGTCTCGCTCGCCGCCGGTCTGATCGTGACCAAGGGCGGCACGCGGGGGGCGGCCAATGAGGCGGTCTTCGATCAGCTTTCGAACTTCCCCAAGGCGCTTTACATGGCGGCTCTGCTGCTCTTTGGCATCGGTCTTTTGCCCGGCTTTCCGCTGCTGGTCTTTGCCCTTCTGGCCGCGGCCATGGTGGGCTTGGGGCTGATGATCCAGCGCGGCGCGGCCGAGGCGGCAGAGGCCAAGGCGAAGGCCGATGCCGAGGCGCAGAAACAGCAGGACATGCCAGAGGTCGACAACAACCCGATGCATCTGGACGAACTGCGGCTGGTGCTGGGCGAAGGGCTGGTGGCGCTGGCCAACCGCCCCGATGCGGTGCTGCCGAGCAAGATCAAATCCCTGCGCAAACATTTCGCCGAAGAGTTCGGCTTTCCCATGCCTTCGGTGCGGATCAAGGATGACGTGAGCCTGCCGATCAACAGCTACGCCTTCCAAATCCACGGCGTCGACGCAGCCAAGGGTGACATCCGCGCCAACCAGATGATGGTGATCAACCCCGAAGGCGCGCCGCTGCAACTGCCCGGTGAGGCCACGCGCGAGCCGACCTTTGGGCTCGACGCGCTTTGGGTCGACAGCAAGGTCGCCGATCAGGCCGAGGCGCAGGGCTATACGGTGGTGGACCCGGAAAGCGTGATCACCACCCATCTGACCGAAGTCGTCAAAGAGAACATGTCGGAACTGCTGACCTATGGCGCGGCGAAAGAGGCGATCGAGGGGTTGGACCGGAACTATCAAAAGCTGGTCAACGACCTGCCCGTCCCCTCCCCCGCCATTCTGGTGCAGCAGGTCTTGCAGGAACTGCTGCTTGAACGCGTCTCGATCCGCAACCTGCCGCTGATCGTCGAGGCGATGGCGGAGGCGACGCGCCAGACTTCCAAGCCCGCGCTGGTACTGGAGAACGTGCGCCGCCGCCTGTCGAGCCAGATTTGCCAAGGGCTGGCCGATGGGCAGGGCTTCGTGCCGGTCATCACCCTGTCGCCCTCATGGGAGGCGGAGTTTATCGAGGCGGTCAAGATCGTGGGCGAGGACCGCACCTTTGTCATGTCGCCCAAACGCGTGCAGGAATTCGTGCTGCAAGCCCGCCAGCAAATCCAGCGTTTCGCCTCGGAAGACAGTTGGCCCGCGCTGATGGTCAACCCCGAGGCGCGGTCCTATGTGCGTTCCATGCTGGAGCGGGTCAGCCCGATGACGCCGGTGATCTCCAACGCCGAGATCCATCGCAAGGTATCCCTGCGGACCGTCGCCACCATCGGGGGCTAGGGATGGACCTCGCCGCCCTTTTGACCGACGCGCTGATGGGATACTTCGTCGTCTTTGCCCGCATCGGCAGCGCGCTTTTGTTCATGCCGGGCTTTGCTGAAACCTCGGTGCCCACGCGGCACCGGCTTTTCTTTGGTCTGATCCTGAGTGCTGCGCTTTATCCGGTCACCGGCCTTGGCCCCGTGGCCGAAGATCGCCCCGGTGCCTTGCTGTTGATCTTCGGGTCCGAGATCACTGTCGGCCTCTGGATCGGGCTGGTGGCGCGCACGCTGCTCTCGGCGCTGCAATTCGCGGGCTATCAGATGGCGTTGATGTCGGGGCTGGCCAATGCCTTGGCACCGAACATTGGCGCATTCGAGGGGGCGACCTCCATGGCGGCGATGCTGCTGATCGGGGCTACGGCGTTGATTTTCATCACTGACCTGCACCACCTGATTATTGAATCCTTGCTGATGTCCTATCAGGTTTTCATCCCCGGCACCTTCATGTTGGCCGATCTGACCGATCAGTTTGCCCGTGCCACGCAGGTCAGCCTCTACCTTGGCCTGTCGATCGCCGCGCCTTTCTATGTGGCGGGTCTGGTGCTGAACGTCGGCATGGGTCTGGCCAACCGCATGATGGCGAGCCTTCAGGTCTTCTTTATCGCCCAGCCCCTGCTGATCGCCGCCGGGCTGGCCTTGATGGTGCTGGCGGTTCCGACCATGATGCGCGGGTTTCTTGAGCCTTTCGCGAATTGGCTCACCACCTACGGATTCTAGCCCATGTCGGAAGAGGACAAGAGCAGTAAGACCGAAGAGCCGACGGAGAAAAAGCTCCGCGACGCGCGCAAGAAAGGCGACGTGCCGCAATCGCGCGAGACCGGCACCGCGATGCTGGTCTTTGCCCTGCTGATGATCCTGATCTTCGTGCTGCCCGCCTCGATCGACGGGATCGTGGCGGCGCTGCAAAGCCCCCTTTTGGGGGCGGGTGTCACCGCCATCGGCACCGGCGGCACTGGCGTCGCCGAAGCGGGCCAAGTGTTGAAATCGCTCGGCTTTACGCTGGGGCTGGCGATGATGCCGGTGGTGGGGATCATGGTGCTGGCAGCCCTCTTCGGCGTGTTAATCCAAGGCGAGACCGTCGTCTCAGCAGAGCGGATCAAACCGAAGTTTTCCAAGCTGAACCCGCTGTCGGGGTTCAAGCGGCTGTTCTCGGCCGAGGCTTTCGTGGAGTTTGCCAAGAATACGGCCAAGGTGCTGGTGATCGGTTTCATCACCGTCTGGGCCGTGCGCGACATCGCGCAGTCACTGGGCCAGACGCAGGCTTTCATCCCTGAGACGCTGCTGCAAGCGACCCTGCAAAAGGTACGCTGGATTTTTCTGGTCACCACCGTGCTTCTGGTGCCCATCGCCATCGCCGACATCATCTGGAAGCGGGCGCAGTGGAAAAAGAAACAGATGATGAGCCTCAAGGAGATCCGCGACGAGCATAAAGACAGTGAGGGTGATCCGCAGATCAAGGGCCGCCGTGCCGAATTGCGCCGCGCCCGCGCCCGTCAGCGCATCGCGCAGGCCATCCCCAATGCCAGCGTGATCCTGACCAACCCGACCCATTACGCCGTGGCGCTGAAATATGAACAGGGCGTCGATGATGTGCCGGTCTGCGTGGCCAAAGGGGCCGATGTCATGGCCCACCGTATCCGCGAGTTGGCCAAGGAACACGACATTCCGATGATCGAGAACCGCCCGCTGGCCCGCGCGCTACACGCGGCGGTGGAGGTCGACGACCGCATTCCGATGGAACACTGGCAGGCGGTGGCCGAGATCATCGGCTTTGTCATGGACCTGCGCCGCAATGTGCGCCGCAAGCCCCCTGCCGGGTCGTCAATCCGCGAGGAGTGACGCGCGTTCAGCGCAGGCGCAGCCCTTCGAGGTTGCGGTCGGCGGGGAGTTTGGAGCGCTCCAGCAGGATTTTCGTGATCAACCGCGCCCGGACAAGGCTGAACGAACCCATGATCTGCGCGGCGTCCCGTTCGGGCATGGCACCGATGACCTGCACGGCGGTTTCCACGTCGATCTCATCCATGATGCCCGCCGCCACCTGCGGCTTCATGTTGCGGTAAAGTTCGACCAGTTTGGTCATGTCCTGATTGTTCGCCTCTTCGATCACCTTGAGCTGCGCGCCGATCTCGTCGCGCAGGCTGGCGAGGCGGGTCTGTTCGGCCTTGAGGCTCTGTTCGGCCAGCGCGAGCTTGGCTTCCCGATCGGCAATCGTGTCGCGTTGGTCTTTCAGCAGCGCGCGTTCTTCGGCGATGGCTTCGGCGATCAAATGGCTCGGTTCGCACATGCCGCTCTCGCCCGGGGCGCTGGCGTCATAGCTGGGCGGCGCGGGGGCGGCGGCAAGCTCAACAGGGACCGGGGGCGTGTCATCGGGGGTTTCGGCGATGGCCATCATCGGCATGAACTCAACCGTAAGCTTGAGCACACCAGCCACGCCAAGGCCAAAAAGCGCGATCTTGGGCAGGGAAATACGGCTCATTCCTTACGCTCCTTGGTGATGTCGAAAAAGGTACGGACCAGTTCGGATTTGCCCTGTACCGCCGCTTGGCCCCGGACCTGCGCACGGCCCTTGAGCCGCGCGGCGCGCATCTGGGCCGGGTTCTGGCCTGCCGGGGCAGGCTCGGGCGCAGCTTGACGGGGCGGCGTGGCCTCGCGCTGCACCGGCGGCTCGGGGCGCTGTACCTTGGTGCTGAGGTCGCGCAGGTCTTCGACCGATTTCGCCGATTGATCGACTGCGTTGGAAAAGGCCCCGACCATCGGCTCCATCTCTTTCAGGGTCGCCATCAAGGCGCGAACGCGGCGGTCGAGGATAAAGGCATAGACCAGCGTGCCGACCAGCAGCACGATGATGAGGATATCAATCAAGGCCGGCATCATCGTCGCTGTCCTCCTGATTTTCCTTAGGGAGCAGGGATTGGATCACCCGCAGCGCCAAAGCGCCATTGCTGCGCTGGCCAAAGGCCGCTTGGAACATCGGCTGGGCGTTCACCATGCCGACCACGGGGGTATCGACGGTCATGCCCAGATCAATCACCTGACCGGGCTTCCATTCCAGCACCTCATGCAGCGGGATCGTCACCTGCTGCAGCACCCCGGTGATGGTGACCGTGGTGCTGGAGATCTGGCTGTTCATATCCTTGCGCGCGTTGCTGTCGGTTGGCGAACGCCCGCCAAGGAACGGCTGCGCAAGCTGGGCGCTGACCTCGTCCAGCGTGCCATAGGGCAAGACCAGCGCCATATGGCCGCTGCGGTCTTCGAATTGCATATGCAGCCGGACCAGCACCGTCGCCGTGCGCGGCGCGGCCAGCATGACCGACCGGGGGTTGGATTCGAGCGATTGAATGTCGAATTGCACCGGGCTGACATCATGCAGGCAATGCGCCAAACCTTTGAGCGACAATTCCGCCAGCCTGCGGCCCAGTTTCTGCTCAATCGCGGTCAAACCGCGGGGTTTCCACTGCTGACTGGTGGCGCGACGGCCACCCAGCATGATCTCAAGCACCGAGAACAGCAGGTCAGGCTCGACCACACAGGCGATCTGGCTGCCCCAGCTTTCCGCATTGGCGATGGCGATGAGCGAGGGCGACTGGATGCTCTCCATCGCGTCCTCATAGGGCATGTATTCAAGCGAGCTCAGCTCGATCTCGGGGGCGACGGTGCAATAGGATTTGAGGTCGGGCACCAGCGCCAGCAGCAGACGGTCGATGATGATCTCAAGCGTGGGCAGGCGCTGGAAGCTTTCCCGCGCCTGACGGATCATCGTCTCTTCGAGGCTCAGCGCATCGGGGGAGGCCGCTATCGTCATTGCACCACCATATCGGCAATCAGGATTTCATGCGGCGCGTCGGTGTGCCCCACCGCCCGCGCCCGGCGCAGCAGTTCGGTCTTTAGCATCGCCAGCCCATAGCTGCCCGACAGATCGCTGACATGCAACTGGCGCAGGAAATCTTGGAAGCTGTCGCGCAGGTAAATCTCACGCGCGACCAGGCGGTCCGCGCCCTCGGCGGTTTCATCATAGACCATCAGCATGTTAAGCTTGAGAAAGCGGCTGGTCTGCCCGCCCTGCGGGCCGGTGTCGGTGACGTTCACGATGATCTCAGGAAAAGGCATGACCGGCATTTTCACTTCGGTCTTGGGCTTTGCGCCGTGGCCGTCTTCGCCGCCCGTCTCGCCGTGATCGTTCTCGGCCGTCTCCACGGTCTCTTCGGCGGCTTCCTCCCCCCCCAGCCCGGCCATTTCAAGCAACCCCGAAGGCCCGATGGCCAGCGTGACCCCACCCAGACCCGCAAGAAGGCAGAGCAAGACGACAGCAAGGATAGCGAGAGGCTTTTTCATTCTTTCACTCTTAATCGGATCCCGCGCGAAGCGCCACATACAAGAACAAATACATCTTCAAACAAGCTTTATTGCAACAGAAACCTGTTTATTTTTCGGATCGACCAAGTATAAATCGATATATGCTTGCATAGTGAGGGCCGAGTGGAGAATGCTCGGGCCATACAACCGAGTGAGGGGCCGTGAATCAGATCGTTGAAAACCTTAAGGATTTGGGTCCAAAGCGGCTGGCTCTTCTCGGCGGCATCGGTCTGGCGATCACCGCGGCCATCTTCATCGGCGCGCGGACCATCCTCGCCCCCACCTATGTCCCGGTTTACAGCCAGTTAAGCCCCGGCACGGCGTCACAAATGATGCAGACGCTGGAACAGGCGGGGCTGACGGTCGATCTGTCGCGTAACGGCGATACCATCTCGGTCGCCGAGACCGACATCGCCCGCGCCCGCATGGCGTTGGCCGATGCAGGGCTGCCGGGCGAAGGCGTGCCGGGGTGGGAGATTTTCGACAATATGTCCGGCATGGGGATGAACTCCTTCATGCAAAAGGTGAACCGGCTGCGCGCGCTGGAAGGTGAGTTGGCCCGGTCGATCCAGACGATCAGCGGAATCAAGGCCGCGCGGGTGCATCTGGTGCTGCCCGAACGCGCCGCCTTTTCGCGCAGCCGGGCTGAGGCCAGCGGATCGGTCATCGTGCGCTCGCAGGCCAATACCAGCATGACGCGCCGTCAGGCGCAGGCGATCCAAGCGCTGGTCGCCTCCGCCGTGGCGGATTTGGAAGCGCAGAACGTGACCGTCCTGTCGGCCTCCGGCGAGACGATCCTGGCCAAGGATGAGGGCGGCAGCTCCGACTTCTCGCTGCAAGGGCAGCGCAGCATGATCGAAGAGCAATTGGCGCAAAAGGTTGAATCGATCCTCAACGCCCGGGTTGGGCCGGGCAATGCCCGCGTGCGGGTCAGCGTCGATCTGACGACCGAGCGCGAAGTGCGTGTGTCGCGCACATTCGACCCCGCCCAGCAGGTCGCGCGGTCGATCGAGACGCGCGTGCGCAACTCCAATGAAACCGATCCGGCGGCGGCCACGGTGGATGTGGCCAACAACATCCCCGATGAGCTGCGCGACGATGCAGGCGGCGGCGCAGGCCAATCCACCCGCTCTGAGAATGACGAGATCATCAACTACGAAATCGGCTCGGTCCAGAGCGAACTGGTGCGCGAGCCGGGCGATATCGAGCGTATCTCGGTCGCGGTACTGGTCAACGGCAGCTACGGCACCCTGCCCGATGGCTCCGAAGGCTATATCGAGCGCAGCCCCGAGGAGATGGCGCGCCTGACGCAGCTGGTCAGCACGGCCATCGGCTTTGATCAGGCCCGGGGCGATCAGGTGCAGGTCGACAGTCTGCAATTCCTCGATTTCGATTCCGAGTTCAGCAACCCCGCCAGCCGTGGCTTGGGTGCGGTGCTGGCCGATAACGCCATGACCATCCTGCGTTCGCTCTTTGCCTTGGCGCTGGTGGCAATCATCATGGTGCTGGGCGCGCGCCCCCTGCGCATGGTGCTGGACGCCACCCTGCCCCAGCCCGCGCTGGCCGGTGCCGGAGCCGATGCGGCGCTGCTGGACGGCCCTGAGGAAGACAACGCGCCCAAGGCGCTGATCGGCGGCACCCAGAAAGAGACGCCGCAAAACCGCCTGCCCACCCCGGCGGGGGCGCAGACCGGGGCGGTGCTTGGCCCGATGGATGAAATGCCCCGCGACATGGTGCACCTTGCCTCCGTCGAGGGGGCGGTTCAGCACAGCCAATTGCGCGCCGTGGCCGAACTGGCCGAGGACAACACCGATGACGCCCTGCGCGTTCTGGGCGAATGGCTGTCGGAAGGGGATGATCTGTGATCACGAGCCTCAAGCTTCAGAACTTCGACGAGGACGGCAAGAGCAAGCCGCAAGACCCGGCGCTGCCCACCCCCGAAGAGATCGAAGCGAAAATCAAGAAGGCCCATAAGCAGGGCCATATCGAAGGCTATCTGGCCGGGGCCGATGCGGGCCGCGCCGAGATGCATCAGACCATGCAGGCCGAACATGCCGCCATGGCCGAAAAGCTCGCGCAGGAACTGGCGCGGCTGGCACAGGCGATGCAGGCCCACCAAGACGCGCTGATGGCGCAGATCGTGGGCTTTACCCTGCAAACCTGCGAGATCGTCCTGCCCGAGGTGATCGAACGGCTCTCGACCGCGCGGGTGAAAAAGACCGTGACCCAATCGCTGAAAATGGCCATCGGGTCGAGCCATATCAAAGTGCGCCTGTCGCCCGCCACGCTGGATCAGATCGGCCCCGAGCTGCGGCAACGGGCGGTCTATTACAAATGCGACAGAGTGCTGGACCTGCGGGCCGATCCCGAACTGCCCGATGGCGATGCGCGCATGGAATGGGACCACGGCAGCCTTGATTACGGGTTCAAAAAGATTTGCGACCGCCTGCTCGCCGAATTGCGCGACACCCATGCGCGGGCGCTGAAAGCACAAAAGGAGAAGGACGGAAATGGACAAGCCTGACCTGCAATCCCCCCAAGATGACAACAACGCTACAGACGGCAAAGCGCCTGACGCCACGCCAGAGCAGTCGCGCGCCGATGCCTTTGGCAACGCCGCCAGCACGGGCGGCGATGATGCGGGCGTCTTCCCGCAGCTCGACACCGAAGATTCGCGCAATGCGCTGGCCCCCCGCCCCGAGGCGGGCGGCGCAGGCATCAACGCGATGCTGAACGTCGGCCTCGACGTGCAGATCGTGCTGGGCCAAGCCCGTATGCCGATTTCGCGCCTGCTGGAACTCACCCGCGGCTCCATCGTGGAGTTGAACCGCAAGATCGGTGCACCGGTGGACCTTATGGTCTCTGACCGTTTGGTAGCGCGCGGTGATCTCGTGAAGGTCGGTGAAGACCGGCTTGGCGTGTCCCTGACCCAGATCGTCAAGGACTATGTCCCTGACTGACCGCCCCTCTCTGCGCAGCTATGCGTCGGGCCGGATGGGCCTTGCCCTGCTGGTGCTTCTCGCCAGCAGCGGCATGGCCATGGCCCAAGATGGCGGATTTCTCAGCACGCTTTCGGATGTGATTGGCGACACCGCGCCGGGCAGTGATGAGAACGCCAACCTTTCAGGGCGGATCGTCCAGTTTATCGCGCTGGTCACCGTGCTCAGCATCGCGCCGGGGCTTTTGGTGGTGATGACCAGCTTCACCCGCTTTGTCATCGTCCTGTCGATGCTGCGCTCGGCCCTTGGCCTGAACCAGACCCCCCCCAATATCGTGCTGACCTCGCTGGCGCTCTTCATGACCTTCTTCGTCATGCAGCCGGTGTTTGAGGACGCCTATGAGGCCGGGGTCGAGCCGCTGTTGGAAAACGCCATCGCCGAGGAACAGGCGCTGGAGCGGATCGCCGCGCCCTTCAAGACCTTCATGTACGTCAACACGCGGCCCGAAGACTACGCCCTGTTCCTGCGCATCGCGCCTGCGGATGAGGAGGCCGAAGAGAGCCCCCTGCCCGCCTCGGCGGAAGAGGCCACCTTCCGCCATCTGGTGCCCGCCTTCATGATCTCAGAACTGCGCCGCGCCTTTACCATCGGTTTTCTGATCTACCTGCCCTTCGTCGCCATCGACCTTATCGTCGCCTCGGTCTTGATGAGCGCGGGGATGATGATGCTGCCCCCGGTGCTGATCTCCTTGCCGTTCAAGGTGATCTTCTTCGTGCTGATCGACGGTTGGTACATGCTGGCCGGGTCTCTGATCGAAAGCTATGTGCCGCTTGCCGGTGGCTGACCTGCTCTGAAAGGATCTCTCCATGTCGACCAATGCCCTTTCCAAATCCCGCAGAAAGCCCATCACGGTGGAGGATCTGAACGGTCCGACCAAGGCCGCCATCACCTTTCTCTGCCTCGGCGAGCAGACCGGATCGGAACTCATGCAAAAGCTCGGCACCGCCGAGATCGAGCGTATCACCAGCGCCATGAGCCGCCTCGGCCCGATCCCTGCAGAGGTGGTGGAACATGTGCTCAAAGAGTTCACCCAAAAGGTCGTCAGCGGCACCGGATCGGTCGTGGGGTCGCTGTCGACGGCAGAGTCCATGCTGCGCAAATTCATGCCCGAAGAGCAGGTGAGCAACATCATGGAGGGGCTCAAGAACAGCGAGCGCGAAAGCGCCATGTGGCGCGGCTTTGGGGCGCTGGATGAGACGGTGATCGCCAATTACCTCAAGGGCGAGCATGACCAGACCGCCGCGGCGATCCTCAACAACGTGGACACCGGCGTGGCCGCTAAGGTGCTGCCGCTGCTGGGCCCTGAGCGGATGCAGGACATCGCCGAGCGCATGATCGCGATGGAGGCCGTACCGCTGCATATGATGCAGCAGATCGAAGAGACATTGAAACAAGACATCCTGTCGAATGCGATGCATACCAATTCAGTCGAGACGCATCAGCGCATGGCGGATCTGTTTAACCAGTTGGATGTGCAGGCCTTTGAGGAGCTTTCCGGCGCGCTGGACGCGCGTATTCCGGACGCTTTCCAAGCCATCAAACAGCGCATGTTCGTCTTTGACGACCTGTTCAAACTGCCGATGCAGGACTTGGCGCAGGTCATGCGCGGGCTCGATGGGGCGACCCTGCCGATGGCGATGCGCGGCGCCAAGAAAGAGCAGCGCGATCACCTGATGGAATGCCTGCCGCAACGCTCGCGTCAGATGCTGATGGACGAGATGGCCGCCACCGGCCCAGTCCGGGGCCGCGACGTCCGCGCGGCACAGGCCGCCATGGTGGAATATGCCAAGAGCCTTGCCGATCAAGGGGTGATCGAACTGCCCTCGGCAGCCGATGACGACGAATTCATCGAATAAAAGGGATCAGCGGTAGACGCTTGACGCGCTATAGCCGCCGGTGATCGTGGGGATGTCGATGGTCGCGGCCGTAAAGCTGCCGCCCTGCCCGATCGAGACAGCCCCCTGCATCAGCGAAAGCACCGTGCTCGACGACGAAGAGACACCTTCGACCGCATCGTAAATCGCCGAGAACCGCGAGACGAGCTTGTCGACCTCCGCCGGGTCTTGCAGCTTTTCGATGTCGAACTTCTGCTCAAAGAGCGCGATCTGACGGTCGAGATCGACTTGAATCGCCTCATCCGGCACACCAAGCGCCCGGCGCATGAATTTGCCGAGGTCTTCGTCCTTCAGCACGTCGAGCCAGGAGTCGATCTCAGCGGCTTTGGATTTGAACTCCAAGGCGATGCGCGCGCCTTCGTTGTCCTCTCCGGCCTCGTTCAGCACGAAACGTTCCTTGAAACGCTCGATCATCTCGGCCTGCCAATCGACCTTATCAAGGTTTTCGCTGCTCCCCCCTCCGGGCGTAAAGCCCAAAGTCAGATACATGTCGCGAATTTTGGGGTCGCTGAGGCGGTTCACCAGCGCGGAACTGTCGGTGATATCGCTCTCCAACGTCTTGCGGATCATCGCCTTGCCAAAGATCTGATCTTCAAGGTCGAAGGCCCGCATGACGAAAGTATAGACTTCCGTATCGGCAATCAGTTCCTGCGGGGAAGAGATGCTGCCGATACGCTCTTCAAAGGCTTCGATCTGCCGGGCGTTCAGGGCGTTGCTGGCGGCAAGGTCGAGCTGTTTGTCGCGCGTTGCGTCAAACAGTTTGACCGCCACCTGCGTGCCCATGCCGCCCAGCGAAATCATGCGTGCGCGGCCTCATGGCTGGAGGCGGGCGGCACCGGGCGAAGCTGCATGAGTTCGGTCTCGTATTTGAGCACCGCGCGCAATTCGCTCATCGCCTTGTAGAAATCGGCCATGGAGACGAAATTCGCCGCTTCCATGATCCGGGCGCGCATGTCTGCGCCAAAGCAACAGGCCAGATCGGCCAAGCCCTGCTGGATCATCGGGAGGATTTGATCGCGTGTATCGGGACGGATCAGCGCGGTTTGCACCAAGAAGTAGACCTTGGAGACGGGCGTGGATTCCGCGTCCGGCTTCAGCAGATCGGATTCGCGCACGATATCGGCGCGGTTCTCGACCGTCAGCGCCTGACGGCGGTCGCCGTTGCGGATGACGCAGCCGTTCACGACCACACGTTCGCGGGGGCGGAGAGTGAGTTTCAGCATCTTACACCTCCTGCATCTGCGGCGCGGCCTGCCCGGCCAAACCGGCGGCGATATTGCCGTTGATCTCGACAAGACCCGCCAGACGGCCTTCGCCTGCCATCAGCGCGGTGCTATGACGGTCCACCCAAAGCGCGATGGAAATGAGCGAGGCTTTCAGCCCGTCAGGCATCTTGTTTTCCGGCTCCGAAAGGTCAAAGCGCAGGGCCGACCAGAACCGTTGATTTTCGTAGATCGCGTCGCGCAGACCGGAGGCGAGGATGTTCAACCGTTCGCTTTTATCGTCTGTCGCATCAAAGCCTTGGCCCTTTTCGGCAAGGTCATGTGTGACGCGGCTCAGAATGCGGCGCTCGATCTGCCGCGGGGTTTCGCTTTCGCGAATTGTTCGTTTGTATGCTGCCAGCCCCATAGGAATTCTTCCTTGTTTTTATCGTTTGCTGCCTGCCAACCGCAAATTCTGAGGCGGTTGGATCGGGGCCAGAGCGCTAGGCCTTGGCCCCGAAAACCCTAATCCTTAACGGAACAGGCTCAGGATGTTCTGCGGCGCCTGGTTGGCGATCGACAGGGACTGCGATGCCAGCTGCTGCTGAACCTGAAGCGCCTGAAGACGGGCGGCTTCTTCTTCCATGTTGGCGTCAACCATCGCGCCTACGCCTGTGTCGAGGTTGTCGGTCAGCTTGGTCAGGAATTCCTGCTGACGCTCAATCGACTTTTCGGACTGACCCAGCGAGGTGGCTGCGTCGACGGTGGCTTGGGTCGCAGTGTCGGCTGCAGTAAGTACCGCCGCGAGAAAGTCGTCTCCGGTTGCAGCTGTTGCTGCCTTGGTTGCAAAACCATCGGCGATCGCACGGAACATTTCGCGTTGTTGATTAAGATCCACCGGCTCGACCGTAATCTTGGTGGTCTTCAACGTGCCGCCCGAAGTACGACTAATACCAGTGATCACCTCACGGTTGGCGGCGACGGCGCTAGCGTTTGTTTCGGCTGTATAGACACCCGCTGCATCGAACGAGCTATCTCCTCCTGCAGCGTTAATCCCATCGGCACCGATGCCTCCGGCATTGACAAGGTCATCACCGTTAAAGGTCGATTGCTCCATAATCGCAGACATGTCCGCTACAAGACGTGTCAAATCGGCTTCGATTTCGTCCAAACCGCCTTTATTCTCTTGCGCAAAGGCCACTTTGTCACGAAATTCGTTCGCCAGATCCGAAAATTGCTCCGCGCCGAGGCGCGCGGTCGCAACCGAATTCTTGGTCAGGGTCAGGCTTTCATTCACGGCTTTGGTCATGCCGCTGTCGCCCTTCATGGTTTCGGAAATCGCGAAGTAAGCCGCGTTATCCTTGCCGGAGGAGACTTTGAGACCGGTCGAGATACGGTCCTGAGTTTGGTTGAGGGTCGAGTTGACGTTCCGCAAAGTCGACAGAGCGTTCATTGCGGAGGTGTTTGTGTTGATCGAAGACATATTCTTATTCCAGACTATTCTAGTTCGTTATGTTGTCTTTCTGACAACTGCGGGGCGAACCCGCTTGATTACGTTTTTACGCGAAAAACTGGCAACATTGAGGCAATTCAGAAACTTTTGTCCACGGTTGTCATCAGTGTTGCGCGGTTGTCACGTTTCGCACCGCTTCGGCCGTAAATGCCTGCAATGCTGTGCTTTTCCCGGATTTGGGAAACCTGTGAGATCATCTCAGACGTGGCTTGGCGGGCCAATTGCAGGTGGTGATGATCGCGCGCGATCAGATCTTTCAGATCGCGCAATTTATCTTTGCTGACCGCCTCGGGATCATGGCTGAGTTGCTCTTCCAGCACGGCGGTGAGTCGGGCCTTTTCGCTGGCGAATTCGACCAATTGGTTGAACGCCCCGCCCTCCACCGCGGCGATTTCGCGGCGCAGCAGATTGCCCAAGGCATCCACGGCGGCGAGTGCTTTGCGCGGATCACTCATCGGTCGGCCCCCGTTTGATAGCGCTGCATGGCGGTTTCAATTGTACGGGCGATTCCGGTGCTGTTCTGCTCGGCGATGCTTTCGCCAATCGCGTTGGACAGAAAGCTGCGCCAAGTCTCTTCGGCATGCCCCCCGCCGAAGCTGCCGACGTCCACGGTCGAGAGCATTTCATCGACCATCTGGCCGAGGAACATCGCCTCGAACTCCTGCGCTTTTTCGGCGGTGACGGCATCCGCCTGCGGGGCTGCCGGTTTGGCCGCCGGGGTCGGCGCGGGGATTGGGAAAGATGCGAATTCCATGACCTGCCCCTAGATGATCTCAAGGTCGGCATGCAGAGCGCCCGCCGCCTTGATGGCTTGAAGGATTGAAATCGTCTCGGTCGCGCCGACGCCGATGGCGTTCAGCCCATCGACCAGCCGTTGCAGGCTGACCGACCCGTCAATGACGGCGAATTTCGCGTCTTTCTCTTCCACGCCGACCGAGGAGTTCGGGACCACCACGGTCGTCCCGCCGATGGACAGCGATTCGGGCTGGCTCACGTTGAAATCATCGCGGACGGTGACGGTCAGCCCGCCTTGGCTGACCGCGACACGGTCGATGCGAACATTGGCCCCGATGACGATGGTGCCGGAGCGCGCGTCGATCACCACTTTGGCGACCTGATCGGGCTGGACTTGCAGCGGCTCGATCAGGGCCATCGTCTCCATCAACGATCCTTTGCCGTAGGCCGATACGGTGATGGTGCGCGAATCGATGGCCTTGGCGACCGGTCCCATGGCTTGGTTGATCGCCGCCTCGACCCGCTGTGCGGTGACGAAATCGGCGTTGCGCAGGGCCAGTTTGATGCTGTTCATCTCGCTAAAGTCGAAATCGACCTCACGCTCGACGATGGCGCCATTGTCGATCCGCGCGCCTGTCGGCACGCCTTCGACGATGGAGGCGTTCAGCCCCTGTGCCGCGAAACCGGCGACGGCAATCGGGCCTTGGGCCACGGCGTAGATCTCACCATCGGCCGCGGTCAGCGGAGTGACGATCAGCGTGCCGCCGCGCAGCGATGAGGCATCGCCCAGCGAAGAGACCACCACGTCGATGGTGCTACCGGCCCGCGCGAAGGGCGGCAGGGAGGCGGTGACCATGACGGCAGCGGTATTGGCCGTGCGCATCTGGTCTTCGGTCAGGTTGCCGATGCCGAGCCGCTCCAACATGCCTTCGATGGCGCGTTCGGTGAAGGGCGCGTTGCGCAGGCTGTCGCCCGTGCCGTTCAGCCCCACGACCAGCCCGTAGCCGACCAATTGGTTCGACCGCACGCCCTCGACGGTGACGATATCCTTGATCCGCACCTGTGCTGTCGCCGGCGCGGCAAGCGCGAAGGTGAGGCCGATCAGCAAGAGTTTAAACAAGGCGTTCATGGGGCGGTTCCGGTTAAAGGTAGTTCAGGAAGGACAGGCGCGAGAGCCGCGCGGTGATGGCAAAGCTGGAGTCGAGTTGGTTCTGCAATTGGGTCAGACGGGTGGCCGCGTCATATTGGTCGACCCCTTCGAGGTTCATCACCTCCCCATCCAGAAACAGCGCCCGGCTTTCTTGAGCCGCGATCGTATCGGCCAGCTGTGCGCGTTTCAGACCGGTCTGGGTTTCCAGATCGGTCAGCCCTTCAAGCCCCGCCCCGATGGCGCTGCGCGCCTCGCTCAGCCACGCATCGCGGGCGGCCTCATCGGGGATGTCGCTGGGGTTCACCGCGCTCAGCATCGCCAGCCCACGGACCAGATCGCGGATTGCCGGATCATTGGCTTGGGCGGTTTGGGTCAGGGTTTGCGTCTCAGACGTGCGCGAGGTCAGCGGCGGATTGCCCGACGGCGCGCCGTTGTAAAAAGTGTTCTCGAAATTATGGTTGGGGAACACCGAACTGTCGCCAAAGCCCGCCTTAAGGTCATCGATGGCGCGCTGCACATCCGCCACATCGGTCAGAGGGCCGCCGATCATGTGATCGACCGCAATCGCCGGGGATTCGCCGGTGCGCGGGTTGACCTCGTCCCAAGCTTGCAGCGGGTTGGTGTCGCTGCGGGTGCCCGACATCAGGAAACCGGAACTGTCGCTGACCGCCGCACGCTCCAACACCCGGTCAAGCGCCGTGCGTGCCGCCTGCGACAGGTAGGTCGTCGAAAGCCCGCCCGCGCTGTCGGCGGTGAAGGCTTGCTCAAGCACCTCTTGGCCCACGTCACGCATGGCCCCGAGCGAGGTTTCCACGGCGAGGAAACGGCGGTCCAAAAGCGCATTGGAGGTCAGGAAACCATCGTTGCGGGTGATCTGCATGCGAATGGCGATGGCATCGGCAGAGCGGTGGCCCAGATCGTCATAGGGGTTGGCCTTCAGCCCGGTCGTCACCTCTTTCGACACGTCCGAGATCTCGGCGGCGAGGCGGCTGGTCTGTTCGCGCTGGCGCAGGCTTTGCAAAGCGGTGGAGACGGTGCGGGAAATCTCGGTCATCCTATCCTCACACGCTGGCCAAAAGGGTGTCGAGCATATCGCTCAGGCTGGTAAGCACCTGCGAATTCGCGCCGTAGGCCTGTTCGATCTCCAGCAGCTTTTGCAGTTCGGTGTCGACGTTCACGCCTTCGATGCTGCTGCGGTTGTCTTCAAAGGTGATCAGGCGCACGCGCGCCGTTTCAGCCTGCGCGTCAGCGCCGACCCGCAGAACGTTCTGCTGACTGACCAGATCGGCGGCGTAATCCCCCAAACGCGCATTGGTGCTGAGGCCCGTGGCCGCGTCAAAAGCCATGCCCGTTTCAAGCACGTCGACAAAGGCGTTCAATTGCGTGGTGTCGCCCGGCTCGCCGGGGAATGTGGCACCGGCACCGTCGCGCAGCCGCCAAAGCGCGCCGCCCTTGTCGGGCTGCACGCTGTCATTAAGCGCAAGCCGTCCGGCCAGCCCGTCCAACTGCGCCGGATCGAAAGCCCCGCCTGCATCGGTGAAAAGCCCCGGCTGCCCGGCCCCGACGGATGCATCTGCGGCCTCGAAACTCTGCACCAGCCCGCGGGCGAGTTCATCCAATTGCAGCTTCATCTGCGGCAGGTCATTGGCGATCAGCCAGCTCAGCCCCGCAAGGCGGCCACTGTCGGACCCCCGCGCGGTAGCACTGTTTGGCGTGATGTCGATGTCCCCTGCCATCAGCCGCCCCGTCTCGGGATTAGCGCTGAGCGGCACGGCGGTTTCGCCATGGACCAATTCCGTGCCGCCGGTGGTGTGCAGTGTCAGCGTTCCATCCGCTTCCCAACGGCTTTGGAAATCCATCTGACTGCCCAAAGCATCAAGGCGGCGGTTCATCTCATCCATCAGCCCGCTGGTGCCGGTGGGGTCGGTTCCGGCAAGGGCCAGACGTTCGTTCAACGCAGCGATATCCGAGAGCGCCGCGTTTACCTCGGCCACGCTCGCCACCAGACTGTCACCGGCCTGTGCGCGGCTGGCCTCAAGCCCGATGGCGGCCTCGTTGATGCTGTGCACCAAGGTCTCGCTGCGCGACAAAAGGTCGTTCTGCGCGGCGGGGTCGGAGGGGTTGTTGGCCAGAAGGTCGAGGCCCGCCTGAAACTCCGCCAAACGAGCGGCGGGGGAGACTTCATCGCCCGGCTCGCCCAGAGTGATCAGATAGCTGCTGAGTATCTCACTGGTGGCAGAGGCGCGGCCCAATTCGGCCGAAGCATTCCGCGACATGCCTGCAAGGCGTTCATCCACCTGCCGCGCGATGCGCAGCTCCACCGTGCCACTTTGTCCGTTGGTCGTGACCTGCGCGGCCTCGCGCCGGACGTAGCCTTCGGTTTGCGCATTGGCGATATTGCCCGCAACGAGGTTGGCGCGACCCTCTGTCGTGCTCAGCCCGCTGCGGGCAATGCTAAAGGCAGATGAGATGCTCATTCATGCACCGGGTTAGCGTTTGATGCTTAGCGTTTCACTCAGCATCTCATCGCTGGTGGTGATGATCTTGGCGCTGGAGGAATAGGCCCGCTGTGTCTGGATCAGGTCGGTCAACTCTTCCGCGATATCCACGTTGGAGCCTTCGAGCGCCCCGCTGTTGATGCTGCCGAGACCGTTCAACATCGGGTTGCCGATGCTCACCGCGCCGGAATCCCGGGTCGCCACATAGGCGTTGCCGTCGACCGAGCGCATCTGGTCAGGGTTGGCGACATTGGCAAGCGGCACTTGGAACAGCGCGCGGCGCTGGCCGTTGTCGAAGACGCCGTAAAGGATACCGCTGTCGCTCATCTCGGCCCGTTCAAGGCTGCCGGTCTCGGTGCCGTCATCCGAAAAGGCCGGGGGTGTGTAATCGCCCGAGAATTGGGTCATCCCCTCAAAGGTGCCGGGCGCGCCGAAGTCGATCTCAAGCGGTTGTGGGGTGCCGCCGTTGTTGATTTGCAGGGTCACCACGCCGGTCGCGGGATCAATCGGCAGGGTGCCGGGTGTGTAGCTCGCCGGGCTGCCTGCATTGACGCCGCTGTCGGTGAAATTCACCGTCGCATCGCCGTAGCTGTTGCCTGCCTCATCGCTGATGCTGACGGTCCATTCATTGGCCGTGGCCCCCGGTGTCCAAGACAGGTTCAGCGCATCGCTGCCGCCCAATTGGTTCACATAGCGCAGGGTGGATTCAAAGGCCGTGCCGGTGGTGCCAGCGCCGGTTTCCTGCGCGGGGACATTGCCCGAAACGCCAACGCGGGTGCTGGGCGTGCCTTGGACCTGATAGCTCGCCACATTGACGGTACTGAGGTCGTTGTAGCTGGTGCTGCTGACGCTGCCCGTGGCGCCGCTGGCATCCGTCGGAAAGCCCGAGAGGAAATAGCCCGCCGAGTTGCGCAGGTTGCCGTCCTGATCCGGGGTAAAGGAACCGGCGCGGGTCAGGTAGTAGTTTGATTCGACAGGATCGTTGGGGTTGCGCGAGACGACGAAGAAGCCGTCGCCCTGCACCGCCAAGTCGGTCGAGCGCCCCGTGCCCATGATATTGCCATTGGCCGAGATATCGGCGCGCACATCCGTCAGCACCCCCGCCTGCGTCGACCCGGTGTTCTGTGTCACGAATTCCGAGAAGGTCCGCCGGTAGCCCACGGTATTGGCGTTGGCGATATTGCTAGAGATATTCTGGACGCGGGAGGAGTTGGCCTGCAACCCGCTGACCCCGATCTGAAGGGCGCTTGTAATGCTCATGACTTGATCCTGCTCGTTCTTGTTATTCTTGACTTATACATGAGAAATCCGATTCTTCATGACTAAAGCAAGAATAAAATTTGTATTTGATATTTATGTCACTGACTTTCCTTGACGTCCGTGACCTTGGTCACGGCATCTAGGATACGGTCCGCGCTCTCCATGCTCAGCCGCATCACGTCTGACCCCAGCGGCCCCTCTTCGGCAGGGCGCGCGCCCAGCCCTGTGGCGATCTCGGCCCAGCCGGGCAGGTCGGCCAGCGCGGGAAAGGCCGTGGCGGCCCTTGCGACCGTGGCACTGTCGCCCGCCTGATAGGCGGTGAGGGTCAGGCGCGTGGCATCGGCAAAGGCAAATTGCTGGGGGTGCGCCTCCCACATCTCAAGATAGGCCTGCCGTGCAGCGCCCCATTTGCCCGTCTCGTAGAGGGCCACCGCGCGGCTGCGGCGCAGGTCCATGTCTTGGGCGCGCAGGCGCAGGGCGGCGAGTTCATCCGACCGGCTCGCCTGCGCCAAAGCCTCGACCAAAAGCGCTTCGGCCTCAGCGCCCTGATCGTCGGCATAGCCGCTGAGCAGGTCCACCGCCGCATCCGCCTGCCCGCCCGCCAAAAGCGCGCGCGCCTCGCCGCGCCGCAAGCGGGCCATAAGGGTTGCATCAGGGGCAGTCGCCCCGCCCCGCTCCAAAGTCTGGGCCATTTCGCGCAGGGCGCGATACTTCCGCGCGGCAAGGGCGGTCATCCCGGTATCCAGCAGGCGTTGCGGCACGGCCATGGCATGGCCGACAAAACCCGGATCGAAACGCCAACGGGCGCTGATACGGGTGTGCCCTTCAAGGAAAGGGCCGAGGTCGATCTCCCCCGCCGCCCCCGCGGCATAGAAGGCACCGTAGATCGCCCGCGCCTGTGCGCGTAGCGCGTCGGCCTCCTCTTCAGGGGCGGTGCGCAGCAAATTATGCAGCGCCCACATGGCGGTATCGGTGTCGCCCTGCTCTGCGGCGACCTCTGCCAAAAGCTGCGCGCCTTCGCGCCCGAGGGCATCCCCGCTCCACATCCAGCGCGCGGTTTTCAATAGCGACAGCGCGTCTTGTCCCGGCAGAGTGTCAGTCTCGCGCCCCATCCGGACCAGCGCGAGCCGCGCCCGTTGCGCATAGGCATCGCGGCCCTGTGCGGCTTGGACATAGCCATCGAAAGCCATCAAAAGATCGCCCGACACCTCTGAGGCGCGGGCCAGAAGGTAGCGATAGGCAGGGCCATCGCGCAGCTCGGCATGGTCGGGGAATTGCCCGGCCAAAGCCTGCGCCACCTCCCAATCCTCGGCCTCCAGCGCCGCTTCGAGCAGATCGGGCAAGACGGCGGCTTGGATGGCTGGTGACAGGTCAGCGAGGCTTTCCAAGGTGCGCGGCATCAAGCGCGCCGCCTCCTCCACCGCGCCCAGCCGGGCAAAGGCCGCTGCGCGCAGAGCCTGCCCCTGCCCCCAGCCGACGGACCATGACACCGCCTGCCCCAGATCGCCATCTGCGCCCCCGTCGAGCAGGGCGAGCGCGAGGCTTAGGGTCCGATGCCGCCGCGCCGCGTCGCCGGTGAGGGTTTCGGCGTCGAGCGCTTCCAGAAAGCCCGCCGCCTCGGGGCGCATCATCCAAGCAAGGTGCAATTCCGCCAGCCCCAGCAACACCTCGGCCCGCGCAGGATCCTCCGGCGCGGAGACCTCTGCCAGCCGCGTCATCAATCCTTCACGCGCGGTTAGAAAGTCCTGCTCCCCCTGCTCGGCCAAGGATAGAGGCGCAAAGACAGCACCCTCCTCCGCCGTCGCGGCCGGGGCCAGGAGCAAAGACAGGCCAAGAACAATGTTGTGCAGATGCTTCATTATATGAATAGATGCACTTTATTCTTGTAAAGATCCATTCTTTATTTCACACTGATCTTCATAATGTCACGCCATCCTTGCCCAAACTGAGGCCCGCCATGACGGAAACCAGCCATATCAGCATGTCGCTGGCGACTTCCCTCCAGCGCCAACTCGACATCACCGCCAACAATATCGCCAATGCCAGCACCGCGGGCTACAAGGGCGAACATGTGGTGTTCGAGGCGCTGTTGCAGGACAACACTGCGCTTGGCGACGATCAGGCGGCTTTCGTCAGCGATACCGGCTCCTACATCGACACCCGCCCCGGCGCGCTGTCGCAAACCGGCAACCCGCTGGACGTGGCGCTGCATGGTGAGGGGTGGTTCAGCTATCAAACCGCCGACGGTCAGCAGGCCTTTGGCCGCGATGGCAGCTTTGCGATCGACCCTGAGGGCAATCTGACCCTGTTGTCGGGGGCCAAAGTGCTCGACGCGGGCGGTGCGCCGATCCAACTGCCCCCTGCGGGCATGGGCGATATCAACATTTCCGAGGACGGCACCATTTCGGGCAGTGAGACCGGCCCGCTGGGCCGGATCGGGGTCTTCGATATCCCTGAAATTCAAAGCTACAAACGGCTTGGCGGCGGCATGCTTGTCGCACCTGAGGGGGCCGCCAAACCGGGCGTGGCCGAAGCCGTGCAGGTGCGCCAAGGCACGCTGGAGCTTAGCAACGTGAACTCGGTGCGCGAGATGACGCGGCTGATCGACGTGCAGCGCGCCTATGAGCGCACCAATACCATGATGGGCAATGCGGACGACCTGCGCCGCGACTCGCTCAAACGGATCGCGCAGGCGGTCTGACCCGGCATCCGTAGAACGGAAGGAACGAGACAATGAAGGCACTCAGCATCGCCGCGACCGGCATGATGGCACAGCAGACCAATGTCGATGTGATCTCGAACAACATCGCCAACGCGAATACCACCGGGTTCAAGGCCAGCCGCGCCGCCTTTCAAGATCTAATCTACCAATCCATGCAGCGCGAAGGCGCCGTCACCTCTGAGGCCGGATCGACCCGCCCCGTGGGCATCGACATCGGCATGGGCGTGCAGACCGCCGGCACCGTGCGGCTGAACACCCAAGGCGGCATGGTGGCCACGGAAAACCAGCTTAACGTCGCCATTGACGGGCGGGGCTATTTCTCGGTCACGCTGCCCGATGGCGGCACCGCCTATACGCGCGACGGGTCGTTCCAACTCTCCCCCGAGGGTGAGATCGTGACGATGCAGGGCTACCGCGTCGAGCCCGGCATGGTCGTGCCCGAGAACACCACGGCGGTCGAGATCAACGAACAGGGCGTCGTCATGGCCTATGTTGAGAATGATCCCGTGCCGGTGGAACTGGGCCAGTTCAACCTGACCACCTTCGTCAATGAGCCGGGGATGCGTCCGGTGGGCAACAACTTCCTGCTGGCGACCGAAGCCTCGGGCGAGGCGCAGGTGGTGAACCCCGGCGATCCGGGCGCGGGGATGATCCGTCAGGGCTATCTTGAAGCGTCCAACGTGAACGTTATCCAGCAGATCACCGATCTGATCTCGGCGCAGCGCGCCTATGAGATGAACTCAAAATCCATCGAGACCGCAGACCAGATGCTCTCGGCTGCGAACCAAATCCGCTAATGCGACCGCTCGCCGCCCTCTTCCTTGGCCTGATGGCGCTGACGGGCCCTGCCCTGTCGGCGCCCATCGGCGTGTTGGTCGAGGAACGCGCGCGGGTGGACTACGCCGACAGCCTGCCGCAAGAGGGTGCCTTCGAGATCACGGTCAAGGACGCCCCCGCCGAAGAGGTACTGACGCTGGCCGAGTTCTGGATGGACCCGCGCAGCGGCAAGTTTCTGGCCAATGCGGTGCTTGAGACGGGCGAGGTGCAGCGCATCGCGGGCTACGCCCTTGTCACCATGCCGGTCCCTGTGCCCATCACCCGCCTGCTGCCCGATGACATCATCATGGAAGACGACCTGACCGTCATGCGCCTGCCCGTGGGCAGGATCGGCGCCTATGTGATGACGGATATGGAAGAGGTCGTCGGCAAACAGGTGCGCCGCGTGCTGACGCCGGGGCGGCCCATTCAGACGCAGTCCATCATTCAGCCGCTGGTTATCAACCGGGGCGAGCGGGTGGAGATCTATTTCAGCGACGGGCTTCTGGCCCTCTCCTCACCCGGGCGCGCGCTTGATGACGCGCATGAGGGGCAGGAAATCCGTATCGTGAACCTTGTCAGCAACAAAACGGTCACCGGCGTCGCCACCGGCGAAGGGACCGTGGAGATCATTCGATGACCACCGCTTTCGCGCGCCCCTCTGTCTTGATTCTCGGCGCCGCCCTTGCCCTGTCCGCCTGCGATACCGCCGATCATTTCGACCGCGATCCTCAGCCCTCCCCAATCGTGGTGGATGGCCAAGCCATCCCCGAGGTCGCCCGCGTGCAGGTGCCGATGCCCGCCGTCGCGATGGAGCCGCCCCGGCGCGGCAGTGCGAAAGCCTCGCTCTTTACCGCCCGCAGCCAGCCGCTGTTTTCCGACCAGCGCGCCGACGACATCGGCGATATCGTTACGGTCGTGATCTCCATCGACGACCGGGCACAGCTGCGCAATTCGACGGACCGAGAGCGCGAGGGGGCAAGCTCGGTCGGATTCCCGACATTCTTTGGCTATGGCGCGAAAATTGCCGCAATTCTGCCCGGAATCAGCGCCGCCGATCTGCCGAGCGGCGATATCGTCGAGGTCGGATCGGCCTCGGAGGCCAGCGGGTCAGGTGCCATTTCGCGCAATGAACGGATCGAGCTCAAAGTCGCCGCTTTGGTGATCGACAAGCTGCCAAACGGCACGCTCGTCGTCGCCGGACGTCAAGAAATACTGGTTAATCAGGAGCTGCGTGAGCTGCGCATGGCCGGGATCGTGCGCCCTGCCGACATCCGCGATGACAACACCATTTCTTACGACAAGATCGCCGAGGCCCGCATCGCCTATGGTGGCCGTGGCACGCTTTCCCGCGCGCAAGAGCGGAGTTACGGCGAAGACGCGATGGATGTGATCCTGCCCTATTAATTCCTGACTTGGTCACAAAGTGAGACCATTGCCGTCGCAATCGACCGTTAAACCTGACGAAAGCTCAGGAAAGGTCGAACATGAAAAAGGCAGCAATCGCATTCGTAGCACTCCCCTTGCTTTGCATGGGTGCGGGCTATGGCGCCGGTCTGGCCCTCGCCCCTGCCCCAGCCGAAGCGGCGGGGACAAAGAGTGATGACAAGACCGCTTATGACGCAAAGGAGACGGCAAAGGACGCCGCCCATGCGCCCGAGAAAGACGCCCATGGCGAGAAAGGTGAGAAATCCGCCAAGGGCGATGATCACGCGCCGATGGACAGTTATGAACTGGCCAAGGACCGCACGGTGGTGCGTCTTGGGCAGATGACGATCCCGGTGGAGAAGACCAACAGCGTCTCTTATGTGGTCGCGGATTTCGCGCTCAAGATGGGGTCACTGGAATTGGCCGAACGCTACCGCCGGGTGGAAGATGCGACACGGATGCGCGATTCGCTCTTGCAGGCGATGAACCTAGCCGCCGAAAGCGCCGTGCTGCGCGGCGTGGCGATCGACAGCGAAGCCCTGTCGCGGCTGCTGCGGGATCTGATCAGCAAAGAGCATAAGGGCGTCGATGATGTGATGTTCGTATCGCTTTACAAACAAGACGTGGCGCGGCTCTGACACGCGCCACAGCGCAGGTTTACAGTACCGAACGCACCACGTTCGACAGCACGGATTCGCCGTTATCCAGTTCCAACTCCGGCCCGTAGGCGGTGAAGTTCACCCGCGTCACCTCGGACCGGGTCAGCGGGGTGACGCCCACATCGTTGCCCTCGGCATCCGTCGCCGTGATCTCAACCCGGAAGGTATCGGATGGCACCGGCAGGCCCACGGAATCGAGGCGGTTCCACTCCACGTCGATCACCTCCCCTTCGGCGGTGGAGGGGCCGGCCATCTCGCGGATCAGCGTGCCGTCTTCGGAGAAGATCCGAACGGTCACCTCCTCCGCCCCGGCATTGAGCTGGTAGCTCAGCGGGAATTCATCTTCGGTCATGCGCACTTGGGTCGAGGGCACCAGCACATCGCGCCCGATCAATTGCAGGTCCGACATTGCGCCCACGGTGGAAAGCATGGTTGAGATTTGCTCAAGGCTCGCGTTGGTGGCGATGCTCTGCTCCACTTGGGTCAACTGCGCCAATTGCGAGACGAACTGCGTCGAATCCACCGGGTTTAGAGGGTCTTGGTTCGAAATCTGCGCCGTCAGCAGGGTGAGAAAGCTGTTGTAGCTTTCCTGAAGTTCAGCGGATGAGGTCGCCGCCGCCGAAGTGTTGGCGGTGCTCAGGGTGCTTGCTGTGGTCGCGTCGATCATGGTCTCGCCTTTCAGGTGAGGATATCTAGCTGCCCGGCGCCGAGGCGCGGGCTGGGGGTCTGGGCCAAGGGCGCGGCGTCACCGCCCTGCGCGTCATCGGCCTGTGCTGTGGTCTGGGTAAACGCAGGGCCCTGTTGCTGCCCGCCGTTGCGGCCCCTGTCGCCGAAGGTCTGGAAATCGAGATCCGCATTCTCGGCGCTGATGCCGCGCGATTGCAGCGCGTCCAACAGTTGCTCACGGTCTTGCCGCAGCATGTTCAGGACCGAGGCGCTTTCGGTGGTCATGGCGATCTGCATGCGCCCCGCCTCACTGCGCACAACCTCGATCTCGATCTCGCCCATACCGTAGGGGGAGAGCGAGAAACGCAGCTTGTTGTCCGCCGTATCAAGGCTGCGGATCTGTTGGCTGACGTGCTGGCGAAGCTGTTCTTCCGGCGCGGCGGCAGGGTTCGGCGCGGGGGCCGGCGTGGGCTGCGGCGGGCTGAGGCGTAGCCCCTCGCTCTGCGGTGCCTGCGGCGCGGTCAAAGCCGCGGCCTCGCGCAGGACGGCCTCTGCCGCCGGGGCATTTGTGCCGGGCTGGGCTACCTTGGCGGCATCGACAGCGGCGCTGAAACGCTCGGCGGCGGCTGTGAGGCGCGGGTCTGCGGCTTCAATGCTCAAGTCCACCTTGGGGGCGGTCGTACTGCCCTCGGCCTTCGCGGCGAGGGGCGGTTCTGTCGCCCCTACGGTGGCGGCTCTCGGGGCCGGTCCCTCACTCGGCAGGACCGTTTTAAACCCGCTCTGTTCGGCAGGGCCTTCGGCCTGCAACACCGGCGCGCCCCCTTCGGAGGCCATCACGCGCGCCCCCTGCTGGGCCTGGCCCATGGCCATACGCCCCACAACCGGCAGCGCCGCCGAGGCGATGCTCAATTGGCTGGCCGGGGTGGGCAGGCGCAGGGCACCGGCGATCCTCTCCTCCAAAGCGGCCTCAAGGCTGGGGTCATCCAAATTCGCCACCGCCTCCAGCGCGCCGAGGTTTTCAGGCGGCGCTTCGCCCAAGGCTTCGGCAAATGCGGCGAGGGCGGCTTTCGGGGTGATTTGCTGGCTGGTCTCCTCCAACCCCGCCAGGGTGTGATCCATCAGGGCCATCAGCCCCTCTGCCGTCTCAAGGTCGATGTCCTCGGGCAGCGTATCGGGTGCGGCTTCCACCTCTGGCGCGGCGGCTTGCAGGTCTTGGCCCTGCGCCTCCGACGCGCCCCCCTGCCCGGCCAACCCCTGCATCAGGGCGGCAAAACCTTCGGCAGCCCCCTTCTCCGAGGGCTGCCCGAGACCTGCGGTATTCGGCACCGCAGGTGCTGCCTGAAGTTGAGCGATCATCTGACGTCCTCCAACTTGGGATCCACGGCGGGATTCCGAAGGCTCTTGTAGGATCAGGAGATCCGCACGTTCCCGCGCTGATCTTCAAAGGCGCGGCGTGCGCTGCGGGCCTCGACGAGGGCTTTCAGCCGCAGGGTCCACTGGTTAAGGGTCACGGGCGTCTCTGTCCCGGTCAGCGCACGCAGCGAGATCTGCGCGCCCTCGGCAGGGGCTGCAAAGACTGAATGACTGTCGACCGGACGGCCCCAGTACTGCCCCAAAACCGTGCTCAGCCCCATGCGGAAGGCGGCGGGCTCAAGCCCCAGCTTGAGCAGCTCATCCGCCTCGGCGGCGTGATGGTAGGCCTGCCCCAAAGCGTGCAGAACGCTGTCTTCGTCCATCATCGGGAACAGGCCGCGCCCGATGATCCCGATCAGCACCTCGCCCACCAGCGCACCGGCGGCTTGGGAGATATTGGTGAAATTGTCGCTTTTGCGAATAACGACGAGCGAGCCATAAGGCACATCGGCGTCGAGTTCTTCGGCAAGGATATCGCCAAGGCAAATGCCCGGGATCGGTTCGATGCAATCTGGCATTGCCACCGGATGACCGGCCCAATCCTGCATCTCGAAGACCGAAGCTTGAACCGGAATCAGCGCCCGGATCAGCATGTTGAAATGACGGCCATCGGCCGATGAATCCATGTGGCAGGCACCCTTCCAGATGCCACCTATAAGTGAGTTTACCTGCATTTCCGCCTCGTTCAGGACGTTCTGTCCATGGTTTATCCGGGCGATTTTTAAAGGTTTTTTAGGTGCCCGGTGCTCGATTATTACATAAGGTCTAGATCGCAAGACCTTGACCGTCAACAATTTTACAAGACCGTGCCATTTTTTGGGGAATCAGCGGCAGGGATGTCGCACTTTTGCTTAGGATGGAAATCTCGCACAACCGGGCCGATAGAGCCTTGAAAACAAGGTCTACTCGGCTTGATAGACCAAGCGAATCGAGATGCGCCGGTTTTCCGGGGCCAAGAGATCGACCGTGTTGATCGGTTGCGTGTCGGCCACACCCGACACCCGCATAAAGCGCGCGCCTGCGATGCCCGCGGCCATCAACGTGCGGCGCGTGGCATTGGCGCGGTCTGCCGAAAGCTCCCAATTCGTATAGCCATTGTTCGCGCCAAAGGCGGCAGCATCGGTATGGCCCACAATCTCGACCGGCTGGTTCTGTTCGGCGATCACATCGCCGATGGCCAGCAGCAGCTCGCGGGTCTTCGGGGTTACCTCGGCGCTGCCCCGCGCAAAGAGCGACCGTTCATCTTGGTCCAGGACCTGAACCGTCAGCGCCCCGTTCGATTTCTCCAGCCGGACATTGCGCGCCAGATCGTTCAAAGCGCTGTCCGAGGTGATCCGCTCGGCGATGTCCTCGGCCATGCGGTCGATCTCGGACTGCCGGCGCTCTGATTCCTCGATCGCGGCGAGCGTGGCGGGATCGGCGGGCGCCGCGGGTTCGGGCGCTTCGGCATATTCCACGACCACGGCGGCGGGCTTGTCACGCAGGCGGCTGTCGAAGACCATCATCGGATTGTCACGGCCAAAGGTCGGCTTTTGCACATTGCCGGTGTTGTCGACCGCGCCGGTCATCACCCCTGCGGCCATCAACGGGCGCAGGTCCGCCGCCGCATCCGAAGAGGATCCGCCGTCCGACACCGTGGGGGTAAAGTAATTGGCGAGCCCGCGCAGCTTTTCCTCATCCGAGGCAGCAAGGATCCACAGCAGCAGGAAAAACGCCATCATCGCGGTCATGAAGTCCGCATAGGCCACCTTCCAACCGCCGCCGTGGTGGGCGTGGCCGCCCTCCGCGTCGTAGCGCTTGATGATGATCATCGCGTTCTTCTTGTCAGCCATCACGCGGCCTCCCGATTACGCAAGACCGGGCACGGGGGCCAGATCAGGAAAGCTCTGCGTTGTTGTCCGATTTGTCGCGGCTGTATTTGCCCAGACCTGCGCGTTTGGCGTATTCGGCCTTGCGCTTGGAATAGCTCGGCGCGACCAGCGGCGTGTCGGCAGGCAGGTTGAACATCACGCGGTATTCCGCTTCGGTCAGCCCATGTTCGGCCCCGAGGTGACGTTTCAGCATCTTGAACCCCTTGCCGCAGCACAGGCAAAAGATCGTGTCTTCGGTCATCGGCTGCTCGCCCGGCGCGGCGGTCATCCCCCGCGCCTTGGGCGCGACGGGGGCCACGGCGGCGGCGGGGATATTGGCCAATGCGGTGGCCGGGGCTTCAGCGGGGGTCGCGCGCAGACGCTCGACCAAGGTCAGGATATCGTCGATGGTCACGTCGTTGCGGCTGGCGAACCCCGAAACGATGGTCGCAATCGCGGTATCGCTCAGATTCTGCTTGGGGGGTACATTAGGCATGAAGCAACTTCCTTGTTAAGTTAATCTTGCCTTCTGCAAGGTTCGCGAAGCATTCAAAGAGCGCTTCGCAAGGGACGCAGCAAAGATAAATAATTCTTCGCCGTTTATTCTTATCACGATTCGAATTGTATTTGGAACCCGCGCAAGCATTGGCAAGCACTTTTTCGCCATATCGTGCGGAATGCATCACGGCTCCATCTGCGCGACGGTTTTGAAGATCGCGCTTTTCGGGGCCGGATCGGGGGCTACGTCATTGCCGGTGGTCTGGGCGATGATCGTGCTGAACAGACCGGTCACCCCCAGCCCTGCCACCGCGATCAGCGGCACATGCAGGGACTTCCACAGGCTCTTGCGGGGCGCGGGCGGCTGCGGCGCCAATGCGGCGGGGTCGAGCAACTCAGGCTCGGGCGCCGGGGGCACCTCAATCGGCGCGCCGAACTCGACAAAGATGCCGCGCGGCATAACCGCGACCTTCACTTCGCGGCGCGCGCAGCTGTCGCTAAAGCCTGCGGGGAAGAGCTCAGCCGGGATATCGATCACCATGTCATCCTTGGGCCGCCACTCAGCCGCCAGCGTGTCACGGGGGATATAAACCGATGCGAAATCATCCCGAAAGGCGATGTCACGCACCAAGGTCGGCACCATGGGCAGCGGCTGCTCCGGGTTGGAGGCGATTCGCATGCGCCCCCCGGCGAGCCACATCTCAAGACGGACATAGAAACACTCCCCCGGCTGCACCTCGGCAGAGGGCATATAGCCTTCGGGCGGGCCCGAGCGCAGCTTGCGGCGCTTGCGGTTGCCGATGGGAAAGATCTTGTTGGTGCTGACGCGCTGAAACTGGTCCAATTCGGGCCGCTGGCGCATCAGCTCGTCGAAATCCAGCCCCTCTTCGCGGGCGAAATTGTAGTTGATCAGATAATCCGCCGCCGTTTCCTCAAGCGTTTTGCTGTCCTGAATGGCCTTCAACAGCGCATTTTCCTCAGAGAACAGCAGCCTACGGCAGGGGTGGCCCTCAACCTCGGGGCTGACGGCAAAGCTGCCCACGGGACGGTCGAGGATATCCGCCACCCGGTCGAAAACTGCATGTTCTTCGTCATTGTGAAAGACCACGAACTCGCAAAGACCGGCGGCATCCATGCACAGCAGCAGCCGCATCTCTTCGGGCCAGCCCGGCACGAGCACCGAAAGCTCGGAGGGATCGACGAAATAGGCGAAGGCATCGGGCTCTTGCAGAGCGTCGACATCACCCTTCAACTCTTCTTTGACCGAAAAACCACTATTCATCATAGAAACCCAAGTTCTTTCCTAGATAATACTTGTATAGACCTATTCGCTCAAGGATAAAGTAAGAATAGTTTCTTTTTGGAGGCGTGTGCAGCAATGACACTCTTGCTTGGTCTTGTAATGGTCTTCGGTCTGGTCTTTGGCGGCTTCATGCTGTCGGGGGGCAATATGGACATCGTCCTGCACGCCCTCCCCTACGAGGGCATGATGATCGGCGGCGCCTCTCTGGGGGCCTTCGTGATCGCCAACTCCTTTTCGGTGGTGAAGTCTTCGCTGGCCGGGGTGATGCGGGTGATCAAGGGGCCGCGCTGGAAGGCGGCGGATTACAACGATCTGCTGGCGCTGATGTTCGAACTAGCACGTCTTTATAAGACCAAGGGCATCGTCGCGATGGACGAGCATATCGAAAACCCCGAAGCGAGCCCGATCTTTCAACGCTACCCCAAGCTGATGAAGGACCATTTCCTGACCGACCTCATCGCCGATAGCTTTCGCATGATGTCGATGCAGTTCGACGACCGCTTCCAGATGGAAGACGTGTTGAACCGCAAGATCAAAAAGCACCACCACGAGGCGCTCGTTTCGGCCCGCGCGATCCAGAGCATGGCGGACGGCCTGCCCGCCATCGGCATCGTCGCGGCGGTTCTGGGGGTGATCAAAACCATGTCGTCGATCGACAAGCCGCCAGAGATCCTTGGCGCGATGATCGGCGGCGCATTGGTCGGCACTTTCCTTGGGGTTTTCCTTGCCTATTGCATGGTGCAGCCCATCGCAGGCCGGTTGGAGCAGATTGAGGAAGAAGACGGCGCGATGTATACGGTGATCCGCGATGTCATCGTCGCCATCGTGGCGGGCCATCCGCCCAGCATCTGCATTGAATTGGGCCGGGGCAACATTCCCACGACGAAACAGCCGAACTTCTCCGCCGTGGAGGCCTCGCAGCGCGAACTGCCTGCGGTATGATGCGCCCCCTGCCCCTGATCGCGCTGATCGCGCTTCTTGCCGGGCCGGGGCTGGCGGCGGGACCGGCCAAGGAAAAGGACGCGGAGGAGGTCGACAAGACCGCCGAAGCAGAGGCCCGGCTGCCCAATTCCATGCGCCGCCACGGTGTCATCGGCCATGTCCCCCCGATGGAGGGGCTACCGCTGCTCGACGCCGAGATGCTGGAACGGATGCGCGAGCGGCTCATCGTTCTGTCACAGGGCGCAGAGCAGTGAAGCCAAAGCGCGGCGACGGGCTGGCCGTGCTCTCACGGCTGAAACGCTTTGAGATGGAGAATGTCGCGCTGGAGATGGCCGAGGTGAACCGCGCGCTGACCCAGATCGAAAACGAACGCCACAGCCTGATGGAACAGCTCAATGACCGGGGCGATCCCGATGCGGTGGAATCGACGCGGGTGGTCTCGGCCTTTATCCGCAACGTCTCGGAAACCATCCATCGCAAAGAGGCCGAGGCCGAGCGCCTGCGCGCAGACAGCGCGGGCATCCACGACAGGCTGAACGGGCTTTTCGCCGAGGCCAAACGCATCGATCTGATCCGCAACCGCCGCGCCGAGGTCCGCAGGCAAGCCCTGCAAGAGGCCGAAACAGCCGCCCAAGCCGAAGGCTTTCTGTCGATCTGGCTGGACGATCAACGATAATTACACAGCCATATCCATTTACGGGAACTATTTTCGAAAATTCCCCTAAATAGCGAATACCGGACAAGAAAAAACCGCAATTCGATTCCATCAAAGCCCCACTGAAAATGCGCCCTGGGGAGGGGTGCGCCGAGGCCAACGCGTTTGTATTCCGGCTTCGGAATAGTTTGAGAGGATTTACGATGAAGCGAAGAGGATTTTTCACCGCCGCCGCGATCGGTGCCGCGTCTTTGAGCGTTAGCCCGCTCTGCGCGCAATCGGCGGAGGTGACCCTTGCCGAGGTGCGCGCCCTGTTTCAAAGCCGCGACCTTGGCGCGCGCCGGATGGTGCAGGACAGCCTGAAACACGAGGGCTATTATAAGGGGGCCATCGACGGCGCATGGGGGCCGGGGACCGAAGCCGCTTTTCGCGCGCTCATGGCCTCCGACCGCTACCAACGCCACGCGCCGACATGGACATTCGCCCATGAGGTTCAGGTCAGCGAAACGATGTTTTTCCTGACCTCCGACGCCTATATGTGACTGCGCCCGGGGCCCTTTCGGGCCTCGGCCTTACCCCGCCTCCGCGACCGCCAGCTCGGCCATGCGCAGCGCCGCGTCGCGATTTGCCGCCACGGCGATGAACCGCGCGTTGTGACAGAATTTCGCCCCCGGCACGCCGCTTGCAGCCTCCAATTCGGCATCCGTTAGCCCGGCCCAAGCCTCGGGCAGATCGGCGCGGGCCTCAAAGCTATCACCGCTTTTGCGGATCGTGGTCAGGGCCCAATCGTCCCCCCGCGGATGCACGACGAAGAGCAGGTGATCGGCCCCGGCCTTTTCCACCGCCGAGCTGAAGGGCATGCCCGTGGGCAGTTCCAAGACGCGCCCGCTGCCTGCCGCCTCAATCGCCTGCATCACCATCGCCTCGGCCCGGCGTTTGGCGGCCTTGCCCTTGATCGCGGCCTCCACAAAGGCCCGCGCGACCGGAAGGGCGGCCATGAAGGCGCGGTCGTCGGCATCCTCACCCCGTTCGTCGAAAACGGGCTTTAGCGTCTCCAAAAGCACCGGCAGGGTCATGCCCGCCAGCGGCCCCGCGACCGAGGGTTCAAGCGCGCCATTGTCGATCAGGTCGACCGGCAGCACGAAGCCCTGATCGAAACTGTGGTGGATATCCTCCACATCCGCCTCGGGCACGTCAAAGCTGCGCAGATAGTCGCGGCCATAGTGCTGCCAGATCAGCCCGAAAGAGCTGTAGGGCTGACCATCCTCGCGCAGCGGTCCCGGGCGCTGGTGATGGTCAAAGATCAGCGCGTCGGCGTCATAGTCGCGGCCCACGTCATAGATGATCCGCCCCGCGCCGGGGGTGATCCACGCGGCATCGCGGCTGCGCATCAGCACCGCCTCCGGGTAGAGCCGGGTCAGGATGACCGAGGACAAAAGCTCATCCGCGTGAAAGCCGCCCGAATGGGTGACAAGATGGGTGATGGTCATGGGGCTGGCTCCGCTGCGGCTGGGGAAATCGGTCAATGGTGGCTTGCGCTCCCATACTGCGCGGCGCGGGCCAAGTGCAAGCCGCCCGCCCTAGCGCGACAGCGCGACCAGCGTGGCCGAGACGGGGTCGAGGATGAAGGCCCCCACCTGCGCCCGGGCCTGCGCCAACCCATCGCGCCGCTCCGGCATCAACTGCACGAGAGAGGCAAAGCGGTTATGATGGGTGCCGTCCACCGCGCCGATGGCCGAGATATCGACCAGCAAAACGCCATAGCGTTTGGCCAACGCCTGCACCGCCGGGGAACTGGCACTTGTGCGCCCGATCCGGGGCCGCGCCCCGGCAAGCCCCGCCGAAATGCGCAGCGCCCGGTCGTCCGGCGCCACAAGGATGGCCATGGGCGGATCGAGCGGCCCAATCACCTCGACCTGTTTGCGAAAGACATCCACGTCGATGTCGGGGGCCGCGAGGACCACATCGCTCAGCCGCGCGATCACCGCATCCTGCCCCGACAGGCGCAACTGCCGCAGCGCCTCCACCACCAGCCAGCCGCCCATGCTGTGGCCGAAAAGCGTGATCTCGCCCACGTCGGGGTCGGCGGCGAGGGTACTGAGCATGGCGGTCAGTTCATCGCGCGAATAGAGCGCCGCGTCCTTATCCGCGACATAGCCCACCACCGTCCCGGCAGAGGGCCAAGCAAACAGGATCGGCTGCTCGGGCAAATGCCCATCCGCCGTCACCTGCGCCAGACGGAACAGAGATTCCGGAAAGGTCTGGTTATAGCCGTGGACAAAGACCATCACATCCTGCCGCCCCCGCCCGCTGCGGTGGATATCGAGCGCGGGCAGCGGATCGCGGGCCGTCACCGCAAAGCTTCGGTTCGGATCGGGGGTTTCACCCGGCCATTCGATCTTGCTGGCCTCATGGTCGGGCGGGATGGCGATGGTGAACCGCTCGTAATTCAGCGCCCGCGCGCGGGCGTCGGTATAGGTGCCGGTTTGCGGATCGCGCCCGCGGGTCGAGGCCACGGTGATCGCCAAACTCTGCGCGGCTTCGGCCTCGGGCACCACCGTCAAAGTCTCCCCGCCCGGGCGCGGTGCGCAGGCCGACAGCAAGACCACCGCAACCGCGCAGAGCGTCTGTAGCCCCCGGCCCCCAATCCCATGTCCCTGCATAACGCCCCCCCCCGGCCCTTCGTTCGGCGCAGTTCTAGCCCAATTGGCCCATAAAGTCATAGACGAAAGGCCCCTGCGACTGCGACGAAACAGCCCCGCTTTTAACCTACGGCAGCCCCCTCTATCTGCCCGCCTCTGCCGCCAGCAGCCTGCGGCCCGTGTCGAGCACCCCGTCGACGATGTCATTGGCAATCGCCGCGCTTAGCGCCGCGCCATCGCGGGCAGTGAGGGCGGCCAGCACCTCTTTGTGGCGGTCGATCTGATAGTATTCCGCCACCTCGGTAATGACCTGCCGCTGGAACGGGCCGAGTTGCAGCCAGATGCTTTCGATCATCGGCAAGGACGCCTGCGCGGGGTTCACGGAGTAAAGCATCCGGTGGAAGGCTTGGTTCAGCAGCGTCAGTTGATCTGCGTCCCTCTCGGCCACAAAGCGGTCCATGCTGCCGTCGATCTCGGTCAGGCGGTCGATCACGATGTCCGAGATATAGGGCAAGGCGCGCAGGGCGGCGTGGGTCTCAACCGCGATGCGCAGGGCGACCAGCTCCTCGAACCGCTCAGGGGTAATCAGCGGCACGGTCAGGCGGCGGTTGTCCTTTATCTGGATGGCATGTTCCGAACTCAGCCGCCGCACCGCCTCGCGCACCGGGGTCGGGCTGAGGCCGAGCCGCTCCGCAATGCCGCGCATCGTCAGCGAGGTGCCGGGCGTGATCGCGCCCAGCATGATCGCATTGCGCAGCCGCTCGTAAACATATTCTTGCGTCGTCCCGCCCGGAATTTCGGGGATCTCGGGAATGTTGAGCGCATCGTTATCGGTGTCGATCATCTGGCCGCCTTTGGTCTTTCGCCGCCGACCATACGCGCGGCGGCAATTGACAGACAAGCGGATAGTGATATGACATTCCAACAAATGGTATCACATTTTCAGGTTCGATATCGAAAGGAACCCCATGTCCGAGAGCAAAGCCGACGCGTGGCTGGCGCAACATCCCGAGATCGAATCGATCTTTGCCTGCGTTTGTGACCTCAACGGCACCATGCGCGGCAAACGGGTGCCCGCCGATCAGGTGTCCAAAGTCGTCGAAGGCGGGCTGCGTCTGCCGCTGTCCATCGTCGGCATGGATATCTGGGGCGAGGATGTCGAGAACAGCGAGTTGGTGTTCGAGACCGGGGATTCCGACGGGCTTTGCGATTTCACCGGGCGCCCCCTGATGCCGATCACATGGACCACGCGCCCCACGGCGCTGGCGATGCTTTGGATGCGTCAGGAAAACGGCAAGCCCTTCCCCGGCGATCCGCGCCGCGCGCTGGCCGAGGTGGCCGCGCGGTTCAAGGCGCGCGGGTTGACCCCCGTGGTCGCCACGGAATTGGAGTTCTACCTCTTCGACCCGACCGAGGATCACCCGCAGGCCCCCTGCTCTCCGGTCACGGGCAAACGGCTGGATTCCGACGGTGCGCTGTCGCTGGACGAGTTGCAGCATTTCGATGAGTTCCTGAACGAGGTCTATGACGCCTGCGAATTGCAGGGCATCCCGGCAGATGCGGCCATTTCGGAAAACGGGGCGGGGCAGTTCGAGATCAACATGCGCCATGTAGACGATCCGCTGCGCGCCGCCGATGACGCGGTGCTGTTCAAACGTCTGGTGCGCGGCATCGCCCGCAAACACGGCTTCGCCGCCACCTTCATGGCCAAACCCTATGGGGATCTGGCGGGCAGCGGCTTTCACGTTCACTTCTCCTTGGTGGATGAAAACGGCGTCAATGTCTTCGACAACGGCGGGGAGGAAGGCACGGCCCTGATGCTCAACGCCGTCGCCGGTCTGCTGGCCACAATGCAGCAAAACACGCTGACCTTCGCGCCGCATGAAAACTCCTACCGTCGCCTGCTGCCGGGTGCCCATGCGCCAACCAATGTCGCTTGGGGCTATGAGAACCGCACCGCGGCGATCCGCATCCCGGGCGGCGACCCCAAGGCCCGCCGCATCGAGCATCGCGTCGCCGGGGCCGACGCCAACCCCTATCTGGTGCTCACCAGCATCCTAGGCGGCGCGCTGTTGGGGATCGAGCAGGACATGCAGCCCGTCGCCCCGATCACCGGCGACGCCTATACAATGAAGCTCGACAACTTGCCGCTCGACTGGGCCACGGCCATCGACGCCTTCCGCAAGGGGCCGGATGTGCCCGGCCTGTTCTCTGCCCGGTTGCAGACGATGATGGTCGAATGCAAGACGCAGGAGTTGCGCAAATTCGCGCGGCAAGTGACCCATTTCGAATATGACACCTATCTGGAGATCGTCTGATGTCGCGCCATCCCTACGCCGGAGACGGCAGCCATACGTCAAGCTACTACGCCGCCTCGGCCAACCCTGCCCCCGCGCGCCCCGAATTGCAGGGCGATCACGAGATCGACGTCTGCATCGTCGGCGCGGGCTACAGCGGGCTGTCGACCGGCCTGCATCTGGCCGAAAAGGGCTATAGGGTCGCCATCATCGAAGGCGCACGCGTGGGCTGGGGGGCCTCGGGGCGCAATGGCGGGCAGATCGTTAACGGTCTGAACGCGAGCCTGCAAACGATCAAGCGCCGCTACGGTCAGGACACCGCGACCTTTGTCGCCGGCCTGGTGCAAGAGGGTGGCGAGATCATCCGCGAGCGGGTCCGCACCTATGACATTCAATGCGACCTCAAGGACAAGAACATCTTCACCGGCCTCACCACGGCGCATATGCGCGAGTTGGAGGAGCGGCAAAAGCTCTGGCAAAGTTACGGCATCGACAATCAAGAGATGCTGGACAAGGACCAGTTGCGCGCCCATGTCAATTCCGACCTCTACGAAGGCGGGCTGATCGACCATTCGGGTGGCCATATGCACCCCCTGAACCTCGCCCTCGGCGAAGCGGCGGCCTTTGAGAAGAACGGCGGCACGATCTATGAAATGTCCCCAGTCACGGATGTCGATCACGAGGCCGCCCGCCCCGTGGTCCGCACGGCCAAGGGGACGATGACCTGCAAGACACTGGTGCTTTGCGGCAATGCCTACCTCGGCCACGTGGTGCCGACGCTGGCCCCGCGTGTGATGCCCGTCTCGACCCAAGTGATGGCCACCGAACCGCTGAGCGAGGCACAGGCTCATACGCTGCTACCCACCGATGCCTGCGTCGAAGACATCCGCTATATCCTTGATTACTACCGCCTGTCGGGCGACAAACGCATGCTCTTTGGCGGCGGCACTGTCTATGGCGGCGCGGACCCGCGCGACATCAAAGCCAAGCTCAAGCGCAACATGGACAAGGTCTTCCCCCAGCTGAAAGACGTGAAGATCGACTATGCGTGGAGCGGGAATTTCGCCCTCTCCTTCAGCCGCGTGCCGCAGATGGGCCGGATCGGCGACAACACCTATTTCGCCCATGGCTACAGCGGCCACGGCGTGACCGGATCGCATACCTTCGGGCGCATCCTCTCTGAGGCGATCGACGGCGACCTCACCCGCTTTGACGTTTTCGCCAATGTGCCATGGTTCCCCTTCCCCGGCGGGCGCATGTTCCGCGTGCCCTATTCGGTGGTGGGCTCTTGGTGGTATGGGCTGCGCGACCGCTTGGGTGTCTGAAACCTTTTGACAGGGCTGGGGGTTTCTTCACAGTGACGCGGCGCATCGCCCGTCATAAGCGGAAGGACCCCCATGCCCGATCAAAAGCCCGTCTCCGTGATCGTCTTCGACGTCAACGAGACCCTGCTCGACATCACCACGTTGGAGCCGCTCTTCGCGCGCCTCTTCGGCAACGCCTCGGTCCTGCGCGAATGGTTTGCCGAGCTGATCCTCTGTTCCCACACCATGACCCTGTCGGGCCGCTACGCGCCCTTCGGCGCACTGGCGGGTGGCGTCTTGCGGATGGTCGGCGCGAACAAAGGCGTGGCGGTCACGGATGAGGACCTGGCCGAGTTGAAATCCCGCATCGGCTCCATGCCCGCCCACCCGGATGTCGCCCCTGCCCTGCGCAGGCTGCAAGAGGCGGGGTTTCGGCTGGTCACGCTGACCAATTCGCCCCCGTCCCCGGCCCCGACCCCGCTGGAGAAAGCCGGGATCGCCGATTTCTTCGAGCGGAGCTTTAGCATCGACGCGGTCGCAAAATTCAAACCTCATCCCGCGACTTACCAAATGGTGGCCGAGGCGCTTGATCTGGAAACCGATGATCTCTGCATGGTGGCTTGCCACCTGTGGGACACCACCGGCGCGCAGGCGGCGGGCTGTCAGGGGGCCTTCCTCACCCGGCCCAACAACAACCTGATCGAGGTGCAAGAGGTGCCGCAGCCGCATTACCTCTCGGACGATCTGGCGGATTTGGCCGAGCAGATCATCGCCGCGAACGGGCGCTGATCCTCAGCCGCCCATGCGCCGTGCCAGCCGCGTTTCAAGCTGCACCATGGCGTCATAGATCAGCACCGCAAACAGGCCGACCGCCAGCCCGCCCTGCACCACGAAGGCGGTGTTATTGGTCAAAAGCCCCGCGATGATCACCTCGCCCAAGGTCCGTGCCGCCACGGTTGAGCCGATGGTCGCCGTGCCAAGCGCAATGACCACCGACAGCCGGATGCCCGTCAGCGTCACCGGGAGGGCCAGCGGCAGCTCCACCCGCCAGAGCCTTTGCCAACGGCTCAGCCCAATGCCGCGGGCGGCCTCCATCGTGGCGGGCGGCAGGTTGGTCAGCCCGGTAACCGCATTCTCGAAGATCGGCAGCAGGCCATAGAGAAAGAGCGCCACCAGCGTCGGCCCCGCCCCGAAGCCCAGGGCCGGAACGGCCAGCGCCAGCACCGCCACGGGGGGAAAGGTCTGGCCCATATTGGTGATCGTGCGCGACAGCGGGCGGAACGCCGCGCCCGCCGGGCGGGTCACGAGGACCGCCAGCGTCACCGCCACCACCGTCGCTGCAGCCGAGGCCATGGCCACCAGCGCCAGATGGCTCAGCGACAACGACAAGAGCGAGGCGCGGGCGTAGATCACCGGACCATTTGCCGGGGCCAAGGGCGCAAGCAGCGGGATGAACCACTCAGGCCGCAGGACCAACGCCAGCAGCACCGCCACCAGAAGCGGCCGCAGGATCCAGCCGATCCTCATGCGTGCTGCCCGGCCCGGGCGCGGATTGCGTCGAGGGTCACCCGGCCCATCGGCACCCCGTCTTTCGCCACGGGCACCGCCGCGCGCCCCGTCCACAAGCAGGCCGAGAGCGCGTCGCGCAGACTGGCATCGGCGGGCAGCGCTTCGCCTTCGGCGCTGCCCTCTTCCACCAATTCGGCGACGGGGATCAGTGAAAGAAGCCGCAAGGGCCGCTCCACATCGCCGACCATATCCGCCACGAAATCGGTCGCGGGTGCGGCGATGATCTCGGCAGGGGTGCCGTGTTGCACCAGATGCCCCCCGTCCATGACCGCCACCCGGTCGCCCAACCGGATCGCCTCTTCCATGTCGTGTGTCACCAACATGATGGTCGACCCCAGCCGCTGCTGGATGTGCCGCAGGTCTTCCTGCGCGCGGGTGCGAATGATTGGGTCGAGCGCGCCAAAGGGTTCGTCCATCAGCAACAGATCGGGCCGCGAGGCCAAGGCCCGCGCCACGCCGACCCGCTGCTGCTGCCCGCCTGACAGTTCCGCCGGATAACGGTCGCGGAATTGCGCGGGGTCCATCGAGAAAAGCGCAAGCAGCTCATCCACCCGCGCCGCGATCTTTTCGCGCGGCCAGCCCAGCAATTGCGGCACCGCGCCGATGTTGCGCCCCACCTTGTGATGCGGGAACAGCCCGTGCCCCTGAATGGCATAGCCGATGCGCCGCCGCAGGATATGCGGCTTGACCGAAAGGGTGGAGTCGCCGTTGATCCGCACCTCGCCCGAGGTCGGTTCCTCCAACCGGTTGATCATCCGCAACAGCGTGGTCTTGCCTGAGCCTGAGGTGCCGACGATCACCGTGATCGTGCCCGTCTCAACCGTCATCGACACGGAATCCACCGCACGAATGTCGCCATAGGTCTTGGTAATGTGGTCGATCTCGATCATGCGCTGTCCTTTGGGGTCTTGCGGGTCAGTTCGACCAATATGTCCATCACGATGGCGGCCGTGAGCGCCAGCACCACGGTCGGCAACGCGCCCAGCAGGATCAGGTCTGTCGCGGTTTGGTTCAGCCCTTGAAAGACGAAGGTCCCGAACCCGCCGCCGCCGATTAACCCGGCGATGACCGCCAGCCCGATGTTCTGCACCAAGACGATGCGCAGCCCGGTAAGGATGATCGGCAGGCCCAGCGGCAGTTCAACCCGCAGCAGGCGTTGCAGCGGCGTCATGCCCATGCCGCGCGCCGCCTCGAGCGCCGCAGGCGGGGCCGAGGCGAGGCCCGCGACCGTATTGCCCACGACGGGCAGAAGCGAATAGAGCACCAGCGCTAGAAAGGCGGGGGCAAAGCCGATGCCCGCGATGCCAAGCGCCCGCGCGCCCGGCAGATTGGCCCCCACCCAGCCGAGGATCGGGATCATCAGCCCGAACATGGCCAGCGAGGGGATGGTTTGCAAAAAGCTCAGCACCGGCAAGGTGGCCCCGCGCAGCCCGGCAAGACGGTGACAGAGCACGCCAAGCGGGAAGCCGATCACCGCCGCCGCGGCGAGAGAGCCGAAGGCCAACCCAAGATGGCGCAGAAATTCCCGGCCAAAGGCATCGGCCCGGCTGGCGTATTCCTGCATCACCGAAAGCTCCGACAGCGCCCCCGACCACAGGATCGCGCCAAGCACCGCAAGCACGCCCGCCAGCACGCCCCCCCGCATCAGCGGCCCCGGCGCCATCGCGGCAAGCGCATCTGCCATGAGCAACATGAAAACGACCAGCAAGCACCAGAAGCCCACCGAGGGCGAGACACGGGCGTAGTCACCCGCCTCGGCCAGCAGGCCGGAGGCGCCTTGGGTCAGCAGCCACAAAAGCCCGCCCAAGCCCAAAGCCGCCCCGGCAATACGCAGACCATTGCGGCCCGCAGGCAGCCCCATCAGCAGCCCTGTGCCGATCGCCGCAAGCCCCGGCAGCACCACCGGCAGGCTGGCCACGCCCCATGCCATCACCCCTTCGCCCGCCACGATCCGGTTGGCGGCAAGGGTCATGAAAGGCACGAAAAGTGCCGCCGCGCCCAGCACAGCGAACAAAAGCCCCGGCGCAGAAATCCCTGCGCCGGGGCCAGTTATTGTGCGGGCGGCGGAGATCAGTCCAGCACCCCGGTCTCGGTCAGATAGGAGCGTGCCACGGCTTCCGCCGGCTCCCCGCCGACTTGAATCCGACCGTTCAGCTTTTGCAGCGTCGCCATGTCGAGCCCGGAGAAGATCGGGTTCAGCACTTCGGCGATCTGGGGGTATTCCTCCAACACCTCGGCGCGGACGATGGGGGCGGGTTCATAGACCGGCTGCACGCCCTTGTCGTCTTCCATCACCACCAGACCCGTGGCCCCCACGCCGCCATCGGTGCCGTAAACCATCGCCGCGTTCACGCCCGATGTGCCCCGTGCCGCCGCCTGAATGGTCGCCGCCGTGTCGCCGCCCGACAGGATCACGGTCTGATCTTGGGTCAGCTCGAAACCATAGGTCTCCTGCATCGCGGGCAAGACAGCCGGAGAGGACACGAACTCGGTCGAGGCCGCGAGCTTCACCTCACCGCCCTCGGCCACCCATGCGCCGAAATCGGACATGGTGGTGAGGTCATTTTCCTCGGCCACCGGGCCGGTCACTGCGATCGCCCAAGTGTTGTTGGCAGGCGCGGAATCGAGCCATGTGACGTTATTCTCGCCTCCGTCCAACTCCTTCGCGCGGGCATGGGCTTTGGCCGCATCTTTCCAGACATCGCTTTCCGCTTCGTTAAAGAAGAAGGCCGCGTTGCCTGTGTATTCGGGGTAAATGTCGATCTGGTCCGACAGGATCGCTTCGCGCACGACCTGCGTGCCGCCGAGTTGCAGACGGCGTTCAACCGGCAGACCCGCATCTTCGAGCGCCAGTGCGATGACGTTGCCCAACAGGCCGCCTTCGGTGTCGATCTTCGACGAAACGGTGATCTCCGCCGAGGCGGCAGAGGCCAGAGTGGCGGCAAGGCCAGCGGCGGCAGCGGTGGAAAGAATGCGGGGACCCATGGACGAGAACTCCTTGAAACAATGGCCTGACACGGCGACATGCCGTTTGAAAACGGTAAAGTAGCTGGCAATTTCGCGAAACCAAGGCGGGATCGCACGGCGGCACGGAATTTTTACCGCCCGGGTACGACAAAGGGCGCGCCCGGAGTGGCCGGACGCGCCCTTTGCCTTGCCGCCACGCGGCGGTCAAGCGGCGCGGGCAGCCTCCGCCTCACGCGCAGCGCTGCGCTTGAAGAAGAGGAAGTAGAGCACTGGTGCCGCGATCAGCGTCAGGACCGAGGCAAAGGCCAGCCCGCCCATGATCGTCGCCGCCATCGACTGGAAGAAGGCATCCGACAACAGCGGCAGCATCCCCAGAATGGTCGTCGCGGCGGCAAGGAAGACCGGACGCAGACGCGAGGTCGAAGCGGTAACGATGGCCTCTTTCAGATCCATCGTCGGATCGGCGGCGCGGGTGAGGTCGATTTCTTCGACCAGCACGATGCCGTTCTTGATCAACATCCCCGAGAGCGACAAGAGCCCCAGAAGCGCGGTAAAGGTGAAGGGCAGACCCGTCCCCAAAAGCGCCAGACTGACCCCGTTCACCGCCATCGGCACCAAGAGCCAAATGATGATCGGCTGTTTCAGCGCGTTGAACAGCAGGACCGAGATCAGAACCATGATGATGATGCTGAAGGGCAACTGCTTGCCCAAGGCGGCCTGCGCCTCTCCCGCGCTTTCCAACTCGCCCCCCCATTCCATGGCATAGCCTTCGGGAATTTCCATCGCCTCGATGGTTTCCTGCACCTCGGCCTGCACCTGCGCCGCCGTGACGCCGCGCGGGATATCCGCGCCCACGGTGATCACATCGGCCCGATCGCGACGGTAGAGCAGCGTGTCCTGCGGCTCGAACCGGAAACCGTCGATCACCTGCTCCATCGGGACCAGCGCGTTGGTGTTTTGCGCATAGATCACATGGTCCGTCAGCGCCAAATCGGCATCCTGCGGGGCGCGGATCACGATGGGAATCTGACGATCCCGCTCGCGGAAGGTGCCGCCGCTGGTGCCTTCGGTGGCGAATTTGAGGGTCTCGGTGATTTCGGTCCGCGAGATGCCTGCGTCCTGCGCGCGTTCTTCGGCATAGATCGGACGCAGCACCAATTCACGCTCGCGCCAGTCCTGACGCGGGGTGATGATATTGTCCGACGCCGCCTGCATCCGGTCCATCGCCTCATCCGCGAGATCGCGCAGCACATTGGGATCGCGGCCCGAGAAGCGCACCTCGATCGGGGCACCGCCGCCGGGGCCAAAGGCCAAGCGCTTGGCCCGGAACTCCCCTTGCGGAACCGCATCGGCGGCGAAGGCCTCAAGCGCGTTCATCTCGTCTTGGATCACCTCAAGCGAAGACACCCGGACGATCAGATGCCCATAGCTGGGGTTGGGGTCTTCGGCCTGATAGGTCAGCATGAAACGCGCCGCGCCCTGCCCCGCGTAGGAGGTCACGTCTTCGACATTGTCCCGCGCCACCAGCCAGTCTTCGAGCACAGCCAGATCGTTGGAGGTCTGATGGATCGACGACCCTTGGGGCAGCTTGTAATGCACGAAGTAGAGCGGCGTGTTGCTGTCGGGGAAGAACTGCTGCTTGATCTGACCAAAGAGGGCATAACACACCGCCGTCCCGGCAATCAGCGCCACGATCACCAGCCAGCGCAGCTTGAGCGAGGCACGCAGCACGGCGGCATAGCCCTTGAAGATCGCCCCGTCATAGCCGCCAGCCCCACCTTCGACGCCGCGTTTGAAAAAGTAGTGCCCCAAAAGCGGCGTGGCGGTGATGGCCAGCACCCAAGACAGCAGCAGCGAAATCGCGATCACGGCAAAGAGCGAGAAGAGGAATTCACCCGTGGCATCGGGGCTCAGCCCGATCCCGGCGAAAGCCATGATGCCGATGACGGTCGCCCCCAAAAGCGGGATCTGTGTCTTGCTCGCCGCCTCGGTCGCCGCTTCGCGCGAGCTTTTGCCCTGCTGCATGGAGATCTGCATCCCCTCGGCCACAACGATGGCGTTATCGACCAGCATCCCCATCGCGATGATCAACGCCCCGAGTGAGATACGCTCCATCTCAATCGCGCCGAGCGCCATGAAAAAGAGCGTCCCCACCACCGTCAGCAACAGGGTGGAACCCACGACCACCGCCGCGCGCCAGCCCATGAAGACGGCCAGCACGGCCACAACGATGGCGACGGACATGGCGAGGTTCAGCAAAAAGGCGTTCGACGCCTCTTCGACCACCGCGTGCTGGCGGTAGATGGATTCAATCGAGATGCCCAAGGGCAGCGTTTCGCGCAGCTGCGCAAGCTTGTCATCCACCCGCTTGCCGATATCGACGATATTCTCGGTCGCGATCCCGGCCACCCCGAGGGTAAAGGCCCCCTGCCCGTTGTGGCGGATCACCAGATCGGGGTTCGCCTCGCGGGTGCGGTAGATGTTGGTCACATCGGCAAGGTTGATCACCTGACCGCCAACCCCCACCGACAAGGCGGCAATTTCGGACACGCTGTCAGAGCCTTCGGGCCGCTGGATGAGGGTGCGCCCGTCTGCGTCCTGAATGGCGCCGCCGTCGACGATCTCATTCGCGCTCGATACCGCGCCGACGATGGCCGAGGGCGGAATGCCGAGCGTGGTGCTCAGCGCAAGCTGCGGTTCGACATAGATCACCTCGTTCGGCACGCCCGAAAGCGCCACATCCGACACACCATCGACCAGCAGCAATTCCCGACGCAGATAGCTGGAGAGTTCGTTGACCTCGGCATCGGAATAGCCCTCAGCCGTCACGGCGTAGTAAAGCCCGTAAACATCGCCAAAACCGTCGTTCACATAGGGCTGCGTGGCCCCGCTCGGCAGGGCCGCCTCATTCACGCGGTTGCGCAGTTTGGTCCAGATTTCCGGCAGTTCCGACCCATCAAAGGTGTCCTGCATATTGACCGTGATCCACGACAGACCGGGCTGGTTCATGGATTCGATGTCCTTGATCTCGGACATCTTCTGAATTTGCGATTCCAGCGGTTCGGTGACCTCAAGCGCGACCTCTTCGGCAGAGGCACCGGGGTATTGGGTCACCACCACCGCCGTTTTGATGGTAAAGGCCGGGTCTTCGAGACGGCCAAGGGTCGCGAAGCCCCAGATGCCGCCCAAAAGACAGGTCAGCATGATGATCCAAGTATAGATCGGGCGGTTGATCGACAGACGTGCGATATCCATGCGCTCAGTCTCCGAAACCGACGAAGCGGCGCACGGCGGTACCGTCTTCAAGCTGGCTTGCGCCACTCACCACGATCTCTTGCCCATCGGAAAGCCCGGCTTCGACTTTGACATCGCCGCGCGCAGTGGGGGTGATCTCGACCGCGGTGCGGGTCACGGTGCCTTTGCGCGCCCCTGTAGGGTCGAAGACCATGACATAGGTGCCGCGGTCATTGCCGACCACAATGGCGGTGTCTGGCACGATGATGCTCGACCCGCCGATGTTCAGCGTGGCGCGCACCTCGACCGAGGCGCCGGGCAGCGGCACGAAATCCTCGGGCAATTCTGCCCCAAGGGTGATGCTATAGGTCTGGCCCACATCCGCCGTCTCGGCGTTGTATTCGCGGATTTGCATCGGGTAGGTGTTTGCATTGGCCGGGAACTTGGCCATGAAGCGCACGCTGGGGTCGCGCCCTGCGCGCAGAAACAGGGTTTCGGGCACGTCGATCTCGACCCGCAACTCGGACATATCATGCAGGCGCACCACCGGCGTGCCCGCGCTGACGGTCGAGTAATTGGGCACCAACCGCGAGGCGACGATCGCGTCGAAGGGCGCATGGAGGGTCGCGTTCTCAAGGTCACGCTCGGCGTTGCGCACGGCGATATCGTTGACCGTCACGGCGGTTTCGGCGTCTTGCAGATTGACCTCGGCCACCGAGGACCCGGCGAGCTTTTGATAACGCTCCATCGTCCGGCGCGCCTGTGCGTCATTGGCCTGCGCCTGTTCTAGCGCCAGTTGGAACGGCTCCAGATCCATCCGGGCGACGACCGTGTCTTTACTGACCGTGGCCCCCTCTTCGACCGGGAATTCCTCGATCTGGCCGCCGACTTGAAAGGCAAGGTCCACGGTTTCACGTGCAACCACCTTGCCAAAGAAAACGCGCTCAACCTCGGCGTCGCTGACCTTGACCGTTTGCAGCTTTACCACCGGCATTTCGGCGGCAGCCACCATCGGCGCGGCGACGCCGGCGGCCAAGGCCAGCGCAAATCCCAACACCCGCCCCGCGCCGGTCCCGCGCGTCGTCTCAACAAGCCATTTGGCCATGGTCAGTCTTCCTTATGAATAGCATCCGGCACGGGCCCAAGGGCGGCGGTCAGACTAAGTTGTTTGAGGGTGCGCAGCTGCGCGAGAAAATGGTCACGGTCCAGCGCATGCATGCCAGCGGCCTTGGCGGAACGTTGGATGAAATCGGCCAGCGCCTCGACACTCAAGCCATTGCGGGTGATCGCCGCCTCATAGGGCATCAGCACCTTAGCGATCACGTCGCGAAAGCGCCCGGCGGAACATTGCAGCGCCTCTTGGCTGACGGCATTGGCCCCGGCGATGAAATCCTGCGCATTGGGCATCGCCTGCATCGTGTCATAGCCGCGCACCACCATCCGATCAAAGATCAGATCAAGCTGCGCCGCCAGATCGGGCGCATTGGGCATCTCTTCGGCAATCTCTTCCAGCGCCAATTCGGTGTAGCGCCCGATCAGCCCGCGCAGAATGTCGTCCTTGTTGCGAAACCGATTGTAGAGGGTCTGGCGCGAGACACCCGCCTCTTCGCACAGATCACCCATGCTGGTGCGCTTGACCCCATAGCGGGAAAAGACATGCAGCGCAGCGTCCAGCACGGTCTTTTCAAGTTCGGTCATGCGGGCTCCTTGGCATTGGTCAAGGCGCAATTGGACATTCGAACCAAATATGTCAACCTGTAAATCCGCCGCCATGCGGCCTGCGCAGATCACAATCGCGTTTTGCACATGGAACGGGGTCTAGGGCGCGGAAATCAGGCTGCCGAGATAGAGCGTGAGCGGCAGGGTGAAAAAGCTGAGCAGCGTCTGGGTGGTGATGATCGCCGCCATCAAAGGCGCATCGCCGCGCATCTCACGCGCGAGTGTATAGCTGGCCACCCCGGTCGGCAGAGCTGCAAAGATCAGCGCGATTTGCAGCGTCAGCGGCGCGGGGTTCAGCACCAGCGCGGCCAGCAGCACCGCCAGCGGGTTCACCAGATGTTTGCCGATGATCGACAGGCCGATGACCGAGACCGAGCCGGACAACCCGCGCAGCCGCAGGTTGGCGCCGACGCAAAGCAGCATGATCGGCAGCGCCGCATCACCCAGGATGCGCGCGCTTTCATGCAAGACGGGCACATGGTGAAGCCCCGCGAAGTTAAAGAGCACGCCTGCCAGGATGCCCAGGATCAGCGGGTTCTTGACCAAGCCTTTGAGGATGGATTTGCCGCCGCCGCCCAACTGCCGGGTCATCAGCGTCACCACCGTCACATTCACCACGGGCACCAGCAGGGCCGAACCGAGCACGGCAATCTGTAGCCCTGCCGTGCCAAAAACGGCTTCGGCAATCGCGAGGCCGATGAATGTATTGAACCGCGCGCTGCCCTGCATCAGCGAACTGCCCTGTGGCGCGGCATAGGCGCGACCGAACAGCCAGCCGCAAAAGATCGCTGCAAAGAACCCGGCGTAGAGCAGCAGCGCATAGTCGCCCAAGCCGCCACTAAGGTCCGCCGCCGAGATCTTGGCAAAGAACAGCGCGGGCATCAGCACCCAATAGACCAGCCGGTCATTCAGGTTCCAGAACTTGGTCGAAGGGATACCGCCCCGGCGCAGGCCATAGCCCATGAGGATCAGCGCGAAGACCGGCGCGATGGCCAGAAAGATAGTGAACATATTAACCGCCCGGAAGGATCGCGCGGACCCTAGGCGCGGCTTGGCCCAGATGCAACAGGGAGCGTTGCCTTAAACGGGCGGCCCCGGCCCCAAAGGGCCGGGACATGGATCAATCACGGATCAATCGCTGCCGTGTACCGCGATTTGGGCGTCGGGTGCGGGGCGGAACTTCCACTGTACGGCAAAGATCACCGCCGTCACTGCGATGCCGATGAGGTCGGTCATCAGACCACCCGCGATCATGCAAAGCGCCGCGAGGATCAGGCCCAGCCGGATGAACCAAGCCGCACCGCTGCCCGCGAACCAGCCCTGCATGCCCGAAGACAGCAGATAGACCCCAAAGATCGCCGTGACACCGGCGCGGATCACCTCGAACCACGTGCCGTCCATCAGGATCGCGCCGTTGTAGAAGAACATGAAGGGCACGATGAAGGCCGAGATGCCGATCTTGAAGGAGGCGACCGACGTCTCCATCGGGTTGGCGCCCGATATCCCCGCCGCGGCATAGCTCGCCAGCGCCACGGGGGGCGTGATGGCCGAGACGACGGCGAAGTAGAAGACAAAGAAATGCGCCGTCAGCAGCGGAATGCCCAGTTGCACCAGACCGGGTGCCACGACCGAAGCCGCCACCGCATAGGCCGCCGTGGTAGGCATGCCCATGCCGAGCAGAATGGCGATACACATGGCAAAGAACAGGGCGAGGAATTGGCTCGCCTCCGCCAGCCCCAACAGCACGGAAGAGAAACGCGCGCCGACACCGGTCAGGCTGATAACACCCACGATGATGCCCGCACAGGCGCAGACCGCAATGATCTGGATCGACATGATCCCGGCCAGGTCAAAGGCTTTGACAATGCTGCGCGGCCCCATCCGGAAGGGCGTGAACCACGACACAACCGCCGCCGCCGCCGTCGCCAGCGTGCCCGCGCGGATGATCGAATAGCCCATGAACAGCGCATAGATCAGGATGATGATCGGGATGAACAGAAACACCCGGCGCAGCATGTCCTTGAGCTTGGGCAGTTCCTCGGAACGCATCCCGCGCATGCCCAGCTTGGCCGCTTCGAAATCCACCATGAAGTAGATCGACACGAAGTAAAGCACCGCCGGGATGATCGCCGCCACGGCAATATCGGTGTAGGGGATGCCCGTGATCTCGGCCATGATGAAGGCGCCCGCCCCCATGATCGGCGGCATGATCTGCCCCCCGGTCGAGGCGGCGGCTTCGACCGCGCCGGCGGTCCGGGCCGGGTAGCCCACCTTTTTCATCAGCGGAATGGTCAGCGAGCCTGTCGCCACCACATTGCCCGCCGAGGTGCCGTTGATCATCCCCATAAGACCCGAAGCAAAGATCGCGACCTTGGCCGGGCCCCCGCGGGAGCGGCCCGCGGCGGCAAAGGCGAAGTTGACGAAATAGTCCCCCACCTTCGATGCCTGAAGGAAGGCTGCGAAGATGATGAAGAGGATGATATAGGTCGATGACACCGCCGTGGTCGGCCCCAGAATACCCGCATCGGTGTAGACTTGGCTAAAGAAGCGGGTCCACTGGATGTTGGGCGCGTTCAGGAAGCCCGGCAGCATGTCCCCGACGAAGACATAGACCAGAAAGACACCCGAGATCACGATGAGCGCAAGCCCCGCCACGCGGCGCGTCAGCTCCATGATCAGCGCGGTGCCCGCGACCGCGGCGATAGAGATGCCGATGGGCGCAAAGGGCGTGCCCGTCGAGTTGCGCATCAAGGTGCCGTACATTGTGATCAGGTAAATCGCCACGGCCACCCCGCAGATGGACAGCAACAGGTCCGCAGGCGAAACCTGCCCCCGCTCGCGTCCGCGCAGCCACCCCACGACGATGCCGATGGCCGTCGCCGCCACCAGCGGCAGGCCATAATGATAGATTTCGAGGGTCTTGAACTCGGGGCTCATGCCGTTCCACTGGGTGCCGCCAGCGATCTGGCTGGCGATGCTCCACGCGGTCCAAATCGAATAAAGCGCCGGGATCATCGCAGCCCATGCCACGAAATCCAGCGGATGACGGCCCTGCTCCTTGCCCTCATCCACAAAGGCGCGGGCAGAATAGAGGGTAAAGCCAAGGATCAGCGCACCCGCGATGTGCACGATGCGGAAATTCCACGTCTCCATCGGGAAGGTCGGCAAAAGCGGGATGCGGCTCCCGGTCAGCTCTCCGATCGACATGCCGTTGAGTGCCGCCATGTGAAAGAAGGCATAGATCGCCGACATGGCCGCAACGACCAGATAGGTGCGCCCGGTGAATATGCGGCGATTGCTTTCTACCGGTTCGTCATCGACCCCTTCGGCGACAATCGGGCCCTGCGGATCGGCGGCGCTATGCTGGTCTGTCATGGAGGCTTCCTTTCCCGATATCTGCGCGGGATCTGTCCCGACAATCAGGCGGGATGATGGCAAGATGCCGCCCCGATTAGGGACGGCATGCAAGTTTGTCTAGGCGTTCGCTTAGTTGCCGTAGATCATATCGTCGGAAATATCGGCATCCGCGTTCTCTTTGAACCAAGCTGCTGCACCGGGGTGCCATTTCAGAACGGTGTTCTTCTCCCAGTTCTCAGGCAGGGTCGAAGCCGCCGCCTTGTGAATGCCCTTCATCCGCTCATTGTCGGACATGACGACATCCACAGCCGCTTTGACGAAGGATTCCGGCAGATCGCAGTTGGCAATCGCGAAGTTCCACATGGAGACCGAACGCGCGCCCTCTTCCAGCGTGGTGTAGGTGCTAGCGTCGATGGTGAACTCGGACACCGGGAACTCTTCGAGCAGTTTGGCCTGCTCTTCCTCGGTGAACTCGATGATATTCACATCCGTCTGCACCTCAAGCTGGCTGACCGCAGGCACCGGCACACCGGCAGCAAAGGCGATCACGTCCAGCAGACCGTCCTGCAACTGGCCGCCCAGATCGGTCCAACCGCCGTTGCGGCGCTCATACTCGACGCCAAGCGTGTCCATCATGCGCGGGAAATAGGTGTCCGAGGTTGAGCCCGCCGGACCAAAGCCGATCTTGGCACCCGCCGGAATGTCGGCGACCGAGGAGATGCCCGAGGACGACAGCGCGGTCACGGAGAAGGGTGTCTGATACATCGGGAACATCGCGCAGGCTTGGGTCATTTCCAGACCGGGGGCGATGGGGTTGGTGCCGGCCAGCGATTCCGCCGCCGGGCCCATTGTGGTCATGCCGAAGGCCGCCTCGCCGGTGTGGACCAGCGCCATGTTCTGCATCGGGCCGCCGGTGACTTCGCCACCGCCGGTCAGGCCCAGTTCCTTGGCCACAAGGTTTGCCCAGCCCGAGCCATAGGCGAAGTAGGTGCCGCCTTGGCTGGCCGTGCCCACGGTGAAGCTGCTCGGCCAGTCGGATTTATCCATGTCCTGAGCGACGGCAGCGCCTGCCAGAATGGTGCTTGCGGCGAGGATTGCGGTGAATTTCATGTCTCTCTCCCTTAATTGCTCTTAACGGGCGTCGGCACAGGGTGCCCGCGCCGCCGCTGTATTCAGCTTGTCCGGCCAATTAACTGTACACTGACAGGCAGAGGCAAGTCCGAATTTGCGGTGAAACCGGGGATGAGAGAGAAAGAGGCAGCCTACCGTTGGGTCAATGGCGCATTCTTTGGCAGTTGCGCGCCAGCGGCAGTGATTGAGGGAAGGCGCAGGCCGCTAAAAGCCCCGCCGCGCGGGCGGCGCAGCGGGGCGTGATATTAATCAGTGTTCGGCCTGACTTAGACGTCGACCACAACCTTGCCAATCGCCTGCCCGCTTTGCAGCCGCGCATAGGCATCGCCAACCGCGCTCAGATCAAAGGTCTTTTCGTCGAGCAGCGGCTTCACCGCCCCCTCATCGACCAACGTGGCGAGATTGCTAAGGATTTCCCCATGCACCGCGCGGTTCACGTCATGCAGCATCGGCAAGAGCATGAAGACCACATGCAAGGACAGCCCGCTGAAATGCGCCGGGGTCAGGTCGATCGCCGACAGGGCCACGGTCGTAACCACATGGCCGTTCAGCGCGGCGGCGGCGAAAGAGTTCGGCAGATTGTCCCCGCCCACGGTGTCGAAAACCGCATCGAAGCCGCGGCCTGCGGTATGGGCGGCCACATAGTCTTCGATCTTCTCGGCTTTGAAGTCGATGGCCCGCGCGCCATAGCCTTCGATCACCGCCATTTGGTCATCCCCGGTGCCGGTCGAGGAGACCTCGGCCCCCATATGCTTTGCCAGTTGCACCGCGAGATGGCCGACCCCGCCCGCGCCGCCTTGGACCAGCACCTTCTGCCCGGCTGCGACGCCTGCGCGGTGCAGCCCTTCCCAAGCGGTGATGCCTACCAGCGGCAGGGCCGCCGCCTCGCGCATCGACAGCGACTTGGGTTTATGGGCAATGAGCCGCGCGTCGGCGCGCATGAATTCAGCCAAAGCCCCTTGCAAATCGGCCAGACCACCGGCGCAGCCGTAGACTTCGTCGCCCACGGCGAACCCGGTGACACCTTCGCCAATCTCTTCGATCACCCCGGCGAAATCCATGCCCAGAACGGCAGGCAGGTCAGGCGACAGAGGCAGGTCTTTGCCCGCGTTTTTGATCATCGTGTCGATGGTGTTCACGCTGGTCGCCTTGACGCGCAGCACCACATGGCCGGGGGTGGCCAAGGGGCGTGGCAGATCGGCTTCGACAAAAGGCGCCTCTGCGCCATAGCTGGTGAGGGTCATGGATTTCATCGGTCTATCTCCCGTTAACATTGCATTGAGACAGAGATAGGCCAACATGGCGCGACAGATAATCGGATGAAACTTGAGTTCAGTTTCTCGTTATTGAATACAATACCAAGCACTATATGCTGACCCAGCGGATGATCCGCAGCAAGGACCGCGGCCCATGGATATCGACAACCTTCGCCTTTTCGTCATGGCTGCCGAACGGCTGAACATCTCAGCCGCCGGGCGCGCTTTGGGGATGGCCCCGGCAGTCGCCAGCGCGCGTTTGGCCAAGCTGGAACAAGAACTCGGGGTTGAGCTTTTGCGCCGCACGACGCGGAAGGTCTCGCTATCGCTCGATGGGTCGGACTTTCTGCCCTATGCGCGCGAGATATTGGCCCAAGCCGATGCCGCGCGGGCCATTCTGGGCGGGACCAAGGCGGGGCCCAAGGGCATCCTGCGCTTCGCCGCCCCCAGCAGCTTTGCCCAGCGTCACATCATGCCGCTGCTGCCGGAATTCCACGAGACCTACCCGGAACTGACCCTCGATCTGCGCCTCTCCGATACCCGGTTCGACGCGATCGAAGGCAGTTTTGACCTTGCCCTGCGCAGCGCGCCCTTGACCGACAGCAGCCTGCGGGGGCGCAAGCTGGCCGATGACACCCGCGTTCTTTGCGCCGCGCCGTCTTATGTGGCGGCCCACGGTTTGCCCCAGACCCCCGCCGCGCTGCGGGATCATCACCTGATCGCTTGGGGTGATCTTGAGCCCCGCGCGCTGATCGGGCCGGAGGGCGAAGCCGCCACGCTCAACCCGCATGAGATGACCTGCCGCGTGATCATGGACGATGGCGATGCGCAACGCGAAGCGACCCTCGCGGGGGCTGGTATCTCGATCAACTCGCTTTGGAGCGTGTCGGACGAGCTTGCCTCGGGCCGATTGCTGCGGCTGTTGCCGGGCTGGCGGATGAACGACCGGTCGGTGCTTTGGCTGGTCTACCCGCGCTCCAACGTGCTGACACCCAAGACGCGGTATTTCATCGACTTTCTGATTGCCCACCTCGGCAACCGCCCCGATTGGCGGGATTAAGCAGACCCAAAGCGCGTCAGAAGCTGTGCCAGACCCCGACTTTGACCTTGGTCACAGCGTCGGTGAATTCATGCGACAGGCCCAGTTCCAGAAAGCTGTTTTCCGAGACCTTGATCACATGCGACGGCGCAAAGGCCAGTGTCTCATCCCTGTCTGACGGGGCCGCGAACTCCAGCTTGAAAATCGACAGGTTGCCATTCTCGTGGTTGATGCCGAAGGTGCTGTCGATCTTGCCCAGTGTTTCGCCGTCCTCGTAAATGGCAAAGGTGCTTTCCACCCCCAGCCAACCGCTGCCCCAAGCCCCCGATACCGGACGCCCCCAAGACAGGCCGGGCCGCAGAGCCGCCACCGCGCTGCCATCCCGTTCGGCCCAGCCAAGACCGACTTCGGCGGCGAAAACATTGTCCCCGTTCGAGAGCTCAAGCGGATAGCGCAGAAAGGCGATGGCGCTGACCTGCCCCCCACTCTGGCTCTTGCCGATGTCGAGGCCGAAAGTCAGTTTCTCGGTCACCCCGTATTCGTAGTAAAACGCACCGAAATCGCCAAAGTCGGGGCCATCTGCGGTGGTCTCATAGGACAGGGTGACAAAGCTCTTGTCTTCGCCCCGCGGCCACGCCGCCGATGCCACCTCACTTGCCGGGAGGGCGATGGTACCGATGGCCGAGAGGACAACAAGGCGGGGCAAGAATCGCCGCGCGAGGTCAGAAGGCATTTTCGCTGTTTTGCGCATGGTAAGTTCCGCGTGTTCAGAGCCGCGAGAGGCTGAGCGATGAGGTATTATACGATCGACCGAATGAAATCCGCCAGCTTTAGCGGTTTGAACGGTTTGTGCAGAATGTAGTCGGCCCCGAGGGCGCGAAACTTCTTTTCTGACTCGGGCGAGGTTTTGGCGGTGCACATCACGATCTTCGTGTCATCCAACTCCGCATTGGCCCGCGCACAGCGCAGCACCTCCATGCCGTCGGGGGGTGGCATCATTACATCCAGCATGATCACGTCGAACGCCTGCGTTTCCATCGTAGCAATCGCGTCGAGCCCAGTCGCCGCGAAGGTCGCTTCGATGTCATCTTCAGTCATGATCGCAAACTCGATCAACTCGCGGATGTCATCCTCGTCATCGACGAACAACACTCTCATGCCGATGCCCCCTGCTTGGGCGCGGCGCCGGTATCCCGGGCAAAACGCACATAGAACGTGGTGCCGGGGTTCTCATCGCCGTCTTCTTCCGAGCGTGTCTCAAAGCTCACATCGCCATCTTGTCGCAACACCAGCTCCCGCGTGATGGCCAGCCCCAGCCCCGTTCCATTCGCTTGATTTTCACGGGAATGCACGGGGTCAGCGAACCTTTTGAACATACGATCATGGGCGGCTCTTGGGATGCCCGGCCCCGCATCGCAGACATAGAACGTGACCCACTGGTCGTCCACCTCGGCACCGATTTTTACCGTGCCGCCGCGCGGGGTATATTTCACCGCGTTGGAAATGAGGTTGGAGAAGATCTGCTGCATGCGCACGGTATCGACCCGCACATAGGCTTCCTGCGCCGCATCGGGGCCTGTGTGGATGTCGAGTTGCACGTCGCGGTTCACCCCATAGCCGGTGTTGGCCGCGATGGCTTCCGACAGCACTTCCGACACTGCGACCCGCTCGGTCTGGATGCTGAGCTGGCGCTGGTCGATCGCCTGAAGGGTCAAGATATCGTTGACCAGTACCAACAGCCGGTCGGCATTGCGGGTGGCCATCGACAACAGCTTGCCCGCGTTCTTTGGCATGCTGTCGCCAAAGCGGTCATGCAGGATTTCGAGCGACCCGGCGAGGGACGTGAGCGGCGTGCGCAGCTCGTGATTGACCGAGGTGACAAAGGCCGTGCGCGCTGCCACCAGCCGCTCTTCGGCAGAGATGTCCTGAAGCACGTTATAGGCGATGTAATCCCCATGCAGATGCAGCTTCATCACCCGGCATTGCACCGCCACATTCTCGTTCTCGGCGGTGGTGATCTGAATGCGGTGAACGGCGACGTCTTCGTCCATCTGCGAAAAGGGCGGGACCATGCCGCGCAGCTTTTGCACGGCTTCGATATCTGAGGACACGCCCATCAACTCACGCGCCTTACGGTTGGAGCGGTGCAGCTTGTTGTTGTCGTTATAGACGATCAGCCCGTCCCCGACATTCTCAAAGATCGCGTCAAATTCGCTCTGCGCCACGCGGATCCGTTCGCGGTGCCGTTCGGAAGTGCGCAGGGCCTGCGCCAGTTGGGTCGACTGCCGCCGCGCGCGGATCGCCGCGTTGATCACCGTCAGGAACAGGATCGTGGCAAGCCCCACGAAAACCAAGGTGCGCTGCCAGTAATTTTGCAGCACCGCCGGCTTGCTGCGCGTCACGTCGATATAGAGGTCCAGCGCCGGAATCTCCTTGCGGGCGCGGAACACGGGCGTATCGGGGTCGCGTGGAGGCCGCCCCGAAACAAAGGCCCGCTCTCCGTTGGAGGTCACCACCTCGACATACATGTCCTGTTGCAACCCATCTATTGCCAGCAATTGCGAGTAGTAATCTTCGCCCAGCGAAGACGCCAAGACCCCGCGCGACCGGCCATCCATGCCGATCAAGGGCCATGCAATCGGGGTCAGCCGCCGCCCTGTGGCCCGCGACACGATGGGCACCCCGACCGTATATTCATTCACATCAAGGCCAATCGCCGCCTGAAAATAGGCCCGGTCCCCAAGGTACTGGCCCATAAGCGGCTTCACCGTGGCCCAAAGCACAACCCCATCGGCGCCGATCAGCACAAGCGCATCGACCTGCTCGGTCTCCTGCACGGCGGCATTCATCAGATCACCGTATTGCGCCTCGAACTGCGCGGGGTTGCTCAGACGCGCGGTCGACAGCTCATCGATCAGCCCCCACATCCGCACATTCGCAACCGAGAGAGAGGCATCGACCGCCTGCTCGTAAAGCTCCGCGAAATGCTCAAGCTCCACCTCTGCCCGGGTCGTGGCGCGTTTGTAGTCCGACCAGGTCAGGACCGCGAGCCCCACGAAATAGATAAGAACGGCAGCCGAAATCAGCGCCCAGAACAGGGTCTGCGCGCGCGAAGACGGTTCCGCATCAGCTTTATTAGTGGGCTCAGTGCTGACCATTCTCGGCCTGGTGTCCTATGTCATTGGCGGCAAGGCAGATGCTGCCCGGCGCGCTTGTTATTCCAGCACTTTCGACGCCTTGAATGCCCCGCGCAAGCGAGGTGGCGACAGCCGCATCCGAGGGCGGCACGACGCAAGCGCTGACGCTCAAGGGCCGCGAGGTCCAGCCTTCTTTCACGGTGGCCGAGGCCTCAGCCACGGCTGAGATAAACTGCTGCGCCCGCGCTTCAAGCTGGGCGCGATCCGCGTGGAGCGCGCCATAGACGAAAAGGTCATCCTCCCAATGGGCGAACCCGTCTTGCGCGGGGATTTCGACCTTGCCGAAAAGCCCGGCCACGCGGCGCTGAAGCTCTTGCCGCTGCGCGCGCGCCGCATCGGATTGGTCACGGTCGCCATCAATGCGGAAGACGATCAGGCCAAGGTCTTTTTGCATCGCGGGCGACAGCGACATCAGATGCCCTTGAAACCCGGATTTACTGCCCAAAAGGCTGGGCACCGTGGCCTCTGACACGCTCGGCGCGGCACGGCGGCGCGCGCTGCGGTTTTCGCCCGAACGGCGGCGGTCCAACTCGGATTTCAGCCGCAGGCAACTGCGCATACGGGCCTGAAGCTCAATCCGGTTGAAGGGCTTGGTGACATAGTCATTGGCCCCCGCCATGAAGGCTTCGGACAAAGATCCCATGTCTGTTCGGCTGGTCAGCATAATGATCGGCACATCGCTCCATCTGTCCAAGGCACGGATACGGGCGCAAAGCTCGATACCATCGATATCGGGCATCATTATGTCCATCAGGATCAGGTCCGCCGTGGCCTCATCGCTTTCGATCGCGTCGAGTGCACTGCGCGGATCGATGAAACTGACGACATCGTCAAAGCCAAGCTCCGAAAGTGTCGCGCTGATGAAATCCTGCGCGATATCCGAATCGTCGACTGCGATAATTCGTGGGCTCATGATTTTAATTCCACTCGTTAACTCTTTCAAAAACACGCCATCGGCTGTTTTGAAAAACCTCCTCATACCCCGGCATCTGCGATTGCTTCAGCTGCGGGAACCTGCGCAGAATTCTGTCTGCTGTGGCCTGCCCTTCCGCCTGTTGCGGGACCACGATGTACCTTGTGCGCGGCACGCCCCCCTCAAGCGCCCAGTCGTAGGCAGGCTCTCCGGCGATCACCAGCCGGTCGATATTCCCCAGACCGACGACGATCTCGGGGTTTCTCTCAACATCTACCATTATATCAGACTTGTCGCGCAAGAATGAAACGACCTCTCGCGCGGGGCGGGACGCTGCGTTTTCCCCGCCGAGCATCGCGTTGGTCCAAGCGCGGGTCTCGTCATGGGCGACATGGCGCATCACAATCGCCGAGGTCAGCAGCGACAGCGCCAACAGCGCGATGGCAATCGGCTCGCGCAGGGACAGGTTCGGCCAAAAGCGGATCGCGGCGACCAAGACCCCCAACATGGGCGCCAGCGCCATGGCCGGGTCGCCTTCGACATGGAAAAAGACGTTGAGCGTATAGCCACCCAGCACCGCCCCGACCGCTGCCAAGAGCGGCATGAACAGACGCGGCACCATGATATTGCGCAGGATCGCGATAAGGGCCGCCGGGCCCAGCCCGGCCAGAATGAGCAGATGCTCCCCCAAGGTCAGCGGCGTGGCACTTTCCGACAAAAGCGGGATCAGGCGGCTGTCGAAGATCATGCTGACGAACATCAGCGCCCCCACGGCGGCGGCCACGGGATAGAACATCGCCACCAGATAGCCGGTCGAGGAGACCGCGATCATGCTGGGCCGTGCCGCGACGATCATGAAGGGCATCGCCCCGAGGCAGAGCATCAGGCCGTAGCTGTCCGACAGGGCCACCACCAAAAGCCCCACGGCCACTTTCATCATATCCGGCGCGTTGCCCGTGAGGCGCAGATTGACGATCCCGCGCGCGAAAAGCCATGTGCCCAAGATGCAAAACATCGTCTCTGGCCCATCGGCCAAGGCCCGCAGGAAAAACGGGTTCAGCGCCAAAAGCAGTACCACCAGCGCCGAGGTCATGCCCGAAAAGCCGCCCGTATCGCGCAGGTTGAGGAACCACAGGACCAGCAGCCCTGCCCCCACCAGCGCGGAGAGCACGAAGGGCACCGGCACCTGCGTATCGGGCAAGACCGCCTGCCCCAAAAGCGACAGCGCATAGGGCACGGGCGGGTAGAAAGCATCGCTTGCCTTGAACTGCGCCGGCCCCTCGATCTGCACAATCGACTTGGCCCAAAGGTCGGTCACATCCATCGACAGGAAGCCATGCGCCTCAGTCCAGCCGAGGGTGAGCAAAAGCAGCAACCCCAGCGCGACAAAGCCGAAGGACCATGAGGCGGCGCGGATCATTGCGCGGCCTCCGTCGCTTCGGCACTGGCTTCGGCGACCTCATTGGCGGTGTGTTTGGACAGGCCGTGCTGGGTCTTTTCCCAATAGAACGGGTTGAAGATCAACTGCGACAGCGCCTTGTAAGAGGCCACGGTCATCAGCACCCAATAGCCCACCACGGTGATCCCCCAAGGCGCCAGATCGGTCCACCTGCGCCGGAAGGGCGCGACCATCGTGAGATAGATCAGCAGCCCATTGCCCGCCAAGAGGTTCACCAACGACAGATAGAGCACCGGCAGCGGGAAATAGGGGGTGATCACCTCGGTCCCGAAGATCAGCCAAATGGCAAAGATCGACCAAAAGACCGGGTTCAACAGGCCCGAGAGCACCGTGCCCCCGATGAAGAAGACAAAGCCAAAGACGCCCGCCGCCCCGACCGATTGCCACAGGTGAATGGGTCTGCGGCTGTGGACGAGAAAGGTCTGCATATAGCCCTTGATCCAGCGCGAGCGCTGGCGCACCCAGTTCGGGATCGAGACATTGGCCTCTTCAAAGGTCGTGGAATCGATGACGCCCACGCGGTAGCCCTTCTGCGTCAGACGAATGCCCAGATCGGCGTCCTCGGTCACGTTGAAGGGATCCCATGCGTTCAACTCCCGCAGCACATCCATGCGGAAGTGGTTCGAGGTGCCCCCCAGCGGGATCGGCACGCCCAAACGCTCCAACCCCGGCAGCATCAGGTCAAACCACAGCGAATAGTCCAGCGTGAACATCCGCGTCAGCCAGTTCTCCCGCGCGTTGTAGTAGTTCAGACGGCACTGAATGCAGGCGGTATTGGGCGCGGATTGGTTGAAGGCGGCGATGACCTTTTTCAACTGATCCGGTTCGGGCTTATCCTCGGCGTCGAAGATTACGAGGAAATCGCCCTGCGCATAGCGCAGCGCAAAGTTGCAGGCTTTGGGTTTGGTCTGCGGGTGGGAGGCCGGGACGCGGATGATCTCGAACACGCCTTCAAGGTCAAGCTTGCGCGCCGCGTCGATGGTCTCGTGATCGCCCTCTTCCAGCACGATCTTGATATCGAGCTTGGCCAGCGGATAGTCGAGGTTGCGCAGCGCTTGGGCAAGGATCGGCAGCACCTCGGGCTCGCGGAACATCGGCACCAGCACGGTATAGATCGGCAGGTCTTCGTCGCGCAGCAGCGATGCCTCGGCCGCGATGGCCCGCGATGAAGTCTCTTGTGCAGCACCGCCGAGCCAGACCAGCAGCGCTTTGAACAGGAAGTTGCCGGTGTAGAACACCGTCAGCAGGACGTTCAGCACGATCAGCGTGACCACGGGGGCAAAAGCCAGCCCCAGCAGAAGCGCCGAGATCATGAGGTAAATCACCAAGATCTGTGGCGGGGTCACGACGTTCTGCGCCGACATGTCGGGGTCAAGCTCGGCCAGCGCAAAGACCGCTTCGTGGGAATGTTTCTCGCGGAAGGCGCGCTGCAACTGCCATGACACATCAAAATGCGAGGCCACGACGATGGTCACGCCGGAGCCGTAGACTTCGCGGATATGCAGCAGCGTGCGCGGGCCAGGGCGCGAGGTGGCCACCGTCAGCGTGCCATCCTCTGCCCGGCCAATCGGCACCGTCATGAATTGGTTCATCACCACCGGATCATACTGGCGGATCAGATCGTCATCGGCGCGGTCCTCAATCAGATCGACCAGCGCGAGCCCGTGGTAAAAGGCGATCTCGCGGTAGAGTGTCTGCGTGGTCAGCCAGCGCCGCGATAGAAGAACCTTGACCAGAGAGACATTCCACTCCTCGGCCAAATCCTCTGCCGCGTCGAGCTGTTCCGCCGTCAGCGCGCCACGGTCAAGCAGCAGCGAACCAATGGCTTCGCTTTCGGCATCCAACGGCACGGTGGCTTACGTCTCGTCTTTGCCGCGGCGAGCGCGGTAGACGCGCTGGAACACGATCAGCACAAGCAGCGTTACCAGCACCCAGATGGCCCCCACGATCCAGGGGCGGTATTTGGCCAGCATCTGTGCAAGGCTGGTGCGGTCGGGGTAGACGACATCAACGAGCGGGCTGCGGTCGGTGGCGGTGGCAAGGATCACCCCCTCCTGCCCGATCAGCGCCAGATCGCCGCGGTCCAGCATCATGGGGCGTTCGGGCGCCAGCTCTGGTGCAGGGCCATTGCCAGGACGCAGCCACAGGCCACGGGTGTCGCCCCGGGTGACGATCTGCACCACGCCAAGCCGCGACAGGTCTTCGCCCGAATAGATCAGGTTGTCTTGACGGTCGCGCACCTCGATCCGTCCCTGATCGAAGGTGATCAGCGGCTCTGCATCGCCGGGGTTCTGGTCAGAGATCACGAAGAAGGGTTCATCCCCCTCAAGCGCGTCGACCGAGGCGCGCGGCAGGATAGGCGCGCGGTCCGGGATCACGCTGCCCGCGACACCTGCAAGCCACGGCAGGGTCTGCGCGAAATCAAGCGAAAGCGCGGGGTCGAGCACGACCTGAACGCCATCGGCGAATTCCTGTCGCAGGGTAAAGAAATCCTGACCCTGTGGCGCGGCATCCGAAAGCAGCAAGGCGCTATCGGGCAGAATTTGCGCCGGATAGCCCTGCGGTTTGAACCGGCACTCGCCGCCCGAGGGCTGACGCTGGATCGACACGCGCAGCAGGTTGTCGCGGCCCAGCAGGCCGCTCGGCACTGAAAAGGTCAACTGCTCTGGACGGCCACTGTCAAGCGGGCGGTTGCCCAGCAGCGTGTCATTCAGAAAGACCGAAGCCGTCGCCCCCCGCCCTTCGGGATCAAGCGCTGCGGCGACATGCAGGTTCACGCCAGACACGCCCTTGCCCGCCGGAAGGTCGGAGGATTGGAACGGCACGAAGAAGTCTTCGGTCGAGACCACGGGACGCGGGGTGAGGTCCCCCTCCAGCGCCGACAGCGGCAAACGGTCGTCAAAACGGGCCGGTCCCCCTGCCACATCGACCACGGTCGCGCCTTCGTTCGACAGGGGCGACCACTCCGAGACCAGTTGCCACAGCCCCACCTGCGGATCGCTGCCGCGCAGGTTCAAGACGGGCAGCCCGGCTTCATTGTCCACGGCCATCTCGCTCGCCACGCCGGAGGTGGATACGTCCAGTTCGATGACCCCTTCGGACCATGCACCCGATGTGCTGACCCCGTCACCGCCAAAGGTCAGCCGCCCGGCCTCAGCGTCAAACAGCGCAGCGGCGCGGGTCGCAGCCGCCAAGGCCGCGAGGGAGTCGTTGCCCCCGATGGCCAGACGCGTGTCCGCAGGGCGCAGCCCGGCGAATGCCGCCGATGTGTCGATCTCAGACGGGTCCAATTGCAAGGTCACGGAAGAAGCCGCCGTGATCTCAAGAAAATCCCCCGAGGCGCGTTCGTCCACGCAGACCCGATCGCTGAAAGCCCCGGAATAGGACAGGCCCACGGCGATGAACCCGCCCGACACGTCCTCAGGGCTAAGCGGGACCGGAACGCTCAGGGGCCCTGCCCCATCGGGCAGCGCCTGCGAGATGACCGGACGGCCCGCGACCGAGACCTGCAAATAGCGATCCACCTCGGTGGTGGAGGCATGTTCAAGCTCAAGCTGCAAGCTGCCCGAACTCAGCGCATCCGGGTTGGGCAGCGGGATATAGATCGTCGCATTGCCCGAAAGCTGCCGGAAGGACAGACCATTTTGAAAGCCAAGCTCCGCCAGATCGAAGGTCCGCGCGATCAACCCCTCTTGGACCTGCTCTGCGGGGGCATTCGCCACATCCTCACCCGGGGCCGTTTGAGCCTGAACTTGAAACGGCAGCAGGGCCGCCAACAAACCGATTGCGGGATACTTCATGGATAGGCTTTCTTAAATTTCTTCAGTGACACTGCGGGCATCGGCCAGAGCCGCTTCAATTGTACGAATGTCATCGGTCGACAAGGGCGCGGCGGATTCATCGGCATCTTCGGCCACGCGCAACCCCTTGCGCAGGCGATCTTCGATCTCGGCATATTCCAGCATCGCGGCATTGCCAGCCAGATCGTGCAGCATGCGGTGGACCTTGCGCGCCTTGGTCTCGCGCGGGTCGGCGCCATCCGTCTCGCGCAGCGCATCGGCTACGGCCTGCAACCGCTCCGGCATCCCTTCGATAAAGCGCTTTCGCGTCGCGGCGACGCGTTGTTCATATGTCTCGGTAGGTGCCACAGATCGTCCTTCGTACCCGCCCGCAAAGGAGCCCAGATAGCTCGTTTAGATTATTGTTCGAAACCTGTCAGAATTATGGCGCAAAGGGCGATTCTCTAAGTTTTTAAGCGTGAATGCCCAAAATTTGAGTCGTTGAATTTAGGCAGTCGCCGCGCTGCCCGGCGAATGCGCAGCCCGCCTCACTAGCCGGCGCCCTCAGACCAAATGGAAGACGGGCGCGACATGCCGCGCCCGCCTTCTCCTATCAGCTTTCCAGCGCCGCAAGAATCGCATCGCCGGTGATCGGCAGATGACGCACCCGCGCCCCGGTGGCGTTGAAGATCGCATTGGCAATCGCCGGGGCGATGACCGTGGTGCCCGGCTCTCCAAGACCCACGGGCACTTCCGTGTTCTCGACGAAAGCGACCTCAATCTGAGGCACATCGACCATCCGCAGCGGCGTGTAAGACCCAAGGTTCAGGTCGACGACATTGCCGTCTTCGATCCGCGTGCCCTCATGCAGAGCCATGGACAGACCCCAAAGCGCCGCGCCCTCGCATTGCGCGCGCGCGCCGTCGGGGTCGACCACAGTGCCGCAATCGAAGGCCAGCCACATCTTCTCGACCGCGACGTCACCGGTTTCGGCGTCCACCGCCAGTTTCACGGCGGCGGCGGTCCAAGTCGGCATGGTGCGCGATTGGCCAAAGGTGGTGGCGATCCCGATTGCCGTGCCCTCGGGCAGCTCCGTCTGGCCATAGCCTGACATCTCGGCCACGCGCTGCAAAACAGCCGCTTGCCGCGACGCCCCGCCCACCGCATTGGGGGCGGAACCTGCGTTGAGACCCTCGGCCTTCAGGTGATCCAGACGGAACTGCAACGGATCGGCGCCGACTTTATGCGCCGCCTCATCCATGAAGCTTTCCACGGCGAAGTTGGTCCAGCCCGGCCCGACCGAGCGCAGCCAACCGGGGCGGAAGGTCGCATTGGCCAGATCGTTCGAAATCGCCCGCACGCGATGCGCCCCGACCGAATACCAGTGATCCGCGCCGTCGATGGCAAAGGGGTCATAGGGTTCTTCGTTGACGCCCTTGGGCATGAAGCCCGGTGCCATCACCTGCGTCGGCCAACCGGCGGCGGCGTGATGCTCCATCCCGGTGATGGCTTTGCCCTCATCGAATGCCATGCGCAGCTTTTGCACCGAAGGCGAGCGGATGCTGTCGAACTGGGCGTCTTCCTCGCGGGAGAAGACCAGTTTCACCGGCTTACCGACCGCCTTGGAGGCCAGCGCGGCGGGCACGATGTAATCCCCGTTCAACCGGCGGCCAAAGCCCCCGCCCAACATATAGCTGCGCATCACGATCTTGTCGGCGGGCACCTCCAGCGCGGCGGCCAGCGTCGGCAGGATCAGCGATTGCCACTGGTTGCCTGCATGGGTCTCCCAAACGCCATCGGCGTTTTGGAAGACGGTCGCGTTGACCGGCTCCATCTGGAAGTGCAGCACGGATTGCGTGGTGTATTCAGCCTCCAGCGTCTCGGCGGCGGCATCGAAGGCGGCGCGGGTCTCGGGCTGCTCGGTGTGCAGGATCGACCCGGCATCGCTGTCGATCAACGCGCGAGAGCGGGCTTGGATATCGTCTTCGGAGACATCCGCCGTCTCGCCAGCCGTCCAATCGACGCTGATCTCATAGGTGGCCATCCGCGCGGCGTGGAGCGTTTTGCCCAACACCACGACCCAGCCCGGCACGGTGCCCGAGGGATCATCCAGCACCACGGTCTCAAGGTAGCCTTTGACCTCTTTCGCGGCGCTGTCATCGACGGAATTCACCTTGGCGCCATAGCGCGTTGGCGGCAGCATCGGCACGCCGTAGACCATGCCATCGACCTTGGCATCCAGACCATAGATCGCCTGCCCCGTGGTTTTCGTATCCAGATCAAGCGGATGCACGTCCTGCCCCACGAGCCGCAGATCGGCATGGGGTTTCAGCGGCAGGGCCGCCAATTCGTCTTCAGTAAAGGCGCGGTCAAGGCCTTCGGCCACCAGATCGCCATAGCTGATGCTCTGCGTGCCATCGGTTACGGCCCCGTCGCGGGCGGTCAGACCCGCGGCATCGACGCCCCATTTGGCCGCCGCCGCTTCGATCAGCGCGGTGCGCCCGGCGGCACCCGCCTGACGGTAGACCGGCCAGCTTTGCCAGATCGACCAGCTTCCGCCGGTGACCATCAGGCCCCATTTCTCAGCCGTGTCGACATGGGTGATATGCACATTTTCCCACGCGACTTCCAACTCATCGGCCAGAATGCGGGCGATGGCGGTGCCGACGTGCTGGCCCATCTCGGCGCGGATGATGTTGACGTTGACCTGACCTTCGGCGTCGATCCAGTACCACATCGACGGCTCAAAGGGCTGGCCATTGGGCGCAATCGGCGTGCCATCGGGCACGGCAGGGTTCATCGCGGCATTCGACGCCTGCGGGAAGCCAAAGGCAACGCCAGCGGCCGTCATCGACACCAGAAACCCGCGGCGGGTCATCTGCGGTTGCGCGTCGGAGCCTTTCAGGCGGGACATCAGATTAGCCATTGTCGGTCTCTCCCATTGCGGTTGCGGCGTCGCGCACGGCTTGGCGGATGCGCGGATAGGTCATGCAGCGGCAGAGGTTGCCGGTCATCACCGCGTCGATGTCTTCGTCACTGGGGTTGGGCGTGTCTTTCAACAAAGACGCCGCCTGCATGATCTGGCCCGACTGGCAGTAGCCGCATTGCGGCACGCGCAGGTTGCGCCATGCTTCTTGAACCGGGTGCTTGCCCTCTTCGTCCAGCCCTTCAATCGTGGTGACCGACAGGCCCTCTACATCCGCGAGATAGGTGATGCAGGACCGTGTGGCGGTGCCGTCGATATGCACGGTGCAAGCGCCGCATGCGCCGATGCCGCAGCCGAATTTGGTGCCGGTGAGGCCGATCTCATCGCGGATCGCCCACAACAGGGGCATGTCCGGGTCAGCATCGACAGAAATCGACCGCCCGTTCAATTCGAATTTTATCATGAAGTGGTGTCCCTTGGGGTATGCTTTGCCTGAGGGGAGCGCGCGTATAGCTGCCCTGATTGAGCGGCTGTACATAGGTCTAATGGCCGGGGATGACAGCGCAAGACTGCGCTGCTCACGCAATTGTCAGAATGGTCGCGCGGGTGGCTTTAGACGTGCTGCCCGCCGTTTACCTCGATCTCGGTCCCCGAGACATAGGAGCTTTCTTCGCTACACAGGAAATAGATCGCCCGCGCGACCTCATCAGGCTGGCCGAGACGGCGCATGGGGATGTCGCGCACGATCTTATCGGTGCCTTCGCTGAGGATCGCCGTCTCAACCTCGCCCGGGGCGATTGCGTTGACCCGCACGCCGAGGGGGCCGAAATCATGAGCCATCTCGCGCGTCAGTGCGGCGAGCGCCGCCTTTGAGGTCGCATAGGCCGCCCCGGCAAAGGGATGCACCCGAGACCCGGCGATGGAGGTGACATTCACCACCGACCCGCGCCCGGCAGAAAGCTCATCCTGAAGCCCGCGTGCCAGAACTACGGAGGCGAAGAAATTCACATGAAACACCTCACCCCATGTCCGCAGATCGGTGTCGAGCGTGCTGAGCCGCGCGCCATCCTCGCCCTTGGGCGAGACGCCCGCGTTGTTGACCAGAGCATGCAAAGGGTTGCCGCCCAACAGCCTTTTGACCTGCGCGACCGCCTCTATCGTCTGGTTCGGGTCACTCAGATCGACCTGCACATGGTCCTGCGCCCCGCCCGGCCAAGGGCATTCGGGCGAGAACGCCTGCCGCGAACAGCCGATCACCCGCCAGCCCTTGTCGGCGAAAGCCTTGGCCGTGGCATGGCCAATGCCCCGGCTGGCGCCGGTCAGGAGCAGTGTCTTTTGGTCGTGATCCGCAGGTTTCATCGTCTGATCCATCTTGGGCGCAGCGGCTGAGGTAGCGCCCTAACCGGACGCCGCCAGCGCGCGTTCATACTCCTGCCCCGGAATAGCGTCGAGCAGGCTGCGCGTATAGGCGGTATCGGGGTCGTGCAGCACTTTGCTAACCGGCCCCGCCTCAACGATCTGGCCCTTTTGCATCACGATGATCCGGTCGCAGATCCGCGCCGCGACGCGCAGGTCGTGGGTGATGAAAAGCATCGACAGATGCAGCCGGGTTTTCAACTCGGCCAGCAGGTCGAGCACCTGCGCCTGAATGGAGACGTCGAGGGCCGAGACGGCCTCATCCGCGATGATGATCGACGGGTCCAGCGCCAATGCGCGGGCGATGCCGATCCGCTGACGTTGCCCGCCCGAGAACTCATGCGGGAAACGTTTCATCGCGCTGTCGTCCAGCCCGACCAGTTCCAGCAACTCGCGCGCCTTGGCCTTGGCCTCCTTATCCGGCGTGCCATAGGCAACCAGCCCTTCGGTCAGGATGCGCGACACTCGCGCGCGGGGGTTGAGTGAAGAGAACGGGTCTTGAAAGATCATCTGCAACTCGCGCCGCTGCGCCCGCAGTTCTGGCCCCGACATCTCGGCGATGTCGACACCGTCCATCAGGACGCGCCCACCGTCAGGGTCAAGCAGCCGCACCAGACAGCGCCCGACGGTGGATTTGCCCGAGCCGGACTCCCCCACAATGCCGATGGTTTCGCCTGCAAAAAGCTCGAAACTCACGTCTTGGACGGCCTTCACCACCCGGCGCTTGCCAAAGAGCGTGCCAGAGCCGGTGGAGAAGGTCTTTTGCAAGCCCTCGACCTTCAAAAGCGGCGTGCGTTCGACCTCCGCCGTGGCTTCGGTTTTGGTCAGCCGGGGGATCGCGTCGATGAGGGCGCGGGTATAGGGGTGTTGGGGCTTCAGCAGCACCTCTTGGGCCGGGCCAGCCTCGACGATCTCCCCCTTTTTCATGACGATCACCCGGTCGGCGATATCGGCCACCACGCCAAAGTCATGAGTGATGAAGATTACTGCCATGCCGCGTTTGCGCCGCAGGTCTTCGATCAGCGTGAGGATCTGCGCCTGCGTGGTCACATCGAGCGCGGTGGTCGGCTCATCCGCGATCAGAATGTCCGGCTCCAACGCCAAGGCCATGGCGATCATCACCCGTTGCCGCTGCCCGCCAGAGAGCTGGAACGGATAGGCGCGGATCGCCGCTTCGGGGTCGGGGATGCCGACTTCCTCCAACAGTTTCAGCGCCCGCGCCCGACGCTCGGCCCCGTTGAGCGCGCCATGGGCCTCGAACACCTCGGCGATTTGCGCACCGATCCGCATCAGCGGGTTTAGTGCGCTCAGGGGCTCTTGAAAGATCATCGAAATGCGGCTGCCGCGCAGTTTCAACATCTCTTTTTCAGACAGGCCAAGGATCGACCGCCCATCAAAGGTGATGCTGCCCTTGTCGGGCAGAACCCCCTGCGGCAACAGCCCCATCACCGCATTGGCCGACATGGATTTGCCCGAGCCGCTTTCACCGACGATGCAGAGGATTTCGCCCGGGGCGAGGTCAAAATTAATGTCCTTCGCGGCATAGAGCCTATCGGCCCCGACCGGCAGAGCGATAGACAGGTCACGGATGCTAAGCAGGGTCATTCGGATTTCCTCGTCAATCGCGGGTTCAGCGCGTCGTTCAGACCTTCGCCGATCAGGTTCAGCGCCAGCACGGTCAACAGGATCGCCATGCCCGGCAAGAAGGACAGCCACCATGCGGTGCGGATCACGGTGCGTGCAGCCCCGATCATATAGCCCCAAGACATGATGTTCGGATCGCCCAGCCCCAGAAAGGACAGCGAGCTTTCCAGCAGGATCGCCTGCGCCACCATGAGCGAGGCCAGCACGATGATTGGCGGCAGTGCGTTGGGCAGGATGTGGCGGGTGATGATCTGAAGATTGCCGAGGCCCGACAGGCTCGCCGCCTCGACGAACTCACGGGTTCTGAGCGACAGCACCTCGCCCCGCACCAGACGCGCGACCGGGGGCCATGACACGGTGGAAATCGCGATGATCACAAAGGTCAGGCTGGGCTGGAAGATCGCCAAGAGCACGATGGCGAGCGCAAAGCTCGGGATGGTCTGAAAGAATTCGGTGAAACGCATGAGCGCATCGTCGATCCGGCCGGCGAAATACCCCGCCGCGGCCCCCACCGGCACGCCGATGGCCAGCGCCACAATGGTCGAGACCAGCCCGACCAGCAGGCTCACATAAGCGCCATGGGCAAGCCCCGCCATGACATCGCGGCCAAGCGCATCGGTGCCCAGAAGCAGCCCGTCTTGGGTGAAAGGCGGCAGGAAGGGGCGCTGCACCATTTTCCACGGGCTTTGCGGAAAGAGGATGGGCGCGAGGATGGCGGCGGCTATGACGAAGGTCAGGATGACCAAGCCGATTACCGCGCCACGGTTATAGCTGAAACGTTTCCAAAAACTCATCATGTCGTCAGCCTTATCCGCGGATCAACAATGACATAGATGACATCCGTGATCAGGTTGAACAGCAGCACCATGGCCGCCGAGATGTAGAAGACCCCAAGGATCACGTTGTAATCCCGCTGGTTGATCGCCTCGAACATCAGCCGCCCGATGCCGGGCCATGCAAAGACGGTCTCGGTCAGGATGGCCCCACCAAAGATTTGCCCGGCCTGAAGCCCGGCCAGCGTGATCACCGGCAAAAGCGCATTGCGCAGGATGTGCCGCCGCTGGATCACACCGCGGTTCAGCCCCTTGGCACGGGCGGTTTTCACGAAATCCAGCCGCGAGACTTCGAGCATCGAGGCCCGTGTCATGCGCATGTAGATCGCCGTGAAAAACAGCCCCAGCGTCGAGGCCGGCAAGATCAGATGTTTCGCCACATCCAACACATGGGCGAGGCCCGTATAACCCGCGCCGATGGTGGAATAGCCAAAGCCCGGCAACCATTCGAGCCAGACCGAGAACACCAGCGTCGCCATCAGCGCCACCCAAAAGAGCGGGGTTGCATAGAACAGCAGCGCGAAGGTCGAGATGATCGTGTCACCCCACCGCCCCTGCCGGGCAGAGGCCGCAACACCGGCTGTCACGCCCAGCACCAGCGACAGCACGAAGGCCACGCCGGTCAGCAAAAGCGTCGCGGGCAGGCGGTCGCCGATCATCTCGGCCACTGGCATCTGCTGGCGGAAGGAATAGCCAAGGTCGAGCTGCACCGCGCCTTTGATGTAAATCCACAACTGCATGTAGAGCGGCTGATCCAAGCCGAAACGCGCCCGCAGGTCTGCAAGAAATTTCTCGTCCGCCGCCCCGGCTTCGCCCGCCATGACCGCCGCAGGGTCACCCGGTGCCGCATGGATCAGCAGGAAATTGAAGACAAGGATCGCCAGCAGGATAAACACCGCCTTGACCAACCTGCCCAATATGAAACGTATCACGCTATCCGCCCCGTGTTGTTCTGTTAGATGCCCGAGCCGCCGCGGCGGCTCGGACCTTGAGCGTTGTCGCTCTTGTTACTTATCAAGCCACACGTCACGGAAACCGTCGTTCACGCCAAAGGCGGTGTTGACTGGGTTCTTGACGTCGCAGCGGTAGATGGTGGGGAAGCCCAGTTCCAAAAGCCAGATGTTCGGCACATCCTCGACGATCGCGTCTTGGATCTCCTTATAGGCGGCCTTGCGCTCTTCCGGGCTGGCCATCAGGGCCGCTTCGGCAAAGAGCTTGTCGGTCTCGGGGTTTTGGTAGTTCGCTACGTTGTTCCAAGGCGAACCGGGGGCGGCATTGTCGCCCATATAGGTCCGCGAAACGCCAAGCGCCGGATCGCCGTATTGGTAGAGATAGGTAAAGGCGAGGTCGAAGTCGCGGTCGGCAACCTTCTGGTTCCAGCCCGCCACATCCGAGGGCACGATCTCGGACTTCATGCCGATCTCGCTCAGGTTCTGTTTGACCGCCTCGGCCCAGCGCTGCCACGTCTCACCGTAAGGCAGGCCCAAGATGCGGATGGTCTCGCCGTCATAGCTGCTCTCTTCCAGCAGGGCTTTGGCCTTTTCCGGATCATAGGAGATATCCGGCGTGTCGCCGTCATAGAAACGCGTGGAGGACGACAGCGGGCCGGTCGAAACCTTGCCCAGACCGTTCCACAGCGCGTCCTTGGCGAACTGGCGGTCGACGCCATGCATGATCGCCTTGCGCACCTTCACATCGTCGAGCGGTTTGTTGTCGTTGTTCACCCACATCCAAGACAGCGGGCCGAAGTATTCCCAGCCCTTGTCGGTGATGCAGGTGTTTTCCATTGCCTGAATGCGCGCCACGTCAAAATTCTCGACCGAGCCGCCGGGCAGCACGTCGACCTTGCCGGTCTCATAGGCCACGGCGCGGGAGGCCGCATCGGGGATCACATGGTAATAGACTTCGTCAACGTAGGGTTTCCCCTCCATATAGTAGTCTTCGTTCTTCACCAGATGGATGAAGCTGCCCTTTTCCCATTTGTCGAACTTGAAGGGGCCGGTGCCGATGGGCGTATTGTTCGCCTCGTTATTGGCGAAATCCGTGCCTTCATAGATGTGCTTTGGGATCATCGGCGCGGTGCCCGGCTCGAAAATACCGATGAAGGGGCCGAAGGGCTGTTTGAGGTTGAAGACCACCGTGTGATCATCGGGCGTCTCGATGCTTTCGACATGTTCCATATAGGTGCGCATCCGCGAGTGGCTTTCGCGCAGGAACTTATCCATGGAGAATTCGACATCCTCCGAGGTGAAGGGCTCACCGTCATGGAACACCACGCCCTCGCGCAGCTTGAAGGTATAGGTCTTGCCGTCTTCGGAAATCTCCCATGATTCAGCCAACTGCCCTTCGGGCTGGAGGTCGAAATCATAGCGCAGCAGGCTTTCGTAGATATCGCCGCCGACCATCTGTGTCGGGCCGTTCTGCACAAGGCCGATCATCAGGCTGGGCGGCTCGGGCTGGATCACGACGTTAAGCGTGCCGCCGGACTTCGGCTCACCATCCTGCGCGGCCAAAGGCCCGGCCATCGCCAGCGCCAGAACGGCTGCGGTTAATTTAGTGGTTTGTAGCATGTAAATCCCCATTGGTTTTGCTGAAACTCGCCCAAGGGCAGCGTCCGATCTGACGTCGGCTTTTTGCAGTCGCTTGGGTGGTCGCCGCGAGATAGGCGGCGTCTTGGTGGCTCATTCACCTGTGGTGAATGATTGGATGTATCTTATGATCCCCTCCTTTGCGTCATCGATGTCTGCGCGCATTTCCGCAGCTGCGGCTGCGGGATCGCGATTCTCACAGGCTGCAATAATTGCCTGATGATGTCGAACCAGCCCCATCTGCTCTTGCGCATAGTACCCGGCGATTAGCGGTCCCATGCGGAGCCATAGCCCGCTGAGGATGGCCAGCAGGATCGGCATCTCTGCCGCCTCTACCAGCGCGAAATGGAACTCTTGATTATACTTCACCGCCTGCGGCCAGCGCCCGGCCACCGCTGCGGCCTCGTTCCGTTCCACGATCTTTTTCAGGCGGCGGATTTCCTTGGGGCCAACCATCTCAGCGGCGCGACCGGCGGCAAAGCCCTCCAGCTCGCGCCGGATGCTCGCGATTTCAAGATACTGCGCCTCTGTCAGCACCGGCACGCGCACATCGCGCACGCTGCGCTGGACCAAAGCCTCATCCCGCAAGAGCCGCTGCACCGCGTCGCGCACCGGGGTCGAACTGGTACCCAACCGCTCTGCCAAGCCGCGAATGGTGACCTTTTCATTCGGGCGAAGCCTGCCTTCCACCAAGTCCTGACAGACCCGATCATAGATCGCATCGCCCAATGAAACTTGATTGATCTCGGCCATCGCGCCCTCATCCTTACTGGCCGACTTGCTGCCAGTTTTGATGCATGATGCATCATTTCTATTGAGCCTGCAAATTAAAACTGCAATGCTCCGCCGCAACGACATCAGACCACAGGGAATGTGATGAAAGTCTTTTTCGACGAACGCCAGCTTGGCCATGCGCCGACACATTACTTTCGGCGCGGCGCGGCGATGCCGCATCAAGAACAGCCACAACGTGCTGAAATTCTACGCGATATGTTAATCGGCGAAGGGTTTGAGATCAGCAAACCCCAAGACCACGGGCTGGCGCCGATCAAAGCGGTGCACAACCCCGATTACGTTGACTTTCTGCCTGATGCCCATGCCCGTTTCGTCGAAAGCGCGGGGCCGGATGCGCTGGCCATCCCCACCATGCACCCCGGCGTGCGGCGCGGGAAAGAGCCCAAGGACATTCACGGTCAATTGGGCTGGTGGATGACCGACACCTCGACCCCGCTGACCGAAGGGTCATGGGACGCCGCCTATTGGTCCGCCCAAACCGCCATTGAGACGGCCCAAACGGTGGCGACGGGTGCCCGCGCGGCCTATGCGCTCTGCCGTCCGCCCGGCCACCATGCGATGCGCGATTGCTCGAACGGGTTTTGCTTTTTCAACAACGCCTGTATCGCGGCAGAGCATCTGGCCCAGACCTATAAGAAGGTCGCACTGATCGACATTGACGTGCACACCGGCAATGGCTCGCTCGACATCCTCTATGAACGCGGCGACATCTTCTTTTGCTCGCTGCATCCCGATCCGGCCACCTACCCCACCTTCTACCTTGGCCATGCCGATGAGACGGGCGAAGGCGACGGGGCGGGCAAATCGCTGAACCTGCTGCTGGAGCAGGGCGCGAGCCAAGATGAGGTGCTGGCCCTGCTCGACAAGGGCATCGCCGCGATCCGTGATTTCGGGGCCGAGGCGCTGGTCGTCTCGTTGGGCTTTGACATGGCCGCCGACGATCCGCTGGCCGCCGTGAAGGTCTACCCCGACGGCTTTGCCGAAATGGCGCGGCGCTTGGCGGCGCTGAACCTTCCCACTGCATTGATCCAAGAGGGCGGCTACCTTGGCCCCTCCCTTGCCGATAACGCAAAATCATTTCTCACGACATTCCGCGAGGCCACAGCATGAGCAAGACCCCTAAAGAAATGAATGGCGCGGAGAGCGTTGTGCGCAGCCTGCATGCGGGCGGGGTGGAGGTCTGTTTCGCCAATCCCGGCACCTCCGAGATGCAATTCGTCGACGCGCTGGACCGCACCAAACTGATGCGCTGCGTTCTGGGCCTGTTCGAGGGGGTGGTGACCGGCGCCGCCGATGGCTATGCGCGCATGGCGGGCAAACCAGCGGTGACCCTGCTGCACCTTGCGCCCGGTTTCGCCAATGCCGCCGCCAACCTGCACAACGCCCGCAAGGCGCGGGTGCCGATGGTCAACCTTGTGGGCGATCACGCGCTGCGGCACCAGAAATACGACGCCCCACTGTCGGCGGATGTCGAAGGCGCCTGTGCGCCCTTCAGCGATTGGGTGCGTTCGGGCCGTGATGCGGGCAGCTTTGCCGCCGATGCGATGACCGCCCTCGCGGTCGCCCAAGGCAAGCCGGGGAAGGTCGCCACGCTGATCGCACCCGCCGACATCGGCTGGGACGCGGGCGGCCAGATGGCCGAGGTCGTGCCCCCCGCGGCCCCTGCCCCGCTGGACGAAGCCGCGCTTGATGCCGCGGTCAAAGCCTTGGAAAGCGGTGAGAAGACCGTGCTCTTGGTCGGCAGCGGGGTCTTGGAAAACCAAGAGGCGATGGCCCTGCTGCATGGTATCGCGGAAAAGACCGGGGCCGATATCCTCGCCCCGACCTCAAACCGCCGGTTGGAGCGCGGACAGGGGCGGTTTGCCGTCAACAAAATCCCCTATCCGATCAACGCGGCGCTCGAATGCCTCTCTCCCTACAGCCGCGCGATCCTGATTGAGACGCCGCCGCCGGTCGCCTTTTTCGCCTACCCCGGCAAGCCGAGCCTGCTGTTGCCGGTCGATTGCCACAACGTGACGCTCGCTCCCGTCGATGCCGATGGCGCCACCGCATTGGCCGCTCTGGCGGACCGTATCGGTGCGAAACCCGCCACCCCGCGCGACCCCGCGCGGCCCGCGGCACCACAGGCGGGCGGCATCAGCCTGCAAAACCTCGGCGCAGCCTTGGCCAATGCGCTGCCCGAAGACGCAATCGTGGTGGATGAGGCGGTCTCCTCCGGCGGGGCCACTTTCCCGGCGGGCGACAGTGCCGCGCCGAACACTTGGCTCGCGCTGACCGGCGGGTCGATCGGCATTGGCATCCCCCTCTCCGCCGGGGCCGCCATCGCCTGCCCCGACCGCCCGGTGATCACGCTGCAAGCCGATGGCTCGGCCATGTACACCATTCAGGCGCTCTGGACCCAAGCGCGCGAGAGTTCCAACGTTACCACCATCATTCTGGCCAACCAGTCCTATGAGATCCTCAAGGGTGAATTGCACAACGTCGGCGCACAACCCGGCCCCGACGCGCTGAGCATGCTGAACCTCGACCGCCCGCAATTGAATTTCGTGGCCATGGCCAAGGGCATGGGCGTGCCCGGCAAACGGGTCGAAGACATTGCCGAGTTGATGCGCACCATCGAAGAGGCCGCGAAAGAGCCCGGCCCCTTCCTCATCGAAGCGATGCTGTAACCCCGAAAGGACACGCCATGCCCCTTGATCCAGACCTCAAGTCTCGCATCCTTCAGGCTGTCGAAGACGGATTTGCCGAACAGGTAAGTTTTACCCAAAAGCTCGTGCAAATGCCCTCCCTGCGCGGCCATGAACATGCGATCCAAGACCTGCTGTTTCGCAGTTTGCAAAACCGTGGCTATGCGATGGACCGCTTCAAGATGGACCGCGCCGCGATCGAGGCGCATCCCGGCGGGTCGAAATACTCCGACGATCATTCCGACGCGCCCATCGTCGTGGGCATCCACTGCCCGCGCGATGAGCGGGGCCGCTCGCTGATCCTGCAATCGCATCTCGATGTGGTGCCCGAGGGGCTGCACGACATGTGGGACGATCCGCCCTATTCGGCCAAGATCGACGGCGGTTGGATGTATGGCCGGGGCGCGGGCGATATGAAGGCGGGCGCGGCTGCAAATATCTTTGCGCTCGACGCGCTGCGCCGCATCGGGCTGCAACCGGCGGCAACCGTCTATGTGCAATCCGTGGTCGAGGAGGAATCCACCGGCAACGGCGCTTTGCAGACTTTCCTGCAAGGCTACACCGCCGATGCGGTTTTCATCCCCGAACCCGAAGAGGAAATGCTGGTCCGCGCCAATACCGGCGTCATCTGGTTTCAGGTGCAGCTGCGCGGCGTGCCGGTCCATGTGCGCGAAATGGGCGAAGGGGCCAATGCCATTGATGCTGCCACCCGCGTCATCACAGCCCTGCGCGAGATGGAGGAGGATTGGAACGCGGAAAAGGGCCAGCATCCGCATTTCGAAGACGAGGCCCATCCGATCAACTTCAACATCGGCAAGATCGAAGGCGGCGATTGGGCGTCATCGGTGCCGTCATGGTGCAACATCGATTGCCGCGTCTCCATCTATCCGGGCCGCAGCGCCGAGGATGCCGCGCGCGAGATCACCGAGCGGGTCAAGGCCTTCGCCCAAAGCGACAACTTCCTGTCGAACAACCCGCCCCAGGTGGTCTTCAACGGTTTCCACGCCGAAGGCTATGTGCTGAAGCCGGGCAGCGAGGCCGAAGCCGTCTTGGAACGCGCCCATGAAGAGGCCATCGGCGCGCCACTGCAATCTTTCATGACGGCGGGCTACCTCGATACGCGGGTCTATGCGCTTTACAACAAGATCCCCGCGCTCTGCTACGGGCCGAAATCGCGCAACATTCACGGGATCAACGAATCCGTCAGCCTCAGTTCGGTCAAGAAGATCACCCAAGCCATGGCGCTCTTCATCGCCGAATGGTGCGGGACCGAAGGCACCGCCCCATGACCGAGGCCGGGATCACGCCCCATGGCGGCCTGCCCCCCTTCCTCAGCGGCGTGCTGGTCGAAGAGGCCGGGGCCCAGACCGACCTGCTGGCACAAGACCCGCCCGCCTTTGACGCGGCCCGCGCGGCGGAGGTTGCGCTGCGTTTCTATGGTATCTCCGGTCAGATCGAACCGCTTGCCGCTGAGAAAGACGCGAACTTCCTGATCACCCTGACCACGGGCGAAAAGGCACTGCTAAAGATCACCAATGCCGCCGAAGACCGGGCGGTGACCGACATGCAGACCGCGGCACTGATGCATCTGGCCGCCGCCGATCCCGAACTGCCCGTGCAACGCATCTGCGCCAGCCTGAACGGCAAAGCTGCCGAGGTCGCCACCGCCGCCGATGGGCAGCCCCATGTCGTTCGCCTGATGTCCTTCCTCAGCGGCACCGTGCTCAGCAATGCGACCCCGCAGCCGGGCCTCTACCGCGCCTTGGGCGATTTTCACGCGCGGGTCACCCTTGGGCTGCGCGGGTTCTTTCACCCTGCGGGCGGGCATTTCCTGCAATGGGACATCAAACAAGCGGGCCACCTGCGCCCCCTTCTGGCGGATGTGCAGGACGCCGCGCTGCGCCAGCAGTTGCAGCATAGGCTTGACCAGTTTGACGCGGAAACCGCCCCGCGATTGCCGCATCTGCGGGCGCAGATCGTGCATAATGACTTCAACCCCCATAACATTCTGGTCGACGCGCCACAGGCGCAGCGCCCCGTCGGGCTGATCGACTTCGGCGATATGGTGCATACGCCGCTGGCCTGTGATCTGGCGGTGGCCTGCTCCTATCAACTCGGCCAAGGCACAGACCCGCTGGGCGCCATTTGCGAGATGGTCGCGGGCTTCGCCGCACGGCTGCCGCTGGAGGCCGAAGAGGTCGCGCTTCTGCCCAGTCTGATCCGCCTGCGCCATGCCACCACCTTGGCGATCGGTGCCTCCCGCGCGCGGCGCTATCCCGAGAATGCCCCCTATATCCTGCGCAACGCCGCCGCCTCGCAGCGCGGGCTGGCCGCACTCGACCAAGTGGGCGACGCCGCCGCGATCAAAGCCCTGCACCATGCTGCGGGGACGGAGTGACCGATGACCATGATCAACGCCTATGACAGCGCTCAGGCCGAGGCCCTTAGCCCCGCAGACCGCGCCCTGATCGACCGCCGCGCCAAGGCGCTTGGCCCCGCCTATCGGCTGTTCTACGACCAGCCGCTGCATATCACGCGCAGCGAGGGTGTCTGGCTTTGGGATAAGGACGGGCGCAGATATCTCGATGCTTATAACAACGTCGCATCGGTCGGCCATTGCCACCCCCGCGTGGTCGAGGCGATCACCCAGCAGTTGGGCGTGCTGAACACTCACACCCGCTATCTGCATGAAAACGTTGTCACTTACGCCGAACGGCTGTTCGCCACCATGCCCGAAGCGCTTGGTCATGTCATGTTCACCTGCACCGGGTCCGAGGCGAATGACATCGCCCTGCGCATCGCCCGCAGCTATACTCGGCGCGAGGGCGTCATCGTCACCCGCCTTGCCTATCACGGGCTGACCGAGGCGGTGGCCGAACTTTCTCCCTCCTTGGGCGACTTCACCCCGCGCAGTTCGCGCATCCGGCTGATCGACGCCCCCGACACACTGCGCATTCCGGCAGCCCTGCAAGGCGCAAAACTCGCCGCCGATCTGGCCCAAGCGATTGCCGAGATGCGCGCCGATGGGATCGAGCCTGCGGCCTTCATCGTCGATACGATCTTTTCCAGCGACGGGCTGCACCCCGATCCGGCGGGGTTCCTGCAACCGTCGGTCGATCTGATCCGCGCCGAGGGGGGGCTTTTCATCGCTGACGAAGTGCAACCCGGCTTTGCCCGCACCGGCGACGCCTTCTGGGGGTTCCAGCGCCACGGTCTGGTGCCTGACATGGTCACGATGGGCAAGCCGATGGGCAATGGCTTCCCCCTTTCCGGCACCGCGATGCGGCCAAAACTGGTGCAAGAATTTGGCGAAAGGGCACGCTATTTCAACACCTTTGGTGGCAACCCCGTGGCCGCCGCCGCAGGCATGGCGGTGCTCGACGTGATCGCGGATGAAGGATTGCAGGACAATGCCACAGCCGTCGGCGGTTTTCTCAAGAGCGGTTTGCAAGACATCGCCACCCGCTACTCTGAGATCGGCCATGTGCGCGGCGCGGGGCTGTTTCTGGCGGTCGAATGCGTCACCGCGCGCGAGACCAACGCCCCCGATGCCGCCCGCGCCAAATTCGTGGTCAACCATCTGCGCCAGAATGGCGTCTTGATCAGCGCCACCGGGCCGGGGGCCAACGTGCTGAAAATCCGCCCGCCGCTTGTCTTGCAGCAGGCCGAGGCGACGCTGTTTCTAGAGGCGACCGAAGCCGCCTTCGCCGCCGCGCGGGCCGAGGGGGTTTAACCCTGCGGCCCTACTGCGCCTCGCGCAGGGACCGCTCCCGCGCGCGGGCCTCGGTCAGCCATTCCGGGTCCATCTGCGGGACCGATGTCAGCAGCCGCTTGGTATAGGCCTGCTTTGGGTCGCCAAAGATCTCATCACGCCCGCCCTGCTCTACGATCTGGCCATTCTTGAGCACGATCACCTTATGGGCAATCGCCTCAACCGTGGCCAAGTCATGGGTGATGAACATGAAGGTCAGGTCCAGCTCCGTCTGCAAACGCACCAACAGCCGCAGGATCCCTTCGGCCACCAGTTGGTCCAGCGCGCTGGTCACCTCGTCGCAAATGATGAACTCGGGCTCGGCGGCAAGCGCACGCGCGATGCCCACGCGCTGCTTCTGCCCGCCCGAAAGTTCGCTGGGTTTGCGGTCAAGGAAAGCGCGGTCGAGGTCGACCAAATCCATCAGTTCCGCCACCCGCGCCTGAAGCTCTTGCCCCCTGCGGCCCGTGAACTTGCGCACCGGTCGGGCCAAAATCTCGCGGATACTGTGGCGCGGGTTCAGCGAGGTATCCGCCGATTGATAGATCATCTGGATATTGCGCAGCGTCTCGGCCTCGCGTTTGGCCAGTTGCGGCTCAAGCGGCGCGTCGTTCCAGAAAAACTGCCCGGCGACGGGGGGCAACAGCCCCGCGATGACCCGGGCGAGGGTAGATTTACCTGACCCGCTTTCCCCAACGACGGCAGTGGTCTGGCCGCGCGGAAAGGTGAAGTTGAGATTATTCAGCACGGTCATCGGCCCATAGGCCGCCGAAACCCCCTCGCAGCGGATCAGCGCCGGAGCCTCCCCCGCCTCAGCGTCCGGGCGGCGGAAGGAGCGCACGGCCCAGAGCGAGCGGGTATAGTCCTCTTGCGGGGCGTCTAGCATGGTCTTGGTCGGCGCGGTCTCCACCGCCGCGCCATCCTTCATTACGCAGATGCGGTCGGCCATCTGGCTCACCACCGCCAGATCATGGGTGATATAGATCGCCGCCGTGTCATATTGCTCGACAATATCGCGGATCGCGCCCAGCACTTCGATCTGGGTGGTCACGTCCAAGGCTGTCGTCGGCTCATCAAAGATGATCAGGTCGGGGCGGCAGGCCATGGCCATCGCCGTCATCGCCCGCTGCAACTGGCCGCCCGACACTTGGTGCGGGTAGCGAAAGCCGATCTCTTCGGGGTTGGGCAATTGCATCTGACGGTAGAGCGCGACGGCGTCCTGCTCTGCCGCCGTGCGGCCCGAGACACCGTGCAGACGGGGCGCTTCGGTATATTGGTCAATCAGCGTCTTGGCGGGGTTAAAGCTTGCCGCCGCGGACTGGGCGACATAGGCGATGCGCTTGCCGTGCAACCGGCGCAATTGCCCGCGCCCCATGCCAATCAACTCGGTCCCGTCGAATTCAACGCTGCCCCCGGCAAAGCGCACCCCGTCGCGGACATAGCCCATTGCTGCCAAGCCGGCGGAGCTTTTGCCCGCCCCGCTTTCGCCGACGAGGCCCAGCACCTCACCCCGGTCCAGTTCCAGATCGAGCCCCTTGATGATCACATTGGGCCGCGCGCGGCTGCCTGCCTCAAGCCGGAGACCGCGAATGTTCAGAAGGTTTCCCATATGTTTGGCCCCTGCTTAGTTAACTTTTCAGACCGCTGGCGCGGTGCAGCATCCAATCGACGATCAGGTTGATCGCAACGGTCAACAAAGCGATGGCCGCCGCCGGGATCAGCGGCGTGATATCGCCAAAGCTGATCAAGGTGGCGTTCTCCTTTACCATCGATCCCCAATCCGCCGTGGGCGGCTGAATCCCGATGCCAAGAAAGGACAGCGCCGCGATAAAGAGAAACACAAAGCAAAAGCGCACGCCGAATTCAGCGATCAGGGTGGACCAGATGTTGGGCAGAATCTCGCGCCGCAGCAGCCACGGCGTGCGCTCTCCGCGCAGCTTGGCCGCCTCGACGAAATCAAGACCGACAACATTCATCGCCGCCGCGCGCGAAAGGCGGTAGACCGGCGCCACATAGATCACCGCGATCACCCCGACCATATTCGGGATCGAGGGGCCGACAATGGCCAAAAGCATCAGCGCCAAGATCAGCGGCGGCACGGCCATCAACACGTCGACGAGCCGCGACAGGACTTCATCCAGCCAGCCCCCTTTGAGCGCGGCCAGCATCCCCAGCGTGGCCCCGACCGAAAAGGAAATGGCCGTGGTCAGCAGCGCTAGCCCGACCGTATTGCGCGCGCCAAAGATCATGCGTGACAGCATATCGCGGCCCAGATTGTCGGTGCCGAGCGGATGCGCACCACTCCACGGCAGATAGGCGTCGCCCACCACCTCCGTCTCGCCATAGGGCGCGATCCACGGGGCGAAAAGCCCGGTGATGGCCACGAGGACCAGCACCACCATGCCAAAGATCGCCGAAGGGGGCGCGGATTTCAGCAAAGATTTCATCGTTATCTCCCGTGCCGCAGACGCGGGTTCGACATGATCGAGATGATGTCGGCCAAGACGTTCAGCGTGATATAGACAGCGGCAAAGAACAGCCCCACGGCCTGCACCACCGGGAAATCCCGGCTGGAAACCGCATCGACCAGTAACTGGCCCAGACCGGGGTAGGAAAAGACGACCTCGACCACCACCACGCCGACCACCAGATAGGCAAGATTCAGCGCCACGACATTGACGATCGGCGCCAGCGCGTTGGGCAGCGCGTGTTGCAGGATGATGCGCCAGCGCGGCACGCCCTTGAGGCGGGCCATCTCAATATAGGGCGAGGCCAGCACGTTGATGATGGCCGCCCGCGTCATCCGCATCATATGCGCCACGACCACCAGAATAAGCGTCAGCGCGGGCAGAAAGCTGCGATAGAGCGCGTCCCAAAGCCCCGTGGCGCTGTCGATCCGTGCCAGCGTCGGAAAGACGCCTGCTTTGATCGACAGAAACAGGATCAGGACATAGCCCACGAAAAACTCGGGCATGGAGATGGCGGAAAGCGCGGTCAGGTTGACGCCGCGGTCAAACAGCGTGTTGCGCCACAGGGCCGCCAGAAGCCCAAGGATCACCGCCAGCGGGGCGGCGATGACGGCGGCATAGACGGCCAGAAACATGGTATTGGCAAGCCGCGGGCCCAACAGCTCAGACACCTCGCGCCCCGAGGCCAGAGAGGTGCCGAAATCACCGCGCAGCACGCCACCAAGCCAATCGAAATACCGAAGATGCGCTTGTTGATCGAGGCCGAGTTCGGCGCGAAAGGCCGCGAGGGTCGATTCAGTCGCCGATTGGCCAAGGATCTGCTGCGCCAGATCACCGGGCAAGAGTTCGATGCCAACGAACATGAGGGCGGATACGACAAAGAGGGTCAGAATGCCGAGGGACACTCGGCCGATAACAAGCTTCTGAAGCCGGGACATTTTAAGGTTTTCTCCGGCCCGGGGCGGGCCATTGGTGCGGGAAACGGACGGCCCTTGGGGGCCGCCCGCGTGAAGCTGTGGCTTAGGACATCCACCAGCGTTCGATGAAGCGCTGGCTGTCGAGATCCCACATCTCGGACACTTCCTCGGGCATCTGAACGCTTTCGCTCATGGCCGAGACATATTGACCAAAGGCCGGGATCAGCGCGCCGCCCTGCTCTTTCACGATCTTCTGCATCTCGCCGTACATCTCAGCCCGGCGGGTCTGGTCCAGCTCAGGCCGGGCCTGCAACAGCAGCTCATTGAAGCGCTCGTTGTCCCATTTGGTCTCGTTCCACTCCGCATCGGCGGCATAGCCGGTCGAGAACATGAGGTCAGGCGTCGGACGGCCACCCCAATAGGAACAGCAGAAGGGCTTTTGCAGCCAGACGTTCGACCAATAGCCGTCATCCGGCTCGCGCTTCACTTCGATGTTCAAGCCAGCAGGCCGCGCGCTTTCAGCAAAGAGCACAGAGGCATCCACCGCCCCGTTGAACGCTGCATCCGAAGTCGAAAGCGTCACGTCGAGGCTTTCCAGCCCCGCCTGTTTCAGATGGTACTTCGCCCGCTCCGGATCATAGGTGATCTGTTCCAGATCGTCGTTGTAATAGGGCATGGAGCGCGAGATCGGTTGGTCGTTGCCCACGGTGCCATAGCCACGCAGAACCTTTTCGATCATGTCTTCGCGGTTGATGCCGTATTTCAGCGCCATGCGCACGTTCAGATCATCGAAGGGCGCCGTGTTGGTCTGCATCGGCATGATGTAATGCAGGGTGCCGTCTTGGGTGTGGATCTTCACGTTGGGCGCGCGGCCCAGCAGGTTGATCGTCTTGAGGTCGGGCCGGTCGATCAGGTCGACCTCACCGGTCATCAGCGCGTTCATCCGGGCCGCCGGATCGCCGACTTTCAGGATCACGACCTTGTCGAAATGCGCGCGGCCTTCTTTCCAGTAGTCATCGCGGCGCGACAGTTCGACCCGCACGCCCGGCTCGAAGACATCGATCACATAGCCGCCGGTGCCGATGCGGCTGTTGGGGTCAATCGTGCCATCGCCGGTGTCTTGGCGAATGCCGAGGTGGTAATCATTGAAGATGAACGGGAAATCCGCGTTCCCGGCGGCCAGTTCAAACACCACGACCTTGTCGCCATCGGCGCGGATGTCGGTGATCTGCTCAAGCAGCGGTTTGATACCTGATTTGGACTCGGGCCCCATGTGGTGGCGGATCGAGGCGATCACGTCATTCGCTGTCGCCGTCTTGCCGTCCGAGAATTGCGCATTGTCGCGCAGACGGAAGGTCCATGTGGCCGCATCGCTGCTGGCCTCAAAGCTCTCGGCAAGGTCGGGCTGGGCGGTGCCATCGGGGGCGATCTCGGTCAATGTGTTGAAGACCGCATAGCCGCTGGCGAACATGAAGTCGTTGTTGAAGGTCGCCGGATCAAGGCTGTCGGAAGTGGAGCCTTGGGTAAAGCCCACCCGCAGGGTGCCGCCCTTTTTGGGTTGCGCCTGTGCCCGCGCCCCGTGTGGCAGGATCAGCCCTGCCCCCACGGCGGCGGCGGTCCCGGCTAGAAAGCTGCGACGGCTCGGGCCGTTTTGACGGTTTGTGAAATTGGTCATTGTATCCCCCTTTGTTTGTTTTCTTGCTCGAACGCTCTGACAAAGCGCTCTGCGTCTTGCTGCGGTGCCGCGTCATTGGCCGCCGCCCTCGCACTGGCGTGGGCGCTTTGCCCAGATGCAGGCGCGGTCGAAACACGCGGCCAAAGGATGGCGCGCGCCCCTCTGCGCTGCGATCCGTCGCGGCATTTCGCCCGCCGCAACGATCTTGGCCATAGGCATAGCCGGTTCCGACACCGGGGTATAGATACCCCGGTCGCCTGTCGCGAAGTTACGTTACGGCTAGTGATGTTTTACGGGAAGATCAAGATGTTAAGGGGCGGCCGGTGGGAGACCTCCCCCGCCGCCCCCTCCCGCGACCGCTGCAAACCGTCCTAGAAATCCCTTAGCTTTGGCCGCCCGTTGACCGAAACATTGTCGATATCCTCAAGCTTAAAGCCACGCACCAAGGACGGTATCATCATGCAGACCAGCACGAAGATCGGCAGCCCCACCACGGTGATCACCTGCTGCAAAGCGGTCAGCCCAGTGTCGCCCGTCAGCAAGATCAGCATCGCCGCGACCAGCCCTTCGGCAAGACCCCAAAAGACCCGCTGGCGCACGGGGCCGGGTTTGGCATGGCCGGTGCAGAGCATATCGACGACCAGTGAAGCGGAGTCCGACGAGGTGGCAAAGAAAATCGCCACAATAATGATCGCCACGCCTTGGACGAAGAGCGTGAATGGGAAATGCTCAAGAAAGACGAAAAGCGCGAGGGGGATGCTCTCTGCCACCGCCCGGCTGATCTCGCCCGCCTGCTCGCCCATCGCTTCCCGTGCCGCCGTGCCGATACCGTCAAAGCCGATGGCCTGCCAGCCGAAGATCGAGAACCAGATCAGCGTGAAGGCCGTCGGCGCAAGCAGAACGCCGAAGACGAATTCGCGAATGGTCCTGCCGCGCGAAATCCGCGCCACGAACAGCCCGATGAAGGGCGACCAAGTCACGGTCCACGCCCAGTAAAAGACCGTCCAATCCCCTTGCCAGCCCCAATCCCCGTTCGACGGGTTCCGATTGGCCAGCATATCGTTCCAAAAGGCCAGCCGCGGTAGGTTTTGCAGATAAAGCCCCGCGGTTTCGACAATGCCGCGCAAAAGAAACAGGGTCGATCCGGTCACCAGCACAAAGATCATCAGCAGAACTGCCATGCCGATGTTGATATTCGACAAAAGCTTCACCCCGCTGTCGAGGCCCGCCACGATCGAGCCAACAGCGACCATGGTCAGCACGGCGAGGATCATGATCTTCAGAAAGGTCGAGGCATCCCAGCCAAAAAGCTCGGACAGCCCCGCCGCGATCTGCGAAGAGCCGAGACCGAGGGACACCGCCACGCCGAAGATCGTGCCCAAGATGGCCACGATATCAATGGCTTTGCCCACCGGCCCGTGAATACCCTCACGCAGCAGGGGATAAAAAACCGAGCTGACGCGCACCGGCAGATCATAGCGGTTGATGAAATAGGCAAAGGCCAGACCAGGCAGCGTGAAAATCGCCCAAGTGTGCAGCCCAAGGTGATAAATCGCGATTGAAATCGCATCTTTCGCCGCCTGTTCCGAATAGGGTTCCACCCCCGGCAGGGGCGGTTTTTGGAAATGGCTGATCGGCTCGGCCACGCCCCAGAACATGAGAACGGTGCCGATGCCCCCGGCGAAAAGCATGGTGAACCACGACAGGTTCGAATACTCCGGCTCAGAGCCTTTCGGCCCCAATCGGATATGGCCGTGGCGCGACGCGGCGGCCCAGATCAGAAAACCCAGCCAGACATTCACGCCAAGAATGAAGAACCAGCCAAGATTGGTCACGACCCAAGCCCGACCCACGGCAAAGATGTCTCCGATGGGTTCGGGCACCGCGATCAACAGTAGAACGAAAAGCGCGGCGAGCCCGGCTGAAATGAAAAAGATGACCGGGTCCGTTTTCAGACCAAGACGCCGTGCGAGATTTTCCACCTATTTTTCCTTTGTTGTTCGTTTCCTTGGTAGGCTCTGGGCCCCTTTAGGGCGTCACCGGAGCCTCACCTTTCGATGACATGTCCGGCTCATCACGGCTGCGGATCTCCATATTCCCGCGCAGACGCGGCAGGGCTTGGGGATGCTCTTTTTGCAGCCAGTCGATCATCTTCTCGCGGATTTCACAGCGCAGATCCCATGCCTGTGGTGAGGTCCGTGCGCTGACAAGACCGCGCACGGCGATACTGTCTTTCTCGGTCTCGGAAACCTGAAGGTTGACCACCTGCCCGTCCCATAGGGGCGAGGCTTTGGCCAGTTCCTCAAGCTTGGCGCGCATTTCGCCAATCGGCACCGTGTAATCGAGATACCAAAACACCGTGCCGATGATCGACGCGCTTTCGCGGGTCCAATTCTGAAACGGCTTTTCGATGAAATAAGACAGCGGCACCACCATGCGCCGCCAATCCCACAGACGCACGACGACATAGGTCGCGAAAATCTCTTCGACCCAGCCCCATTCGTCTTCGACGATCACCACATCTTCGAGCCTGATCGGCTGGGTGATGGCGATCTGAAGCCCCGCGATCAGATTGGTCAACACCGGGCGGGCCGCCAGCCCCACGACCAGCCCCGCCGCCCCGGCCGAGGCGAAAAGCCCGGCCCCGTATTTCTGCACGCTTTCAAAGGTCAGCAAAACGCCAGCGGCGGTGAAAATCCCCAAGATGATGGTCACGGTCCGGCGCAGCACCCGCGCTTGGGTCACGAACTTGCGGGCCGAAAGATTGTCTTCGACATCCAACCGATGCCGCCGCACGGCGCGTTCGGCGAAATGATTGGTCAGCAGGATCAGCGTCCAGCCCACGAGGATGATCAGCAAGACCAGAAACAGATGCGCCGCACCGTCCTGCCAGCCATAGAGCCGTACATTCGGCAGCACCCAAGCGAGCGCCGCGACCACGGCAGCAAGGCGCAGCGGTCTGCGGGCCCGGCGCAGCAAGGACCGCCCAGTGATGTTCTTTTCCGAGATTACGCGGTCGAGAATGCTGGATCCGATCCAATGCGCCGCCAGCCCCGCCGCGCAGGCCAGAAGCACGGCAAGCAAGGGGCTAACGAAATCGGGCGCGGCTTCAAGCTGCGTCGCAACACCTGTCGCTATGCGGTCCAGCGTCTCCATCGCTTAGGCCCACCAAACCACCATCGCCAGCGTGGCCACAACAAGCAGCCCGGCCCAGAGGGTGCGATCCTGCCACAGCGGTTTCTCCCATTGGGTAAAGATCTCCTTGGCCTCTTCCCCCTGCCAGACAAGGTCTTCGATATTCTCTTTTTCCTTCGGCGAGGTGGCGTAGGAAATACCGAAATGCAGGATGATCCCGATGGTCATCATGATCGAGGACATCACCGTATAGTGGATTTCCGGCAGCCCCATATAGGCCCAGTAATTCGTCACCTCTTTCAACACGAAAAGCGGAATGCCGATGATGAGGCCAAACATGATCGTCCAAAACGCGCCGTTGCCGTTCAACCGTTTGAACATCAGGCCGAGGATATAGACCACCACGATGGTCGGCACGATATAGGACAGCGAGGATTGGAAATAGCTGAACAGGCTTTCAAACCCGGCAATCATCGGGGCATAGATCGCACCAAAGACCATGACGCCCGCGGTGACCAGCTTGCCCATCCAGACCTGACGTTCTTCGCTCACGTTGAACATCGGCTCGGCAAAGTCCTTTACCACCAAGGTCGAGGCGGAGTTCAAGGCGGAGTCGAGCGAGGACATGATCGCCGCAATCAGCGCCGCCATGATCAGCCCGCGCACGCCAATCGGCATCAACTCAAACGCCAGCGTGGGGAAAGCAAGGTCAGGCGTTTCAAGATCGGGGTAGAGCTTGAGCGCAATCACCCCCGGCAGCACCATCAAAAAGATGTTCGGCAGTTTCAGGAAACCGGCGAAAATGGCCCCGATCTGCCCTTCCTTTAGGTCCTTTGCTCCCAATGTCCGCTGAACGACGAACTGGTTGATCGTCCAATAGTAAAAGCCGAGCAAGATAACGCCCAAAAGCCCCGTCCACGGCAGGAAATCATCGTCCGCGGGCAGGATCATATGGGTCATATCTTCGGGCGTGCCGGTGAACAGTTCCTCCCAGCCGCCGATCTCATCAAGGCCGATCCAGAACAGGGCCGCGGCCCCGATGATGAGCAAGATCGCCTGTACCGTGTCAGTGACAACCACCGCGGAAAGCCCGCCCAGAATGGTGTAGATGCCTGCGACCAAGGCCAGCACCGCGACGGCAGCCCAAAGGTTCAGGTAGCCGGTGACGTTGGAGATGACCAAGCCGCCCGCATAAAGCGCCCCGGCGGTGTCGATGAACATGATGGCAAGGATGGTGAAAAGCGAAAACGCCCGACGTGAGCGGACGTCATAGCGCTCTTCCAGAAATCCCGGCACGGTCGAGATCTTGGCCCGCAGGTAAGACGGCAGAATGAAGATCGCGAATAGGATCAAGACCAGCGCCGCAGTCCATTCGTAGTTGAAGATCACGACGCCATTCGCATAGGCCCCGCCCATTAGCCCCACAAAGCTGGAGCCGGACATGTTGGAGGCAAAAAGCGAGAAACCGATCAGATACCAAGGCAGCGACCGACCGGCGAGGAAATAATCCTCGGACCCGCCGGATTGTTTGCGCGAAACGTAAATGCCATGGGCGACGACACCGATAAAATAAGCCACCACAATCGCATAGTCGATCAGGTGTAGATCAAATTTCGCGCTCTCCATCATGCTCTCCTAAAATATTCTTTGCGCCTAATTCCGAGGTTGGCCCGCGCGGCCAGTGGCTCAGTTGTCCTCTTCCCAAGGCTCCATTTCCTGCAATTGCTTCTCGGTCGCCGAGACATAGGCCCGCAGATCGTCCCCGCCCAAACGGCGCAACTCGATCATATCCAGCGGCACAGCGACCTGCGTTTCGCCCAAGCCAAGGAAGCCGCCGATGTCGAGGATCACCATTTTGATCTGGCCATCTTCGCTAAAAGTGACCTGCGAAATTTCACCGATCCAATTGTCGTTCTGGCCAAAGACCGCGAGCCCGAGGAATTCTTCGGAATCCAGATCGCTCAATTTAACGATCTCGATCTTCTCACCGCCCTCACGCATATCGGCAGCGCGCAGGCGCACGTCGTCTTCGTTGTATTCAGGGGCGGCTTTCAGATCTTCTTTCTGGCCGGTATAGAGCAGAAAGAACTCGTTCTCTTCATCCGCGTCCGGCAGGAAACGCAGATCATCAAGGGACAACACCCGCGTCGCCCCTTTGCCCAGAAATCCGCCCGCATCGACGATGATGCCGCGCAGTGTTCCGTCGCGGGTGATGACCACTTCGGACACCTGCCCGGCCATGGTCCAGCCTTCCATCGGCTCTTTCAATTCTTCGAGGTCGATATCGGCCAGCGGCGCATCCTTGGCGGGCAGAAACATCTTGTGGCCATTCAGGCTCGACAGGGCGATCATCGTGTCTTGGGGAATGAATTGCGGTGTCTCAGTCTCGGATCGCAGTGCCGTCGCGGCGAGGCTGCCAATCAGCGTAATTGCTAGAAGCGGCGCATTTCTCATGACTATCTCCTGCTGAAAATTCGGGCGGGCGAGGCCGGTAGCATCATGGGGATAACGGTAACTTGATGAGATAGTTCCCTTGTTACGTGAATTTACAAGACCTGCACCGCCAGCGCGCCTGCGTAGATCACCAACAAGCCGATGCTCTCCCAACCGATCCCCTTGCGCTGGCGAAAGATCAGGCCAAGGATCAGAACCGCCGTCATCATCATCGCCACGGTGAGCCAGAACAGGTCATCCGCCGTGATCGCGTGATAGAGCGAGCCGTCCCGATACCCGATGTCCGACAGGGTCAGGAACAGCGTGTCGAACGTATTGCCGCCGATGATCCCGCCCACGGCCAATTGCAGCGCCCCGCGCCGCACTGCGACGAGGGTGGTGACAAGCTCGGGCAGAGAGGTGAGCACCGCCGTCATCGTGGCCCCCACCACGGTATCCGACAGGTCGAACCGGTCCGAGATTTCCGCCGCAATCCGCGCCACGGCGAAGCCGGAAAGACCCATGAGCACCAGCAAAATCAGAAAGGGCACGACCAATGCGCCCACGGGTTTCTCGGCCTCTTCGTCGTCCTCCGGCTCATCCGCGCGGGTGTCCGAGGTGGATACCGGATGCCACATCGGCTCTTCCCGCAGCCGGGCGGTGGCCCGCATGCCATAGGCGTAGAGCGCGAACAGCGCGACACTGGCGGGATGGACACCCCAGAACGCCACCTCCGGCGCGGTGAAGGCCATCAGCGGCACCGTCAGCAGAAGCAGCAGCAGCCCCGCTTGAAAGACATTCGCCAGATCAGCTGCCGCATGTTCGAGGTTGGCCCTACGGTAAATCATATCCGCTAAGGCCAGAAAGGCCGTCTGCGCCGCGATCCCCCCGATGCCGTTCGAAAAGGCCAATGAGGCCCGCCCGTCCAGCGCCGAGGTCAGTGAGACGACGGTGCCAGACATGGAAGTGGCCGCGCCGAGCAAAGCCGCGCCAACCAGCGCCTCCCCCCAGCCGGTCCGGTCCGCGATCTGGTCGCTGAGCCCCGTCATACGGTAGCCGGTCACGAGAATGATAAGCCCGGCGAGGCCGCCAAGAGCGAAGAGGATCGGGGTGGAAAGGCTTGCAAACATGCCCGGTCAACGCGCGAGGGGGCGATCCGTTCGCGAATTAGTGAAAAAGTTCACAAAGTTCCGGAACCCCACGGGAAGTTTACCGTTGATGTGATGCAGACCAAAATTTCAAGCGGAGCCGCAATTTATGGCAAAGCTCTTTTCACGGCGAGCTATTTTAGCCCAAATCGCACTTGGTACAGGTGCCGCGACAGTCGGATTGCCGGTGCAACACGCCTTTGCCGCCCGCGATGATCGGCCTTGGGCGTTTTTCACAAATGACGAAGCGCGGTGGATGGCCGCCGTGGTCGATGTTTTCATTCCCCAAGATGAGTTTCCCTCGGCCTCGCAAGCCGGTGTCGTCGACTTTATCGATTACCAGATGGCCACGGCCTATGGCGCGGGGAAAGGGCTCTACCTTGAGCCACCTTTTCCAGATGGGGCCGTGGCCGAACAGGGATATCAGCTTGAATTCACACCGGCCCAACTTCTCCGCCAGGGGATAGAACAGGCGCGCCAATTGGGGGATTTTGCCACGATGGATGCCACTGCCCGCGCCGATCATGTCGAACAACTATCGAACCGGGATGATTTTATAGGCACTCTGATCGCCGAATTGTGGAAGCTGACACGGCAGGGGTATTTCGCCGATCCAATCTATCTGGGCAATCATGATTACGCTGGCTGGCGCATGGTCGGGTTCCCGGGGGCGCATGCCTATTACACTGAGCGGGTGGATGAACACGAACGCTCGGTCACGCCGCCGCCGCGTGGCATTGCCCATGATCGCGGCGGCTCCCCCTACCCGCCGCGTGCGATTGGCGGAGGTTCTGAGTAATGGCACCCAGAAAACTTCCCAAAACAGATGTGTTGATCATCGGCGGTGGCTGGACCGGCCTGACTGCCGCCTACGAGTTGGCCCATGCCGGACAGCGCTGCGTCGTGCTGGAACGCGGCAAACAACGCCATACCGCCACATCTTTCGGCGCGCCCGAGGAGCATGACGAGCTTAAATACGCCCACCGTTACGAGCATATGGTCGACGTCAAGAAAGAGACGCTGACCTTTCGCAATAACCGTGACCAGCAGGCACTGCCGATGCGGCGGCTGGGGTCGTTCCTGCCCGGATCGGGCCTTGGCGGCGCGGGCATCCATTGGAACGGCCAGCTATGGCGGCCCCTGCCCTCTGACCTTGAGATGCGCAGCCACTACGAGGAACGCTACGGCAAGGATTTCGTCGGCCCCGAGCTTAGCATTCAGGACTGGGGCGTCACCTATGACGAGCTTGAACCCCATCTCGATTTCTTCGAACGGATTTGCGGAGCCGCCGGGCAGGCTGGCAATCTAAACGGCGAGGCGCTTGCCGGGGGGAACGTTTTTGAGGGGCCGCGCAGCGCGGATTACCCCAACCCGCCAATGCGCCAGCCCATCTCCAACACGCTTTTTGGCAAGGCGGCTGAGCGGATGGGGTTGAACCCGTTCCCCATGCCTTCGGCCAATGTGACCAAAGCCTATGTGAACCCCTATGGCGCGCAGCTGCACCCTTGCACCTATTGCGGCTTTTGCGAGCGTTTCGGCTGCGGCTACTACGCCAAGGCCGACCCGATCATCTGCGTCTATGACCGGATCAAGGACCACGAGAATTTCGAAATCCGCCTGAACGCGCAGGTGCTGCGGATCGAGAAAAGCGAAGACGGCAAGACCGCCACCGGGGCGATCTATCTTGATGAGAACGGCGAAGAGATCTTCCAGCCTGCCGATACGATCTGCATGAATGCCTATGCCCTGTGGAACGTGCATCTGATGCTCGTCTCCGGCCTTGGCAAACCCTATGACCCTGAGACCCGCACCGGCGTCGTTGGGCGCAACTACAGCTATCAAACCGTGGCCGGGGTCGATGCCTTCTTCGACGACAGCGTGAAAACCGACCCCTATATGGGCGCGGGCGCGCTCGGCGTGGTGATCGACGATTACAACGGCGACAATTTCGACCATAGCGATCTGGGCTTCGTCGGCGGCGGCTATATCGCCTGCAAACAATACCATGGCCGGCCCATCGGCTATCAGCCGGTGCCCGAGGGCACGCCGAAATGGGGCGCGGAGTGGAAACGCGCGGTGCGCGAAAACTACAACCATCACGCCGATTTGGTGGTGCATGGCTCTTCGGTCTCGACGCCCGAGAATTACCTCGACCTCGATCCGACATGGACCGATGCCTACGGCCGCCCGCTGCTGCGCATGACCTTCGATTTCCCCGAGAATGACCGCAAGATGTCGGACTATGTGATGCAGCGCGCGATGGAGGTCGCCCGCGAGATGGACAATGTGACTTCCGTCAGCGGCAGCAACAACGCGGCGATCGACAGCCACTATGACATCGTCCCCTATCAGACCACCCATAACGTCGGCGGCGCGGTGATCGGCACCGACCCCGAAACCAGCGTGGTCAACCGCTATGGCCAGATGTGGGACCATCACAACGTCTTTGTTTTCGGTGCCTGCCTGTTCCCGCAGAACCTTGGCTACAACCCCACAGGGCCGCTGATGGGCCTCGCCTATTGGACGCTTGAACACATGAAACGCGACTACCTGCCGAACCCCGGCCCCTTGATGGATGCCTAAGACAGATCGAAAGGACCGCCCCATGACATTCCGTACCGTTCTGACGACCTGTAGCGCGATCGCCGTTCTCGGCATTTCCGCCGGTTTCATCCGCGCCCAGAATTACGAGGCCGCCCCCGGCATTTCGGCGATGGAGCAACGTTTGCAAGACGACGTTCTGCGCTTCAACGCGACGGTGAACACCGAGGTCGACGACGATGTGCTGGAGCTGGGGCGGCTGGTCGCGATGGGCGGGTCAGAGGCGGGCGACAGCGGCATGGCCTGCATCACCTGCCACGGCGGCGATGGCGCAGGCGACGGTTCGGGCGCCTTTCCACGGCTGGCCGGTCAGGCCGGGTGGTACACCTATAAGCAGCTCAAGGACTATGCCTCGGGCGACCGGCAGAACCGCGTCATGTCGGGCATCGCCAAGAAGTTGACCGAAGGAGAGATGGAGGCCGTTTCGGCCTATTACGCGACGATCTCGGCCCCTTATACCCCGCCTTTGGGCGATGTGGACGGCATGACCCTGCAATGGGGCGGCCAGCTTGGCGCTGTCGGCTCGGCTGAGCGGGGCGTGCCCGCTTGTGTAAATTGTCACGGGCCAAGCGGCCTCGGCAACCCGCCCTCGGTCCCGTACCTTGCCGGGCAATATGCCAGCTACATGGCGCATCAATTGCAGATGTGGAAAGAGGGCAAGCGCGACAACGACGTGGACAACGTGATGTCCGCCATCGCCAAGAAGATGACCCAGAAAGACATCGAAGCCGTCAGCGCCTATTACAACCGTGTCCGCCCGACGCAGCCGCTGCCGCCCGAAACCTCACCTCTGTTGGAGCCTTCAACGGCGCCGACGCAGTGAGCTGAGGCATGCGCGTCTTCACCGTCATATCGGTTCTGCTGCTGACCGGCCTCGCGATGGTCTGGTCGGCCCTGCCGCCGCAAAGCAGCCTTGCCGCCGCTGTGTCAGGACCGATCCGAGAAGCCTCGCGGCAGGTGTCGGACTGGGCCCGGATCAACATTCGCCAAGAACTGGTGGAAAAGACCCCGGATTACGAAGCCGCCTCGCGTCGGTTTCTGGATGCCGACCCGCAGCGCGGGGTTGCCCTAATCCGGCTTCATGGCTGCGGCGCTTGCCACCGCGTGCCGGGGCTGCGCGATGCCCAAGGCACCGTTGGCCCCGACCTGCATGATTTCGCCCGACAATCCTATGTCGCGGGCGTTCTGCCGAACCGCCCCGGCGATCTGACCCGTTGGTTGATGAACCCGCCCGCCCATAGCCCTGAGACCGCCATGCCGAACCTTGGCCTGAAACGTGACGAAGCGCGCGACATTGCCGCCTATCTTCTGGGATCGGAGGTGCGCGAATGAGCGAGACCGCACAGTCCACGCTTGGCGAATACGGCGTGCAATCCGCCCTCGCGCCAGAGGGGGTCGGCGCCACGGCGATCAACGGGCTGACTATCGGCATGACGGTCGCTTTCGCCGTGGTCTTCGTGCTGCTGCTGCTCTTCGTCTGGGGCGTCCTCGCCGGTAAGCTCGCGCCGCGCAAATGGTGGATCTGGGCGGGGGGCATTGCCCTGCCGCTCGTCTCGGTTCTGATCCTGATGGGCTTTTCCACCGTCATTCTGCAACGCATCACCTTGGAAGACCCAGAAGCGCTGGTCATTGAAGTGACCGGCAAGCAATTCTGGTGGGACGTGGTCTATGACCCCGAAGGCTGGGCCATGCGCGGCGCCAATGAGATCGTCATTCCCAAAGGCCGCCCGGTAACCCTTCGGCTGAAATCGAGCGACGTGATCCATTCCTTCTGGGTGCCCAAGCTTACCGGCAAGATGGATATGATTCCGGGCCGGGTGAACAGCTTGCCGGTCATGGCGACCGAAACAGGGCGTTTCCGCGGGCAATGCGCTGAGTTTTGCGGGCTGTCGCACCCCAAGATGGCCTTTGAGGTCGTCGTGATGGAGCCCGAAGACTTCGACGCTTGGATGCAGCGCAGCAGTGGCGAGGCGCGAGACGCGGCCACCACGGAGTTGACCCGCGGGCGCGATGTCTTTGTCGAGGCGGGATGCCCCGCCTGCCATACCATCCGCGGCGTGGCTGAGACCGGAACGCTTGGGCCCGACCTGACCCGCGTGGGCGCGCGCGGCAGTCTTGGCGCGGGGATGTACCGCATGAACCAAGGCACGCTCGCGGGTTGGATCGCGGACCCGACCGCGATGAAACCGGGGGCCAAAATGCCTTCTTACAACCATCTGCCGGGGCCCGACCTGCGCGCGCTCTCGGCCTATCTGGCGAGCCTTAAATGACGGACCGTAAAGCATATGTCGTGGATCTGCCCGAGGATCAGACCTATTCCGGCAGCGCCAAGGGCGCGCCTGACAAGGGGTTCGAGCAGATTTGGGATTACCCGCCGGGCATCCGCTATCTATCCTCGGTCAGCCACCGGGTGGTGGGCAAACGCTTCCTCGTCACCGGCTTCGTCTTTTTCCTGATCGCTGGTTTCCTCGCCCTGCTGGTACGCACCCAGCTCATCGTGCCGGACAACACCTTCCTCGATTCCGAGACCTACAATCAGGTCTTCACGATGCATGGCACGATCATGATGTTTCTCTTCGCGATCCCCATGCTTGAAGGGTTCGCGGTGCATCTCATCCCGCTCATGGTGGGCGCGCGCGACCTCGTGTTTCCGCGGCTCGGGGCATTTGGCTATTACTGCTACCTGTTTGGCGGCATCATCGTGCTGTCGTCCTTCGTCTTCGACGCCGCCCCCGCGGGGGGCTGGTTCATGTATGTGCCGCTCTCGACCAGCGCCTATACGCAAGACCTCTCGGCGGATTTCTGGCTCATCGGCATCACCTTCGCTGAGATCGCCAGCGTGACCGCGGCGGTGGAGATCATCGCCGCGATCCTCTGCACCCGCGCGCCGGGGATGAGCCTCACCAAGATGCCGATCCTGATGTGGTATCTGCTGATCACCGCCTTCATGATTGCCGTGGGCTTCCCGCCGCTGATCATCGGCTCGATCCTGCTGGAGGCCGAGCGCCTTTTGGGTCTGCCCTTCTTCGACATCGCGCTTGGCGGCGATCCCCTGCTCTGGCAGCACCTGTTCTGGCTTTTCGGTCACCCTGAGGTCTACATCATCTTCCTGCCCGCCGCGGGCATGGTGGCGACGATGCTGCCGACCTTCGTGGGCAAGCCGCTTTTCGGCTACGGGTTTGCCGTGGCGGCGGTGGTGACGATGGGCTTTCTCAGCTTCGGCCTCTGGGCGCACCACATGTTCGCCACGGGCCTGCCGGTGATGTCGCTGACGCTGTTCTCCGCCGCCTCTACGATGGTGGCGATCCCGACGGGGGTGCAGATCTTCTGTTTCCTCGCCACGCTGGCACAGGGAAAGCCGCGGATGGAGGTGCCGATGCTCTTCATCCTCGGGTTCCTGTTCATCTTCGTGCTGGGGGGCCTCACCGGCGTGATGGTGGCCGCCGTGCCCTTCAACCTTCAGGCCCATGACAGCTACTTCGTGGTGGCGCATCTGCACTACGTGCTGATCGGCGGCTTCGTCTTCCCGATGTTCGGCGCGCTTTACTACTGGATGCCGCATTTCACCGGGCGGATGATGTCGGACACGCTGGGCCGCTGGGTCTTTTGGCTGATGTTCATCGGGTTTAACGTAACCTTCTTCATGATGCATCTCACGGGCATGCGCGGCATGCCGCGGCGGATCGCCAGCTACCCCGAGGGGCTGGGCTGGGACCGGCTTAACATGCTGTCGTCGATCGGCTCTTACATTCTCGCCGCGGGCGTGTTGCTCTTTGTCTTCGACTTCTTTTGGCACCAGCGTCACGGGCTGCGCGCGCGGCGCAACCCCTGGGGCGCGGGCACGCTCGAATGGCTCTCTCCGCCAATCCCGCCGGGGTTCAACTTCCACGCCATTCCCACCGTCCGCTCGCGTGAGCCGCTCTGGGATCAGCCCGAGTTGCTTGACCGCCCGGCGCATAAGGTCGAAGGGGCGCTGCGCCCCACCACCGACCACCGGCGCGAGACCATGGGCAATGACCCCGTGACCGGCGCGCCGATGCAGATCGTGCGCCTGCCGCATCCGACATGGGTGCCGCTGATCACGGCCTTCGGTCTGGCGCTTGGCTTTGGCGCGACGCTGGCTTCGGCCTATTGGCTGGTGGCGGTTGGTTTCGCCATCGCGCTGGCGGGGATCACCGCGTGGATTTGGGAGCCGTCGGACAGCGGCGTGCTGCGCGACAGCGGCTTGGGCAAACTGCGCCTGCCGGTGAATATCGTCGATCCGCGCAGCCACCTGCATTTGGCGGTGGTGGGCACGATGCTGATCTCCGCCGCGCTCTTTGCCTCCTTGCTCTTTGCCGGGCTTTACCTGTGGAACACCCAGCCCCATTGGGCCGAGACGACACCCGCCGCTGATCCGCTCATGGCGGGTCTGGCAGCCCTCGCCGCTCTGGGCCTGCTGCTGTTCAGCTGGGCCAGCCGCCGGGCGGCCTATGGGGCCAAGGTCAATTCAGTCATCGCCGTCGATCTGGGACTGGCCGTGGGGGCCATCGCCTTGGGCGCGCTGTTGTTCCTGTCGATCCAAGAGGTCGATCCCTATGGGTCAGCCTATGCCGCCGTGGGCTGGGCGCTCTTCGCCTTCGTGGCGGGATACCTTGCCGTGGTGCTCTACTGGTCGCTGATCAATGCGCTGCGCAAAGCCGTGGGCGCGGTCCAGCCGGGGCAGATGCTGCCCAACCTGCTCATCGCCACATTCGCCAAGGTGGTGGCCATCATGGGCGGGGTCACGGCGGCGGCCTATCTGCTGGCAGGAGGCGCGATATGAAAGGTCTGACCAAAGGTATCGCGAAACCGGCCCTGCTCTGGGCGCTGCACTTCACGCTGATCTACGCGCTGATCTCAGCCGCCTGCGCGCCGCGCGCACTGCTGGGGCAGGACCACTTGCTGATCATCGCCGTCGTGCTGACGCTTGCCATGGCGATGGTGCAAATCTTTTGGATGTGGCGGGGCGCACATAGCGGTCGGCGGTCGGACCTGAACCGGGATGAGACCGCCCTTCTGCGCGCGGGATGGTGGACCGGGCTGATCTCGCTCATCGCCACGCTGGCCAATCTAACCCCGGTGCTGATCCTGCCCGGCTGCCACGGATAGAGAGAGAGGAGACCCCTCATGCAACAGGACGCCTATACCCCATTCTGCGGCACACCGCCCCTCCCCGGAGAGCTTTTGACCCGCTGGACCCTCAACCCCTTTCTGCTGGTCGGGCTGCTGGCATTCGCGGCCCTGCTCTGGACGCGGGCCGAGCGGCGGGGCCAAGCGCTGAGCGGTGCGGCGCTGGTGGCGTTCTTGTTCATCTCCCCGCTCTGCGCGGCCTCGATGGCGCTGTTCTCGGCCCGGGTGGGGCAGCATATTCTGCTCACGCTGATTGCCGCACCGATGATCGCGGCGGCGCTGCCGAAGGTACGGCTGCCGCTCTGGCCCCTCGCCTTGGTCTTTGCCTTGCTGTTTTGGGGGTGGCACAGCCCGACGCCCTATGCGGCGACCTTGCAGTCCGACCTTGTCTATTGGGCGATGCATCTGTCGCTGACAGGCTGCGCGATTGCGCTCTTCATGGGGTTTCGCGGTGCCGGGGCGCAGGCGGCGGTGCCTGCGGTCTTTACCGCAGCACAGTTGACCGCTTTTGCGGTGACCCTCACCCTTGCCCCCACGGTGTGGCATGGCTGGCACGAGCTGACCGCCCTGCCCTATGGGCTTTCCGCCTTGGCTGACCAACAACTCGCGGGCGCGCTGATGTGGGTCGCAGGCGGCGGGCTATTCATGGTGCTGGTGGCGCTTCAGGTTCGGCAACTGCTGCGGCATGACAGCTTGGCCCAAAGCGCGGGCTGAGCGGGTCAGCCTGCCGCGAAGGCTTCGGTCAGGTCTTCCTGCCTGTCACGCGGCAGCACCACGATCAGAACGTCGCCCTCTTGCAAGGTGACATCCCGCCCCGGCAACTGCTCTTCCCCGTCGCGGATCAGCGCGACAAGCCGGCCTTGGCCCGGCAGGTCCAACCGCTCCCCGGCCAAACGCTCGGGCACGGTGACACGGGTCAGCAGCAGATCGTCCTGTAGCAGCGGCTCTTTCATCGCGTCGTCATCGCCGGTCAGCATATCCACGATGTCTTCGGCGACTTTGGCATGGGGGTTGATCACATCGTCCAAACCCAATTCGCAACAGACCCGCAGCAGCGCATTCGAGGTGATCTGCGGGATCACCCGGCCATAGCCGATAGAGCGGCCAATGAGCGCCGCCAGAATGTTTATCTCGGAGGCGTTGGTTACGGCGATGCACACGTCGTCTTCGTCGCGAAAGGCTTCGCGCAGCACGTCTGGGTTGCTGCCGTCACCCTCTATCATGCCGCAGTCGATCCGCTCTGCCGCCTGCTCCAACAACTCGCGCGACTTGTCGATCAACACGACCTCGCGGTCGGTTTCGATCAACTCCTCCGCAATGGCGAGGCCAAAGCTCGACGCGCCGATGATGACGATACGCATGGGTGATCTCCTAACTTGGGCGGGTCCAACTGCGTGGCAGCAAAAGCGCCAGCACCGCGATGAATTCCAACCGGCCCAGCCACATGGCAAAGGCGACCGAGAGTTTCAGATCGCCGGGCATGTCCGCCCCCACCGCCCCGGTCGAGAGGCCCACAGTCGAAAGCGCTGAAATCGTGTCGAACAAAGCGGGCAACGGGGGGTAGCCATGGGCCACGAAGTGAAACCACAAGAGCCCCGCAAAGCTAAAATAGATGAGCACCAGCGCCAAAAGCGACACAACCGCTTCGGTCGAGACGGGCCGGCCACTGTGGCGCAGGGGGGCGATGGCATGTTCGGTCAGCCGCACATGCTGCACCGCATGGACCACTGCGCCAATACAGACATGCAGACGGCTGAGCTTGAGCCCCCCCGCCGTCGATCCGGCATCGCCGCCCCAAAGCATCGCCAGCAACAGGATAAGCAAGGCCGGACCGGCATCATAGACCGGCCCCGTGGAAAACCCCGCCGTCGTCAGCCCCGAAATCAGGTTCAGCGCATGGGCGTAGAGGCTGAGCTCGCGATCTTGGGAGGTGGTCAGCACCGCAGCAAGGTAAATGACCAACGCCAGTGCAATCGCCACCAGCACCCGCTGGACCGAGCCGAGCTTCCAAGCCTCACGGTGCCGCCCCTGGCCGACAAAGACAAAGACCAGCAGCGATATCGCGCCCAAGACGCAGGACAGGATAACCATACCCTGCCCCAGCGGAGAATAGCTCGCCAGACTGTCGGCGCGCGGCGAAAATCCTGCGGTCGAGATGGCGGCGAGGGTCAGCACCAGAGCCTCGCGCCAATCAGGGATCACCAGCATGGTCAGCAGCACCATGACCAAGGTCAGCGCGCTATAGACGGTCAGAAGCTGCCGCGCCTGCTCTCGGGTCGATGAAATTCGATCCCCCTGCTGGATATCGACCCGCCCCAAACGCCGCGCAGGTCGCCCCCGCGGCAGCAGTAGGGCCAGCACCGCCGTAGCGATCACCAGACCTCCGCACCATTGCATCCAGCCGCGCAGGACGTGCCCCGCGAAAGGCCAGCTTTCCGCCTCTTGCGCGACCGTAAGGCCGGTGGTGGTGATGCCGCTCACCGCCTCGAAAAAAGCATCTATGGGGGGCATGCCAAGGATGACGAAAGCGGGTGTGGTCAACAGCGCGGCGATGAGAAAGACCAAGGCCACGGTCATCATCGCCTCCATCCCGCGCAGATCATCAGGCAAGGGGCGGGACCGCACCGCGACATGCACCGCGCCCGAGAGAGCCACCGGGGCGAGCAGGACCAGTGCCAGCAGTAAATCTCCCTCGGCCAAGGCCCAAGCGCCGGGCGGCAGGCACAGCGCGCCAAAAATCGGCGCGTGTTTGCCGAGGGTCAGAGCAATCACACGCGGCCGCGCGACGGTCATCACGGTCGAGGATCCCGACCGGAAGAAAGAGGCCGGGCGAATTGCCATCAGCTTAGGGCCATCTGTATCCGTGGTGGTGTAGCATTATTCCGCATCAGGCGGCGTCTGTTGGTAGTATAGGGCAACCGCACGGATTTCCTCATCGCTAAGCGATTTTGCGATGTCTTCCATGACGTTGAGCGGCCCATTTGCCCGGTCGCCGTTCTGCCAAGCCACCAGTTGATCGGCGATATACTGCGCCGATTGCCCTGCCAAACGCGGGATCGCCGCGCCGCTTGTGTCGCTGCCACCGTGGCATTGGTTGCAGGCTGGCACGCTGTCACTGCCAGAGGCCGCAAGCGCGCCGCCCTGTTGCACCACATCCGTCGGGGCACCGTGATCGAACTTGGACAGTTTCGGCGCGACGGAGGCGTAGTAATCCGCCACGGCCAAACGCTCTTCTTCAGTCAACTGGGTGGCGATGGGCACCATGATCGGGGAAAACCGTTCACCCGCCATGAAGGCCTGAAGCTGCGCTTCGATATAATCGGCGGGCAACCCGGCGAGACCGGGCATCTCGCCCAAGCCCGCGCCTGCGTCATCCAGCCCGTGGCAGGCCATGCATTTCATGCCGACACCGCCCTGCTGCGCGCCACCCGAGGCGACGGTGCGGCCCAAAGCGGTATCGGGGGCACGTTCCACGCCGCCATCATCGGCGTCGTGGAAGAGCGGTGGCGGAGACTGCGCCGCGGCAGCACAGGCGATGAAGGTGGCAAAGGGAACAAGAATTAGAAGTCGCATGGTCTACCCCTCCTCCAGATCGGCGAACTCGGCGCGCATACGCTTGACCTCTTCGGCGGTGATATCGCCTTCGTAGTCATTGCCCAAGTTGGTCTGGATGTAGGACACGATGGCGGCGACCTGTTCATCGTCCAGCCAATCGGCAAAGGCCGGCATGGCGCCATTGCCTTCGAGGATCAGGTTGACCGGATAGCGCTTGTGACCCAGCCGTGGGTTGGCGGCCAAAGCGGGGTATTTCCCGGCCCCATATGCCCCCTCGCCCTCTGGCCCGTGACAGCCCGAACAGGCGCGGCGGTAAAGATCGGACCCCTCGCTATCGGTGAATTTCTCGGTGGTGGAGCCCAGATCACGCCGGCCGGCATCGACCTGAGAATTGTCCTCCTGCGCAAGGCTCGGCGTGGCGAGCGCCATGAGCAGGGGAAAGATCAGATAACGCATGGTTCAACCCTCCTTCACCGCGCGGTCATGGACCTGTCGCACCGCATCCAGCGCCGAGAGCAGAGAGCCTTCCTGCCAGCCCGGCAGATAGCTGATATGCTCCCCCGCGCAGACGAAACGGTTGTCCATGGTCGCGGCGATCTCATAATCGCGACCCCGGTCATCCCAATCGGAATAACAGCCCAGCATCCACGGCACCCGGTGCCAGCTCAGCACCACACCGCTGCTAAACTCATCGCGGTACTGCGGGTGGATCCGCGCGCCTTGTTCCAGCACGGTTTCGAGCCGCTCTTCGGGCGACATCGAGTTGAAGGCATAGGCATGCGGCCCATAGGCATAGCAGCCCAGCAGCACACCCGGACCATCGGAATGCATCTCAGCCGAAGGATAGCTGATCTCGGCAATGGGCAGGTCGGTTAGGGTGATGCCGCCGTAAATCTGCTCATCCCGTTCCCAAAAGCGGCGTTTCATCTCAAGCCCGGCTTTCACCGCCTCATGGTAATGCAGCGCCCGCATGACGCGGCGCATGTCGGCAGAGACATCGACATCAAGCTGGCTGAGCACGGTAAAGGGGATGGTGCAGATACAGTAATCCGCCGTTTCAACCCCGCCGCTGCCTTCGCCGTCGGCGCTGGAATACTCCACCTCGACCCCGCTTTCGGTCTGCCGGATCCGGTCAACCTTGGCGTTATAGGTGATCGTATCCTCCACCTCGCGGGCAAAGGCGTGGGCGATCTCTTCCATGCCGCCCACGGGCTGGAACATCGGCGCATGGTGGCGGTAGGTCGTGTGGTTGCGCATCTTTTCCCAAAAGCGGGATTTCAGCAGGTCTTCCAAGGCAATCGGCTCGGAAGGTTCGGGCGCGGCGTTGTAAAGCCCCCCGCCCGGCGCGCCATTCTCAGGATAGCCGCGGTATTCAGCGGTATCGAGACTGGCCTCATAGCTGTAATCATTGTTCAGGATGCCGAAGGATTTCAGGGACTCCAAAAGGATCTCTGTGTCCTCTTTGGTCAGCGCGCTATCAAGCCGCCCTTTATCGACCGATTTGGCCAGCAATTCCGTGATCTGGCCCACGTAATCCGCCCAGGCATGGCCATAGCGAATTGGTTTGCCGTCGAATGCCGTTTGCGAATGGAGATAGGCGTTTTGGTTTTCCTGAACGAATACTTCCAGCGGGACGTTCAACCGGTGGCAATAGTCCAAGAGCGCCAGATGGTGATGCGGAATGCGCCATGGGCCGATGTTGATATATTGCCCTTTGGAGAATTCGACCTTTTGCTTATAGCCGCCCAATTCTTCGAATTCGTCGCCGCCTTTGAGGGTCCAACAGCGGCCCCCGGCACGCTTTTGATACTCTAGGATGCTGACCTCGTAGCCCACGTTGCGCAGTTCCAGCGCGGCGCACATTCCCGCAAGACCCGCCCCCAGCACCACAACCTTGCGCCCTTGAGGCGCGCCGGAAAGTTCGATGGGGCCTTTGTAAGGGCTTTGCCTAGCATGCCCGAGGGAGGACATGGCGTGCAGCATGGTGGAGGAACCAGCGGCCAGACCGATCATTTTCAAAAGATCGCGCCGTGATGGGGGCCGGACGTTGGAGGGGTGGGACATAAAGACCGCTCCTATTTCAGGTAAATTTTTTGACCAATTAACGAAAGAACGCCCGCCGTTGGTCATTGTTCCAAGAAGGTCGGAAAAATCACGATCCGCCGCGCTTGAGTTTCATTGCATCAAGCAGGACATTGACCTGCGCGGCGTCCTGCGGCGGCACGAGGCCGGTCGCATCCTTGCCTTCCAAGGTGTCCAAAAACGGCTCCACCCCCTCGCCCGCATCAAGCGGGGGAAGCTCTATGCTCTCGACCGGTTTCTGTTGCCCTCTAAGACCGAGGTCCAGCACACCCGCCCGCAGGCGCGCCCAACCGGCCTCGCCCACGATGTCCAACTCAAGGCGCATTTCGCTATCCGTCCAGCCCGCCTCGACCACGCCGGTGGCGGGCGGGGCCGCGAATTCGATGAGGGCCGCGCCGTGGTCATCCACCGGCCAGCCAAGCGCGTTGCCCGTGACCGCATGGCCCGAGGCGATGGGGCCGACGAGCCATTGCAAAAGGTCGATGACATGCACCGCCTCATCCACGAACCCGCCATAGCAGGCACGCGCCGGGTCGGTCATCCAGCAATCGAGGTCGAGCCAATCGGCATAGCCGCCGTCATGGGAAAAGCGTCCGCGGGCCTCTAGCACCCTGCCCAACGCGTCCCGCGCGATACTCTCGCGCAGGTGGTTGAGCGCCGCGGATCTGCGCAGGAAATACCCCGTCGCTAAGACCAAGCCCTTCTCGCAGGCCAAGTCAGCGCAGCGGCGCGCCGCTTCGGCGCTGCCCGCCAACGGCTTTTCGACAAAAACCGGCAGACCGGCGTTCAGGGCGGCGGTGATTTCCTCCTCATGAAACACCGTTTCGCTGCACACAATCGCGCCGCGCACATCCAATCGGGCAAGGTCAGACAAGGCCACCCGACTGGCCTTGAGCTGGCCACAAAGCGCCTCTTGGCGGGCCTCATCCCGGTCGAAAACCTGCGAGACGCGCCAGCCGCGCTGTTCGATATGCGCCAGATGGTCGGACAGATGCACATGCGCCCCGCCGAGCAGAACCAAATTCTTGTCAGTCGCCATAACTGTTTCCCCCCGCATCAATCGCCCAACAGAAAACGTGACAGCGTGATCTGAACCGCGAAAACAGTGTCGCCGCCTTCGATGTGGTTCACATAGCTGAGCAATGACGTATCGAGCGGCGCATTGCCCTCGTCGAGATCGTAGTTCACCCCGACCTCATAGCCCGTATAATCCAGAATATCGTCCCGCTCGACAAAGGCATAGGCATCAACGCGGTCGTTGAACGTATAGCCGCCTTCAAGCTTATAGACCCAATCGCCCCGCTCCGGCTCGACCCCCAGATCAACGGTGGCCCGCCACTCTTCGCTCACGCTATAATCGAATTTGCCATGCAACTCGCCCGCACATCGCCCGTCTCATCGCGCAGAAAGCGGGTGTAATAGGCGTCATAGGCCAGTTTCTCCGTGAGATCGCCACGGTGGCCCAGCGTCAGTTCGAATTGCGCGTCATCCCTTGGGTCGTCCAGCGATAGAACGAGGGCGTGGAAATAGGCCGGGCCATAGGCGACCTCCGCAAAAGCCTCGATCTCCGCGCTTTCGGCGGCACCGGGGCCATCGTTGAGACGGTAAAAGAATTTCGGCGTAACGCCCACCTCTAGGCTCCAATCCGAGGCGGAGGTGTTCCGCTCCATCTCCGGGGCTGTGGTGGTTGTCTGATCCACCGTTTGCGCCAAGGCCCCAGCGGGGGCCAGAAGGCATATGAGCGATAGGGTTTTGTGAAACTGTGGCATCCTTTTCTGCCTTTCTATGAAATCGGTTAATATTCGCGGGGTCTAATCTGCCCCTTCTGCGTGCGTGAGATGGCGCCCGGAAAATGCCCGGGCGATACGAAAAAGCAGCGCAATTTTCTCGCGCTGCTTTGCCGTTCACTTCTCTTGCTTCACCACCTTTTGCGGGTTCTTTGGGTCGAACTCCTCGGGGCGGTGCGCCGCGCCCTCGTGGTCGTCCTGCGCATTGTGGCGCTCACGATGGGGCGGGCGTTTCTCTTTGGCGTGATCTGGCTCGTTTGGCATGTCACTCTCCTTTTTTGCTATGCAGCGGCCTGCATGCCGGGTTTGAGGACCACTTTGGTCCAGTCGTTCTGATCGAAGCGGAAGTTGTGATAGCCCTTGGCGGCCTGCTCCAGCGGCAGGCGGTGGCTGATCATGAAGCGGGTGTCGATCTCGCCCTCGGCGATGCGGTGCAACAGCTCTTTGGTGTAGCGCTGCACATGGGTCTGGCCGGTGCGGATTTGCAGACCTTTCTCCATCATCGCCCCCAAGGGGAACTTGTCGAGGAAGCCGCCATAGACACCGGGGACCGAGACGCGACCGCCCTTGCGGCAAGCCATGATCGCTTCGCGCAGCACATGGCCTCCGTCAGCACCGACGCCGACCGCCTGTTTGACGTTGTCCATCATCGTATCGGGCGCGAAACCATGGCTTTCCATGCCGACCGCATCAATCACCGCATCAGGGCCGTGACCGCCTGACATCTCCATCAGCGCCTCCAGCACATGGGTCTGGGTGTAGTCGATGACCTTGGCCCCCATCTGCCGTGCGAGGTTCAGCCGGTTCGGGTAGTGGTCGATCGCGATGACCTGCGCGGCCCCCATCTTGAGCGCGCTTTGCACGGCGAAAAGCCCCACCGGGCCGCAGCCCCAAACGGCGACGGTGTCGCCCTCTTCGATGTCGGCGTTTTCGGCGGCCATCCAGCCGGTCGGGAGAATATCCGACAGGAATAGCACATCGTCATCGTCGAACCCTTCGGGAATGACTATCGGGCCCACGTCAGAGAAGGGCACCCGCACATATTCTGCCTGTCCGCCGGGATAGCCGCCGGTCAGATGAGAATAGCCAAACAACCCGCCGACCGCGTGGCCGAATTGCTTTTCGGTCAAATCCTGTTTGTCCGCCGGGTTGGAGTTGTCGCAGGCCGAATACTGGGTCTTTTTACAGTGAAAACAGGAGCCGCAGGAAATGGTGAAAGGCACCACCACCCGCTGGTCTTTCTTAAGGGTGCTCTTGGGGCCGGTCTCGACCACCCGGCCCATGAACTCATGGCCCAGAATATCGCCCGCCATGACGCCGGGGATCACGCCATCATAAAGGTGCAGGTCAGAGCCACAGATCGCGGTCGAGGTGACCTCGATAATGGCGTCGCGGGGGTTGACGATTTCCGGGTCGGGGACCGTATCGACCCGCACGTCGTGCTTGCCTTGCCATGTCAATGCGCGCATGTCTCTCTCCTCACTTGTCCGATTTGCGATTGGCGGAGGTGGCGATCTCGCCGGTCTCCATCAGCATTTTGAACCGCTTCAAATCCCGCCGCCCCTGAAGCGCGGGTTCGGCCTGAAACAGCTTGGCGATCCAGCGCCCCAGCTCCCCGGCGGGCGGGTTATAGGCGATGATCGCCTCCACCTCGGTGCCCCGGTTGCCCGGCGCGTCGCGGAACGAGACTTTGCCCTCGGTATCGATCTGCGAACTGTCGAGGGCGCGCCACGCGATCTCTTTTCCCGGTTTGTCACTGACCACCTCGGTCTCGACCCGCAGGTCTGTCCCCGCCGGGCCTGCGATCATCCAACAGAACTGACCCTTCGCGGCGTCGATGGGCTCGACCGCCTTCACGTTCTCCATGAACTCTGAGAGCTTTGTGAAGTCGCGCCAGTGGCGGTAGAGTTCGTCACGCGGACGGTCGATCGTCACCGTGCGTCCGACAACGGCATAATCCCCGAAACGCGCCTGTTTCGCACTGCGCCCGGGCGCGGAATCTGCGGGCCGATGGCTCAGCCCGTCACGATCCCGCCGCGCGGCGTATAGCGCATAGGCAGAGGCCCCGGCAAGCGCGCCGACGCCAAGCCCCCAGAACAGCGAGCTTTGCCGCTCTGTCAGCGCGTCCCGCGCGCCCTCAGCGGCACTGCGTTGGTCGTAAGGATAAGATGTCATCAAGAAACCTCCTGTTGCTGAATATGGCAGACCGAGTGTTTCAACTGGAACGCGAGGGTCGCGGCAGGTGTTCCGAAGAAGTGGCTCCAAAGCGCGGCTCCGGCGGAAATCGACCGATCGCGCGCGGGGGTCGGGCTGCCCCTAACAGGAACCTTTCGGGAAACCGCCCGTTGGTCCCCTGCGATCCGGCCCAAAGGAATAATGTAATGACGCCCCGCGAAACTACGCCACATGGTGCCAAAGGCGTGGACAATTCAATTGGTTTGAGAATTTTAATCCCCCTCGCGGCCCTGAGCTTGCTCGCCGCTTGCGATGACCTGCGGTTCCCTCGGGATGTGGAAGACACCCTCGAAACCGTTCTTTCTGACCAGAAAATGACCGTGGCGGTATCGGAAAACCCACCATGGGTCGTGCTGGCAGACGGCCAGCCGCCGCAGGGGGTCGAAGCCGAACTGACCCGCGCCTTCGCCGACGCCTTGGGGGTGGCCATCGAGTGGAAACACCTTGGCGTCTTCGCAGCGTTGGAGGGGTTGGAGAAGGGTGACATCGACCTCGCCATCGGGGGTTTCAGCCGCAAGGACGTGACCCCAGTAAAAGGTGCCGCGCCGAGTTACGCCTATTTCGAGGAGTCCTTTGTCATCGCCAGCCGGGGGCCAGACGCCTTGCCCGATAGCATCGAAGGGCAACGCGTTTTCGTACCGCCCCACCTGCCGCTTGCCGCGCTGGTTGAAAAGGAAGGTGGCATTCCGGTGGATCAATGGGCGGAAGGTCTCAACCTCGCCGCCGTCCCCCATTGGCAACTTGATGAGAAAGACCTTACCGCCACCGAAACCACGCTACAGCGGGCGCAGCATGTCGTTGCCGTGCAGCAGGGCGAAAACGCTTGGCTGATGGAGATCGAAGGCTTTCTTCGAGATGAGGCCGGAACCATAGGGGCGCGTTTACGCGCATCTGCCCCATGACCCGCTCCATCCGCACCATGCCCGAAGCGCAGAAAAAAGCGCTGCACCGCGCGCGCTGGCTTGAGGTCATTTGGATTGCGGTCTTGGCGTCGATCGTGGCGGCGATCTATTTTGCAGTGGGCAGCAGCCAAGCGATGAAAACCGCTTGGATCGAAGACCTGCTCAGCTTCGTGCCGCCCATTGCCTTTCTCGTTGGCTCGTGGATCGAAGGGTGGAAGCCCAACCGCCGTTTCCCACTGGGCTATATCCGTGTCACATCAATCGCTTATCTGATCAGCGCCGTGTCGCTCGGCGGGGTCGGGATTTTTCTTATCGTCGACTCGTCCATCGCGCTCATCAAACAGGAGCACCCCACCATCGGCAGTGTCGAGCTTTTCGGCAGCACCATTTGGTTCGGCTGGGTGATGATCGCGGCGCTGGCCTATAGCGTCGTGATGCCGGTCATTTTCGGCCATCTGAAAATGAAACCCGCCAAGATGCTCCATGACAAGACGCTCTATGCCGATGCCATGATGAACAAGGCAGATTGGATGACAGGGCTTGCCGGTATCGTGGGCATCGTCGGGATCGGGATGGGCTGGTGGTGGGCCGATGCGGTCGCGGCCATCGTGATCGCCTTGGACGTGCTGCATGACGGCTTCAAACACACCGGCGCGGCGATCCGGGACCTCAGCGATGAGATGCCGCGCACGATAGAGGATAAAAAGTTCGACCCGCTGATCGAAGAGGTGCAGAATACTTTCAACGCGCTGCCATGGGTCTGCGAAAGCCGCCTGCGCCTGCGCGAAGAAGGGCGTTTTTTGACCGGCACGATCTATGTCGTGGCGCATGAAAACGGCGCTACGCCAGAGAGGGTCGAGGCGGCGGAGGCCGAACTGCTCGACCTGCATTGGCGCATTCACGACATCTCGATCATGCCACGGACCGAAATTGCAGAGTCGGTCACGATTGAAGGGGCGGATGACGGCACTCTGCCACTGCGGTCCGGCGCCCGGCGGCGTCCGGTCGGGTGACTGGGGGCGCATCGCGTCCAATTTAAAACTGACCTACAGACACGCCCCCGCATCGACTTTGCCCCGCGCCATCGCACGCGGGGCAACATTCATCTGGCTTATCCGCCGACCAACGTGCCGCCGTTCGGATGCAGCACCTGCCCGCTCATGTAAGATGAGTCCTCGCAGGCGAGGAACAGCAGCGACGGGGCCACCTCATTCGGCTGACCGGGGCGGCCAAGGGGGGTGTTTTCGCCAAATTCCTCAACCTTATCCGCCGGGAAGGAGGCCGGGATAAGCGGCGTCCAGATCGGCCCCGGGGCCACACCGTTCACCAAAATCCCCTTGGGTGCCAGCTTGCTCGCCATGGCCCGCAGGAAGGACAGGATCGCCTCTTTGGTCGACGCATAGTCAAGCAGTAGGTTCTGACCCTTATAGGCGGTGATGGACGTGACACAGATGATCCGCGCGCCCTTTTTCAAATGCGGCAGCGTTGCCTGCGTCATCAGGATCATGCCGATGATATTGGTGCGGAACGTGCGTTCGATCTGCGCTTCTTCAATGTCTTCGAGGCTTTCCTGCGCGTGCTGTTCGCCCGCGTCATTGACAAGAATGTCAATCTTGCCAAAGCTCTCCATCGTGCGGCTTACGGCATCTTTACAAAAGGCTTTCTCACCGACATCGCCTTCCAGCAACAGCGCCCGACGGCCCTCGGCCTCGACCAATCGCTTGGTCTCTTCCGCGTCGCGACTTTCGTTGCGATAGACGATAGCGACATCCGCCCCCTCACGCGCATAGAGCAACGCCGTGGCGCGGCCGATCCCGCTGTCGCCCCCGGTGATCAGCGCCACCTTATCCTTGAGCCGGTCGGAACCGGGGTAGCGCGGGGTGTAATCGGGCGCGGGGTCCATCTTATGCTCCCGCCCGGGCTGGCTTTGCGGGCTGTCGAGGGCATCAAAATTCTGACCTGTCATGGTGCATTCCTATCTGTTGTGGCCCCGCGCGGGCGGGGCGTTCAAAAAACTAGGGTTACAAAGGGGCAATGATCGCGTTGCCGGTCTGGTTTCAGCGCGGCAGCGGGATGAGAGAAATTTCGCGCATTACGAGTGTTGCGCTCAGGGCCCGGGCGGCTTCCAGGGTCACCCCCTTCCAGCGGTGGCAAGCCCCCGCCAATCACCGGCGGGCCAAGGAACCAACCATCAACCCCATGGTTTTTAAGTTAACCTTGAGAAGGAGTATATCCCATGCGAATGAGCGCATTGCTGATTTTCGGCGCCGGTGCCGCGAGCCTCGCCTATCTGATGAACCGCCAGTCCCGCGCCCAAAGGGCGGTGGCGTATGACCGAGCGCAAGACCACGTTCGCGTCGCGGGCCCGCGCGAGATGATCGACCCACCCCGCAAATGGAATATCGTGGATGAGGCGGTCGACGAGTCCTTCCCCGCCAGCGATCCGCCCGCGACCTATTGATGGCGGCTGCGCGTGGCCGGTTAGAATACGAAGTTCCGATCCTGAGCCACCGCGCTTTCCGTCAGGTCGCCTTGCAAGAAGATCACCCCATGTGCGCCAAGGCCGACTGCAACACCGCCCTCTCGCGCCGTGATCTCAAGATCATCGAGCCCCCTGATGCCGGAGAGCGAGAGCTGGATCACATCGACGCCGGGGGTGAAGTCGGTGATGATATCGCCCGTTGCCACCTCGCCCTCGGAAAAGCCGAAAACGTCCCCCGCCCCGCCGACGACCGTGTCATGCCCGATGCCGCCGTTTAGCTGGTCTAGCCCCTCCCTGCCGGAAAGCTGATCGTCGCCCCGGTTGCCCAGCAGATGGTCATCCCCCTGCTGGCCGATCAATAGGTCATCATCGTCGAAGCCGCGCAGGGTGTCGTCTCCGCCCCAGCCGTGGAGCGTGTCCTCCCCCGGTGCGCCGCGCAGGTCGCCGTCACCGCGCCCGCCAGTGAGACTGTCGTCACCGCCAAGGCCATTGATCACGTCGTCGCCATCCCCGCCGTGCAGTGTGTCGTCCTGACCAAAGCCGCCGATCGTGTCATTTCCATCCGTGCCGGTCAGATCGTCCGCCGCGCCGCTGCCGTCGATCTTTTCCCCGTCCGCTGTCGGCCCGGCGTCGAAGGTGATCTCGATCACTTCGAAAGGTTTCAACCGCAGCTCGACCTGCGGGCTGTCAAAGCGGCTGTCGGTGAATTGCGCGCGCACGTCATGTTCATCGTAGAAATAGGCCCGCCCATCCACCTGAACAGAGGCCGAAGGGGTATGGCCGCTATCGCTGCGCCAATGGAACCCGTCGGAACTTTGCGCGGATTGATCCATGCCGATTTGAATGCCGGTTGCGGTCGCCCCCTCGGGCACCAATCCGGCGAAATCGACATCAAGGTTCAAAACCTCCATCGACCGGGAGGAGACATAGATCACGGTCTTATCTTCGGACTGATAGGCGTTGATCTTGAAACTGCCATCGTCGCCCTCGAACTCGGTCGCGACCAGTTCAAGCCCGGGCAGGCTCTCGCTCATCAAATCAAAGATGCCCCCCTGACCGAGTTGGTCAGCCGCCCATCGGGATCGAGAACCGGGCTTTCCTTGGGGCCGCCCGCAAGGTCGCTGTCGGTATTGTGCTGAACGGGCCAGAAAAAGGCGCGGTCGACCCCTGTTTCCAGCATGTTTTCAAGCTGTTCCTGAAGGGTCGAGGCGGACCTTATGCCGACCTCATCATAGTCCCGCGTGCGTATGTTCTATTCGGTGATATGCAGGTCCAAGTTGATCCATGGATGCTTCCTCCTATCAGTGATGTGACCCACATCACCTTGGCACATTGCGATGCCGTCGGGAGGGGGTATCCACCCCATCAGTTCTCAGTGACAATCAACAGGGGCGGCCCTCCATTTTTCACATAAGGGGGCCCAGAACGCAAAAATCGGGCGTTTCCGCCCGATTGACTTATTTTGCTTGCGAAATGGACATTTCAACCCGGCCAATGGCTATTTATTGGTGTTCAGAACACACATGTGGGACCCACCAATAAATGTCCACTATTTGACTTCAAGTATAATCTAATCATTGATTTTATTGAGCAAATTTTTGAGCAAAACACGCTGGGGCGGCCGTTTTGTCCATTCCACCCATTTCAAATGACCATCGAAAGTTCGAAAAAAATGCCGCCCGAAGGCGGCATTTCAAATATTGGTCGGAGACCCGGCAGATCGTCGATCAAGGGATCCTGAAATATGCGTCCTCCGACAAGCCCGGCGGCGGGGATTCGAGAACGCGCTTGATCTCGGCAACGTCGACAGCGATTGCACCGAACCCTTCATGGCCAGAAAGTCGAAACACTCGGTCAAGGTGACGGCCAAACAAAAGTTCCAAGATCACCTTGAGGCTCACCCGAGTTCGTTCCGCTGATTTCGCAAGGGGTACGCAGCCTTCAAGAGGGCCTTCAATTTCCAAGAATTGCTCTCGTAAATCAGCCAAGAGTTTCTTGATACTGCGACCGTCGATTGCCTTTCCAACTTTACTCTTCAATTCTCCATGGTCCTGTATCCGGGTCAGGATTCCGAGTTCGATAAGAATGGCGACGACAGGCCGGGATGTGGTAAGAATGCTGGGCACTTGCGTGACCGGAACAGCATATTTTACCTCACTGACAAGATCACGTGCCCGCGCATAATCAACGACAGTATGGCCCGCATTTTGGGAACCGTTCCGGTCCTCGACCAGCCCCGCAACCTGCAGGATGTTGCGTAAAGTGGACGGGTGAATAAATTCGGTTTTGGCGATGGCGTTAATACTGCTCAAGCGCGGCTCTGTCACAGGTTCACCCAGCAGGTTCTGGCCGGCGACCAGTGGGACGTTCTCCAAGATTACGTTACGCAACAGCAGCCGGATCGGCCCCGGATCTTTTGACAAACGGCTTGCGGACAACCAGCTGTAGAGCATCCCAAAGGCCTTCTTAGGCCGCGGCTGCGCCTCCTGACGGGTGCTGGTATCCAGAGTATCCAAGAGAAATTGTGACACGGCCCCCTCACCTTCTGAAACCAGTTTCCACCCCGCCCGTCCGGCTTCGTCCCACATGGGCAATGTCATCGTAGCGGCCTGCTGTTTTGGTCCAAAAGCCAGCAAACCACCGAGCATTTCTGTCGCACGCGACGCTTGATCGATGTCCTGGCCATCAAGCCACTCCGGGCCCGTCTGCCCCTCAAGACGGCGTTCAATATAAACTTGCAAATCGGAAGGAGCCTTAGGCTCAGTATCGGGTGGGGAAACCAGCTCCGCTTCGATCGCAGCACCCATACCTTGCAGCTCGTGCAATTGGTCATCCCATTTGCCCAGTCGAATATCCCGAAGCGGCACCCCATGAGTGGCGCAGGTCCGCACCGCAGCCAAGCTCCACGCCAGACGATGACGAAGTGCGACATCGGTGCGGTCACGGCCCGCCTGATCCTCAGCCAAACAGAAAGGACAGATGCGGGTTTCGACGCCCGTCGTGAACTCAGCCGAGAATTCATGTCCGCGCAGCGTAAAACGACGCGCGCCAATCGCCGTGATGGTATTGTGAAACACCGGTGCAGGGTCCTGCCCTGCCATCTCACAGAGGCGCATGACGGCCTCAGGCAATCCACGCGCAAAATCAACGGCGGGGATCCGCAGGTCATTTAGAAACGGGACCAAGCGGCCTCCCGTATGGAAGGCCGCTTGGCGCGCTGCCCAAGACAGCGGCGTTTCATCAGCGATGAAGGGGATGTGAGGAAACAACTTGCTCATGTGGCTCTCCGGTTGCGGGAGGTTCGACGCGGCTTCTCGTCCTCTTCCGGGTCCGTCTCGATCAACCAGTAGTGCTCGACAAAGAAGACGTTCTCCGATGCCGAACAGGATTCCTGCATCGCGTAGGCCGAGGCGAAATGCCCGATTTCGAGATGACTATCTTCGTTCTCGATCGCGAACTCGAGCGCCAGCAACAGCAGCTCTAGCGCCCGCCCAAAACAATACCGGGCACCGTGGAACACCCGTCCGACCAAGTCGGTCTCCATCGGAGCGTGAACTTCGACACGCTGGCAATAATGTTCCATGATCTGGCAAAAATTCTCGCCGTCGGATTGTTCGGTGAGTTCGGGTAGGACAATGGACGTAAAGCGACGCTTTACCTGCTGGTCACTTCGGATCACGGTCGCGAGGTCTTTCGTGCCGGACAAGATGATCGTGATGGCATGTTCACCCTGCATCAGCGATTTCAGTGCCCGCAGGATCAGGTTGCGATCAGCACAGAACAAGTCCTGAGCCTCGTCGATCCAGATCACGCTGATCTCTAGCTCGGCCAAGCGATAGCGCAAATCCTGGAACAGCGACCAGGCCTCCTGCCGTTTACTCTGCACAGGGTACCCAGACACCTTCAGCAACTCGCCCATCATACTCTTGAAGGTCGCGGGACTGGGCACCACGCAACCAATGTACCGCGGAGTGCCATCTTCTTGCGGCCGCAACATCGGCAATTTATCGAGCGTGCGATTGACGAGATGGGATTTACCGCTCCCGGGTGTTGATTGTCACTGAGAACTGACCCGGTAGCCCCATAAATTGTCACTGAGAATTGACCCATGTGAACACACTTCCC